>NZ_JAJSOS010000007.1:0-307472 GCF_021283185.1 Buttiauxella cochleicola
GAACCACCGTAGGTTTTAGCCAGAACGGTAGTGATTGCTGCAGTCAGAGTGGTTTTACCATGGTCAACGTGGCCGATAGTACCGACGTTGACGTGCGGTTTTGTACGTTCAAATTTTTCTTTAGACACGGCTATATTCCTTACTGTTGCGCTCTCCCCTCAAGGAGAGAGCACGGGATCAATGTTTTTTAAAACTCTGGGCTTATTTGCCGCGAGCTTCGATTACGGCCTGAGCAACGTTGTTTGGCGCGTCATCATACTTCAGGAATTCCATGGAGTAAGATGCACGACCTTTGGTCAGTGAACGCAGTTGAGTTGCGTAACCGAACATTTCAGACAACGGAACTTCAGCGTGAATCTGAACGCCAGTAGCGTTAGATTCTTGACCTTTCAGCTGACCACGACGACGGCTAAGGTCACCGATAACGTCACCGGTGTTCTCTTCCGGAGTTTCAACTTCAACCTTCATGATAGGCTCAAGCAGAACTGGTTTCGCTTTCTTAAAGCCATCTTTAAAGGCAATAGAAGCGGCCAGTTTAAACGCCAGTTCAGAGGAGTCAACGTCGTGGTAAGAACCGAAGTGCAGACGCACGCCGAGATCCACTACTGGGTAACCCGCCAGAGGACCAGACTTCAGCTGCTCCTGGATGCCTTTATCAACAGCAGGGATGTATTCCGTTGGGATTACACCACCTTTGATGTCGTTGACGAACTCGTAACCTTTCGGATTCGAACCCGGCTCCAGTGGGTACATGTCGATAACAACATGACCGTACTGACCGCGACCACCAGACTGCTTAGCGTGTTTACCTTCAACATCGGTAACTTTCGCGCGAATCGCTTCACGGTAAGCAACCTGAGGTTTACCAACGTTAGCTTCAACGTTGAATTCACGTTTCATACGGTCAACGATGATGTCGAGGTGAAGTTCACCCATACCAGCGATGATGGTCTGGTTGGTTTCTTCATCAGTCCATACGCGGAATGATGGATCTTCTTTAGCCAGACGACCCAGAGCCAGACCCATTTTTTCCTGGTCAGCTTTGGTTTTTGGTTCAACAGCGATAGAAATTACCGGTTCAGGGAATTCCATGCGCTCCAGAATGATCACATTGTCCTGATCACACAGGGTATCACCAGTAGTCACTTCTTTCAGACCAATAGCTGCAGCGATATCGCCCGCGCGAACTTCTTTGATCTCTTCACGTTTGTTAGCGTGCATCTGTACGATACGGCCCAGACGCTCACGTGCTGATTTCACCGGGTTGAACACGGTGTCACCAGAGTTAACCACGCCAGAGTAAACGCGGAAGAAGGTCAGGTTACCAACAAACGGGTCAGTTGCGATTTTGAACGCCAGAGCAGCAAACGGCTCGTTGTCGTCTGAGTGACGAACAGCCGGAGTGTCTTTACCGTCGTCCAGCATACCGTTAATCGCGGTAACGTCAGTTGGAGCTGGCAGGTATTCAACAACCGCATCCAGCATCGCCTGAACACCTTTGTTCTTAAATGCAGAACCACAGGTAACCAAGATAATTTCGTTGTTCAGTACGCGCTTACGCAGAGAAGTTTTGATCTCTTCTTCAGTCAGCTCTTCGCCACCAAAGAATTTCTCCATCAGTTCGTCAGAACCTTCAGCGGCGGCTTCAACCAGTTTCTGGCGCCATTCTTCGGCCAGTTCCTGCATATCAGCTGGGATCTCTTCGTATTCGAAGGTCACGCCCTGATCAGCTTCGTTCCAGTTGATGGCTTTCATTTTCACCAGGTCAACAACACCGGTGAATTTCTCTTCCGCGCCGATAGCCAGTTGCAGAGGCACCGGAGTTGCGCCCAGACGTTTTTCAATCTGGTCAACAACTTTCAGGAAGTTAGCACCCATACGGTCCATTTTGTTAACGAACGCGATACGTGGAACTTTATATTTGTTTGCCTGACGCCATACGGTCTCAGACTGTGGCTGAACACCACCAACAGCACAGTAAACCATTACCGCACCATCAAGAACACGCATGGAACGTTCAACTTCGATGGTGAAGTCAACGTGCCCTGGGGTGTCAATGATGTTGATGTGGTGTGGTTCGAACTGTTTAGCCATACCTGACCAGAAACAGGTGGTCGCAGCGGACGTGATGGTAATACCACGTTCCTGCTCCTGCTCCATCCAGTCCATAGTGGCTGCGCCATCATGAACTTCACCGATTTTGTGGTTTACACCGGTGTAGAACAGAACACGTTCGGTAGTAGTTGTCTTACCGGCGTCGATGTGAGCACTGATACCAATGTTACGGTAACGCTCAATGGGTGTTTTACGAGCCATTTGATTCCTCTATATCCTAGGACGTTCATTTAAGTAACCCAAAGCGGGCAGCTCACATGAAGCGCCCGCTTGGTGACTAACACTCCGAAGGGATTACCAACGGTAGTGAGCGAACGCCTTGTTGGCTTCAGCCATACGGTGAACGTCTTCACGTTTCTTAACTGCAGTACCTTTGTTCTCTGCAGCATCAGAAAGTTCGTTCGCCAGGCGAAGAGCCATGGATTTATCACCGCGTTTACGAGCAGCTTCTACGATCCAACGCATTGCCAGAGCATTACGACGAACCGGACGTACTTCTACTGGAACCTGATAAGTAGAACCACCAACACGGCGGGACTTAACTTCGACAGTCGGACGAACGTTGTCCAGAGCGACTTCGAAAGCTTCCAGTGCTTGTTTACCAGAACGCTGAGCCAGGGTCTCCAGCGCGGTATACACGATAGATTCAGCAGTAGATTTCTTACCATCTACCATCAGAATGTTTACAAATTTGGCCAGCAACTCTGATCCGAACTTAGGATCTGGAAGAATTTTACGTTGACCAATGACGCGACGACGTGGCATGGGAATACTCCGTTGTTAATTCAGGGTTGTCCAAAACTCTATTGAGTTTGACATTTATTTAAAACGTTTGGCCTTACTTAACGGAAACCATTAAGCCTTAGGACGTTTCACGCCATACTTGGAACGAGATTGCTTACGGTCTTTAACGCCGGAGCAGTCAAGTGCACCACGAACGGTGTGGTAACGAACACCTGGCAAGTCTTTTACACGACCGCCACGGATCAGGATCACGGAGTGTTCCTGCAGGTTGTGACCTTCACCGCCGATGTAGGAGGTAACTTCAAAACCGTTAGTCAAACGCACACGGCATACTTTACGCAGTGCGGAGTTTGGTTTCTTAGGAGTGGTAGTATATACACGAGTACATACGCCACGTTTCTGCGGGCAGGCTTCCAGCGCAGGCACGTTGCTTTTTGCAACTTTGCGAGCGCGTGGTTTGCGTACCAGCTGGTTAACTGTTGCCATTAAATAGCTCCTGGTTTTAGCTTTTGCTTCGTAAACACGTAATAAAACGGCCTCATATAATATGAGGACGCAGAATTTTAGGGCTGAGCCGAAAAGGTGTCAAGAAATATACAACAATCCTGGATTTTACCAGGAAATATGTTGTTCGTGTTTAACCGTCAATGCAACGAAGTCAGTATAGCTGACCTTGCCTACACCGGTTGAAATTTGAGCAGTTAAGCCGCGAGCCTCGATATCTTCCTGCAGAGCATACACAGAAATGGGGGCTGCGAGCAGTAAATCAAGGGCTTTGGTCCCTGAGAGGGCTGCAATGACCGCATCTTGCCGTAATAAAAGTTCATCACCGCATTTCAAACAGCGCAGCAACGATTCAAAATCGGCCTGAAAAGGTGAGTGTTGTAAAATATGCAGCATGTTGCCTCAGAAGGTTAGCACCACATCAAATTGGTGCAGCATTTCGCACAATGCATCAGGCTCAAGCGGTTTAGCATCGAGAAGCCAGGTTATTTCTGGCGATAATCCTCGTTCACGAATCGATGCCGCGCAGAGATAACACTGCTCGATATCGTACAATGGCAGCACGCGGAATGTCGCGATGTAGTCTCTGGAGAGGATAAGGCCTGGTTGCTGATCTGGTATCAGTTGCAAAACCCCATCGCCAATGAAAAACACGCCGATATCTTCGGTTAGTGCTGATGTGGCAAGTAAGGCATCAAGCCCTTCACGCCCGCTGGCGCTTCCATGAGGTGCTGATTTAAATACGAATGCTACACGCTTCATCAGAATTGTACCGTCCGATCACAGCTCAACGAAGCCTGAGCCAGTGCCCCTAACCCACTAAGGGTGAAGCCAGGCTGCATATTATGACAAGGTAAACCAAGCTGTTTAGCTTGCTCTGCGTCAGTAACACCGCGACGCAGAGCCGCTGCAACACAGATGTGCAATTCAACGCCATGCTGTTCATTGAGCTGCTGCCATGCTCGAACAATATCAAATTCATCATTTGCAGGGGATGTAAGAAGGTTTGCGTTATAAACACCTTCGCGGTAGAAGAACACGCTTTCTAATGTGTGTCCTTGAGCAATAACGGCCTGAGAAAACTGCAATGCACTACTCGCCTGCTGCGTACCATAAGCCGGGCCTGTCACCAGGATGGCAAAACGCATTACTTATCCTGCCCCTGGAAATCACCGTTTTTGAATTGACGGATGTAAAGATAAACCGTGTGCTTAGAAATATTCAAACGATCGGCAACCTGGTTAATCGCATCTTTGATATCAAAGATACCTTTCTCGTAAAGGTTCAGCACAATCTGCCGATTCTTGGCATTGTTGGACACATTGCGATCGGCATTCACTTCTTCAATCGTGAATTCCAGAGCCTGCATAACCAAATCTTCGACTGAGGACGCAAAGTTCACCGATGAAGCCACTTCAGGCGTTTCTGGCGGAATGAACGTCGACATAATTTGCGAGAATGGAACATCAAGATTGATGTTGATACACAACAGGCCGATAACACGTTCATCACGGTTACGAATGGCGATAGTCTCTGACTTCATCAGGACACCGCTTTTTGCACGGGTGAAATAGCATTTGGAAACACTACTATCCGCACCGGTCATATCATGCAGCATGCGTAAGGCAAGATCGGTAATCGGGGAGCCAATTTTTCGCCCTGTGTGTTCACCATTTGCGATGCGAATAGCGGAACACTTCAGATCTTGCAGCGAGTGCAACACAATTTCACAGTGAGAACCAATCAGCATCGCTAACCCGTCCACCACCGCTTCGTAGGATTTTAATATTTCAAAGTCGGTTTGTTCGAAAGGACGCTGGTCCAGTAAATCAAGCTCACTGGTTTCATTGGTTAAAAGCGAATTGGACATTTAAAGATACCACCCTCTACAGAGAGCCTGTCGCGCTTAAATGGTGTCAGGGCAGACTCATACTCGTTGTTGCGCAGCCTGCTAAGGTAATACAGCGTAAGAGGCGCTTTCCAGCTTTTATTATATCCTGCCTCAAATAAAAAACCGCCGCCCCTGAGGACGGCGGTTAATAATGCCTTATTTGCTCTTAGCTGCATCAGCTTCTGGAGCGGCTTCTGGTTTCGCGTCAGCTTTAGGTGCTGGCTTGATATCCAGCAACTCTACGTCAAATACCAGAGTTGAGTTAGCAGGGATCCCCGGAACGCCAGTCTTGCCATAAGCTAGTTCTGGTGGAATAACCAGTTGGATTTTACCGCCCTTCTTCAAATTCTTCAGGCCTTCAGTCCAACCAGGGATTACACCATCAAGACGGAAAGAGAGTGGTTCGCCACGGGTGTAAGAGTTATCGAACTCTTTACCGTCGATCAGCGTACCTTTGTAGTTAACGACAACAGTATCGCTGTCAGTTGGTGCTTCACCTGTACCCGCTTTGTCGATTTTATACATCAGACCAGTTGGAGAAGTTTTAACACCTTTCTCTTTTGCGAAAGTATCACGGAAGGTTTTGCCTTTATCCGCGTTTTCTTTAGCATCTTTTTCCATTTTCGCTTGAGCGGAAGACTTCACGCGAGCTTCGAAAGCTTGCAGCGTCTGCTCAATTTCCTGATCGGATAATTTGCTCTTATCAGCAAATGCATCCTGAACACCAGCGATAAGCTGGTTCTTATCCAGCGTGATCCCCAGCTTTTCTTGTTCTTTCAGAGAGTTTTCCATATAACGGCCCAGCGAAGCACCCAATGCATACGCAGATTTCTGATCGTCATTTTTGAATGCCGCATTGCTTGCAGCTGGGGCATCTTTAGCGGCAGCAGTTGCCGGGGCAGCGAACGCCGGAGCGCTCAGGGCAACGGCCATCGTGGTCGCCAGTAGCGTTACTTTAAACAGTGATTTCATCCATTTCTCCAGGGCCGGGGCCTCTAACCCCAAGGTTATTATCAACTAAGACACGTACTATAACGTCGTGGAAGAAATCTACACAATCTCTCCGCGCCTTATCGAGACAAATTCAGACTCTTTTTGTATAAAGAAGTTTCTTCCTAAGTAAAACAGCGCTGTAACGTGCTGGAATTTTCAGTAGAATCGCCCGAAATTGTCCATCCGCAGGCCAGGAGTATTAGCCATGCAACAGAAATCGACCGAACAACGGCTAGAAGAACTTGAGAGTCGTCTTGCTTTCCAGGAGATTACTATAGAAGAGTTAAATCAGACGGTAACGGCTCATGAATTAGAGATGGTCAAACTGCGCGAGCATTTCCGCTTGCTGGTTGAAAAACTAAAAGCAAGCCAGCCTTCGATGGTGGCATCAGAAGCCGAAGAGACTCCACCTCCGCATTACTAGTTCCCAAAAGAAAAGGCGTGTCACTGACACGCCTTTTTTTATCTTTCGCAGATTAGTGGCAACCGCAACCGCCATTACCGCCACAGCCGCCTTTACCATGTTCATGGTCGTCGCCGTGACCGTGACCACCACAGCAACCACCTTCATGGTCGTGATCATGGTGATGATCGTGCTCGCCGTGAACGTGGCCATGAGCCAGTTCTTCAGCAGTTGCTTCGCGAATCGCGATAACTTCTACGTTGAAGCTCAGATTCTGGCCTGCCAGCATGTGGTTGCCATCGACAACAACGTGTTCATCTTCAACGCCAGTAATTTCAACTGGTACTGGACCCTGGTCGGTGTCAGCCATAAAGCGCATACCAACTTCCAGCTCATCAACGCCCATGAACACGTCTTTAGGAACGCGTTGCACCAGATTTTCGTCATACTGGCCGTAAGCGTCATTTGCGCCAACATTCACGTCGAAACGATCACCAACAACGTGACCTTCCAGCGCAGTTTCCAGACCTGAAATCAGGGAGCCGTGACCATGCAGATAGTCCAGCGGCGCACTCACCGGAGACTCATCAACCAACACACCGTCTTCTGTACGTACCTGATAAGCCAGGCTGACCACCAGGTCTTTTGCTACTTTCATGATATCTCCTGAGCGAGCGTGAGAAAAAAAACTGGCGCCGATTGTAGCGGAATTTAGCGCCGGTGTACCCCTAAGCTTAAAAAAAGCTGGGGCATCTCGCTAGTCCGGATGAAAAATCCCAATGACTTGCTCTTGTTCGCGAACATGCTCACGAACTTGCTTATCGGCTTCACGCATTTGGTGGCCGCACTTAACACACTCAACAATATCGACATTATTCTCACGCCACATCGCGAGGGAATCTCGCGCCTGGCATTCGGGGCAAACAGCCCCGGCAATAAAACGTTTACGCACCGGCATTCGCTTCACCTTATTTATTCAAATTCATCCCAACCATCGAACTGCCGACGCTCTTGCTGCATCTCGCGTTCGAAAATCTCTTCTAACTCACGACGCGCTTCACGCACCCTGGAAATTTGTGCGTTATCAGTATGAATTGGCATTAACTCACGCAGCATACTCATATCCAGACGGCGGAAATGGAGCTGTGCGCGGTGCGCCTGATGAGGATGCATCCCCAATGTCATCAGCGCCTTGCGCCCTAATTCCAGCGCACTGGAGAAGGTTTCACGTGAGAACTGTGTCACTCCAGCTTGCAACAATTCATGCGCTTCTACACGCCCTCTGGCTCGCGCCAGTATCGCCAGATGTGGAAAGTGTTGTTGACACAAATGGACGACTTTCATTGTGTCTTCCGGCTCATTACAGGTGATAACAATAGATTTTGCGGTCTCCGCTCCTGCCGAACGCAGCAACTCAAGCTCGGTGGCATCGCCGTAATAGACCTTGTAGCCATATTTGCGCATCAGACTAACGGAGCTAATGTCTCTCTCAAGAACTGTAATGCGCATTTTGTTCGCCATCAGCAAGCGGCCAATCACCTGCCCAAAACGCCCAAAGCCCACAATAATGACTTGCGGCTGATCGTCTTCCACATAAGGCTTTTCATCGTTTTCGTCATCAGCAACATTAAATCGCCGCGCCAGAATGGCATCAACGCCTTTCATCAATAGCGGCGTAGTCATCATTGAAAGTGTGACCGTCACCAGTAACAGTGGCATCTGGTCACCGCTGAACAGCTTTTGCGATGAAGCCGTCGAGAAAAGAACGAATGCGAACTCCCCGCCCTGGCTTAGTACACCTGAAAACTGTAGGCGCTCAGAGCTACGCAACCCGAAAAACCACGACAGGCCATACAGCACGCCGGCTTTAACTGCCACCAACACCACAACACCTAAAACAACCCAGAAGATATGGGTGTAAAGCACCCCGAGGTTTAATGCCATGCCAACGGAGATAAAGAACAAGCCGAGCAATAATCCTTTAAAAGGGTCGATCGCGATTTCCAGTTCGTGCCGGTATTCACTTTCCGCCAATAGCACGCCCGCGATAAATGTCCCAAGCGCCATTGAAAAGCCCAGCGCATCCATAAATAGCGCCGAACCCAAAACCAGCAACAATGCCGCCGCCGTAAACACTTCCCGTACCCCGGAACCCGCAATAAAGCGGAACACAGGTTTCAGCAGATAACGCCCGCCAACCAACATCCCCGCAAAAGCCAGCACTTTGAAGCCGATCTTTATCCAGTCGGTATGGCCGCCGTCATTGCCGGCTAACAACGGTACCAGCGCAATCGCCGGAATTACCGCCAAGTCCTGAAACAGCAGCACTGAAAAGCCCAGTTGTCCGGACTCGTTGCGATTCATGCCCTTATCACGCATCAGCTGTAGCGCCATCGCCGTTGACGACATCGCCAGGCCAATCCCGCCAATCACCGCGGCTTGCCAGGAAAACTGCGTCAACATCAGTAATCCAGCCAGGATCGTGGCACTGAGTAAAACTTGTGCCGCACCGACACCAAATATCGAACGCCGAAGCTGCCAAAGCTTGGAAGGGTTCAGTTCCAGCCCGATGATAAACATCAGGAATACAACGCCCAATTCCGAGAAGTGAAGGATTTCATCTACATCGCTGATAAATCCTAATCCCCACGGCCCAATCGCAATACCTGCCAGTAAATAGCCCAGCACCGCGCCAATACCTAAACGCGCAGCAATTGGCACAGCCACAACCGCAGCAAACAAAAACAACACGCCAGCCAGCAATACATCTGAACCTTCCATCAGCGGCCTCCCGGTAATGTCGGTGAAGCCAACCATTCGCCATAAGCTTTCGCATGGCTGGCCAGCTCCTGGGGAGATTGCCGACGAGCCCAGTAAACAATCATCGGGTTCATCCAGTGCATACGGCACATGGCGGCAGTGAGTTCAAAGGGACGTAAAATATCGGTCAGCGGGAAGCGGTTAAAACCATCGTGCCGGTAAGCACCTTCTGGCTCGCCGGTGGTAATCACACTACGCCAGTACTTTCCCGCCAGAGCAGTACCTCCGACACCACTGGCAAAACCACGACTTAGAACGCGATCCAGCCACTCTTTGAGTAACGCCGGGCAGCTATAGGTATAGAGAGGATGTTGAAAGACGATGACATCGTGCTCTTGCAGCAATGCCTGCTCGCGATAGATATCAATAAAAAAGTCGGGATAGTGCGCATAAAGGTCATGCACAGTGACATTGGCAAGCTGCTGCGCCGGCTGGAGTAAGACGCGGTTTGCGACCGAGTCTTGTGACTCCGGATGGGCATATAGCAGCAAAACTTTCGGCGGCTGCGACATCATTACCCTCCAGGGCGTCGTCATAGTGATTTTTTTGGGCTACCATGCAGCCCGACGCGGTGCCGATGGCATCACGTTACCTTAATATAATGACAATTTAACATACTCTGAACATACGGCGCTTTATGATTGTTTTCTCCTCGTTACAAATTCGTCGCGGTACCCGCGTTCTGCTGGATAACGCCACCGCTACCATCAATCCGGGCCAGAAAGTGGGTCTGGTGGGTAAAAACGGCTGCGGTAAATCCACGCTGCTGGCGCTGCTGAAGAACGAGATCAGCGCCGATGGCGGAAGTATGACCTATCCTGGTAACTGGGCGCTGGCCTGGGTAAACCAGGAAACCCCTGCACTGGCGATGCCAGCCATTGAATATGTTATTGATGGCGATCGTGAATTCCGCCAGCTTGAAGCGGAACTGGCAAAAGCCAATGAGCGCAACGATGGCCACGCGATTGCACTGGTGCACGGTAAACTTGACGCGGTTGATGCCTGGACGATTCGCTCACGCGCGTCGAGCCTGCTGCACGGTTTAGGCTTCAGCAATGAACAACTTGAACGCCCGGTCAGTGATTTTTCCGGTGGCTGGCGTATGCGCCTGAACCTGGCACAAGCGCTGATCTGCCGCTCAGATTTACTTCTGCTTGATGAACCAACCAACCACCTGGATTTAGACGCCGTTATCTGGCTTGAGCGCTGGTTGAAAAGTTATCAGGGCACATTGATTCTGATTTCTCACGACCGCGACTTCCTTGACCCGGTGGTGGGCAAAATTATTCATATCGAACAAGAGTCGATGTTTGAATACACTGGCAACTACTCTTCGTTTGAAGGCCAGCGCGCGACGCGCCTTGCTCAGCAGCAGTCGATGTATGAAAGCCAGCAGGAGCGTGTTGCTCACTTGCAAAGCTTTATCGATCGTTTCAAAGCCAAAGCCAGCAAAGCAAAACAAGCGCAGAGCCGCGTGAAGATGCTCGAGCGCATGGAATTGATTGCTCCGGCACACGTCGACAACCCGTTCCAATTCAGTTTCCGCGAGCCAGAAAGCTTGCCGAATCCGCTATTGCGAATGGAAAAAGTCAGTGCTGGTTATGGCGAGCGCGTCATCCTTGATTCAATCAAACTGAATCTGGTGCCTGGCTCGCGCATTGGTTTGCTCGGCCGCAACGGTGCTGGTAAATCAACGCTTATCAAACTGCTGGCGGAAGAAATCAAACCGTTGCAGGGCGATATCGGCCTGGCAAAAGGCATCAAGCTCGGCTACTTCGCTCAGCATCAGTTGGAATATTTACGCGCTGACGAATCCCCGCTTCAACATCTTGCACGTATCGCACCAAAAGAGTCTGAACAGCAACTGCGTGATTATCTCGGCGGTTTCGGCTTCCGGGGCGATAAAGTTACCGAGCAAACAGCTCGTTTCTCTGGTGGCGAAAAAGCACGTCTGGTTCTGGCATTGGTTGTTTGGCAGCGCCCTAACCTACTGCTGCTCGATGAACCGACCAACCACCTTGATCTCGACATGCGTCAGGCGCTAACCGAAGCGTTAATTGATTTCGAAGGCGCGCTGGTAGTGGTATCGCACGACCGTCACCTGCTGCGTTCAACCACAGACGATCTCTACCTGGTTCACGATGGCAAAGTGGAAGCGTTTGATGGCGATCTGGAAGATTATCAGCAATGGCTTATTGATCTGCAAAAGCAGGAAAACCAGCCTGATGATTCCGCGAAAGATAACACCAATAGCGCCCAGGCACGTAAAGACCAGAAACGCCGTGAAGCTGAATTACGCACACAAACTCAGCCGCTGCGTAAGCAAATCACCACGCTTGAAAAACAAATGGAAAAGTTAAATGCGCAGCTTACTGAAGTCGAAGAAAAACTGGCTGACAGCGCCATTTACGATCAAAGTCGCAAAGCAGAAATGACCGAATGTCTGCAAACTCAGGTGAAAGTGAAGTCAGCTCTGGAAGAATGCGAGATGGAATGGCTTGATGCTCATGATCAGTTAGAACAGATGATGCAAAGCGAATAAATAAACTCGCGAAAATTATCACTTATCCCGGGAGAACTCTATAAGATAACATCCCGGGAAACCTCCTATTTCTTCGCATATATGAATCTTATCGCAATGATGGATTTGTTACATTGCTTATTCGTTAATCAATAGAGTACAACTGTGCCAGATAACATGTTTATTCGTTATCACGCACACTATATTTTTACAGCCATCTACACAATGACGGTCATAAAATATAAAAACTCACTTCAATGGAATGAATATAATGAGACGACTAATTACATCCATCATTATGCTTTCTGCATTTGACCAACTGGCCTATGCAAATGACTTTAATAATTTTGCACCCTCACTAGAACCCGAAAGTTTATCTATAGGAACATCGCTAGGTATTCTGGGCGGAAAATCTACAGAACGAGTATATGATGACAAAAGCGGTAAAAAAATAAGTCAACTTGAGTGGAAAATAAAAAACACTCCTGTTCTTAAAGGTGAAATAAACTGGGATGCCTGGCAAAGACTCACACTTAATGCCAGAGGGTGGACATCTCTGGCCTCGCGCGGCAACACGATGGACGACTATGACTGGCTTGATGATAAAAAATCTGGCTGGAGTGACTGGTCACATCATCCCAATACCCCTCTCAATTACGCTAATGAATTTGATCTCAGTCTCAGGGGTTGGTTATTAAAAGCTGACAACTACAAATTAGCAGCAGTGGCTGGTTATCAACAAACTCGATTTAGCTGGAGTGCATATGGTGGTAACTACAATTACGATAATGGGACTGATATTGGTAACTTACCCGATGGCAAGCGCACTATTGGTTACCAACAGAAATTTTCATTACCCTATATCGGCTTTGCTGGTCAATACCTATATCAAGGTATAGAGATTAATACATTATTGAAATTCAGCGATTGGGTTACCGCAAAAGATAATGATGAGCACTATTTACGAGATACCACATTTCGTGAAAAAACAACGAACTCTCGTTATTATTCGGCCGCAATCGAAGTCGGATATTACATTACACCGAATGCGAAAGTCTCGACTGAGTTTGCTTATAACTATTATTCAGAAGGTAAGGGCGGGAGTGAAATGATCAACCGCGCGACAGGCAAAACTGAATACTCAGGTGGTGATTCTGCAGGAATTAAAAACGAAAATTACATCATTTCCGCCGGAGTCCAATACCGCTTTTAATCAAACAAATTGGCCCACTTGTGGGCCAATTACTCGTCTGAACATTGACTTCATTCTTAGTGCCAAATCAGCAACACACACGCCGCAGTCAGTAATCCCATAAAGACGTTAAACAGAGTCCAGGCACGGCGACTACGCAGAAGCGTACCTATCAAGCTACCAAACGCAATCCAAATCATCCCCGCAACAATGTTAACCAGTGCAATACCGATGCTGATTAACGCCACAGAATGCAAGTACTGAGAACCCGCCAGACTAAAACTTGCGACAGCACCTAGCGCCATCAACCAAGCTTTTGGGTTAATGACTTGCAGCAAACCGCCCTGCCAGAATGGAATTGGCTCGGGTGGTGGCGCATCTGTTTCCAGGCGTTCGTAGGTCGCTGTACCAATTTTCCATGCCAACCATAAAAGATAAGCACTACCGGCAACCTTCAGAATCAGGTGTAAAGCGGGGTACAATAGAATTAAGCTACCCACACCAAAAGCTACCAATAATAAAATGCACTGCATACCAAGCATGATACCTATCATCAATGGTATGGTGCGCAGGAATCCGTAATTCGCGCCGGATGAAGTGAGTAGCATGTTGTTTGGGCCTGGTGTGATAGCAGCAACCCAGAGAAAGCCCAGCATTGAGAGAAAAAGCGTTTCCATGAAATGGGTGTTCCACACCCCGTAAAGTTAATTAGCAAACTAAATGAAACTAACAGTGTGATATGGCTACGACAAGTCCCGCAGTATTGAATTTTAATCACGAAGAAGATGAACAATTCCGTCCGTTGAAGGGTGTCAGTAATCCACACCTGCAAACCATGCTTCCGCGTTTGATTCGCCGTCGCCTCAATTTCAAACCTCACTGGCAGCGTCTTGACATGCCTGACGGGGATTTTGTCGATCTTGCCTGGAGCGAGGACCCGCGCCAGGCAATGCATAAACCACGGTTAGTCGTTTTTCATGGACTCGAAGGTAGCCTGCACAGCCCATACGCCCATGGTTTAATCGAGGCCGCCAGCAAGCAAGGCTGGTTAGGCGTGGTAATGCATTTCCGCGGATGTAGCGGGGTGCCAAACCGCATGAAGCGCATTTATCACTCGGGTGAAACTGAAGACGGAAGCTACTTCTTAAACTGGCTGTCTGAGCGTTATGGCAAAGTACCGACGGCGGCGGTCGGTTTTTCTCTCGGCGGCAACATGCTCGCCTGCCTGATGGCAAAACAGGGTGCCGATTGTACGCTTCAGGCTGGTGTAGTGGTTTCAGCCCCACTGATGCTTGAACATTGCAGCGCACATATCGAAAAAGGTTTCTCCCGCGTTTATCAGCACTATCTTTTGAATCTGCTGAAGAAGAATGCCGCACGTAAGCTAAGAAGCTATCCGGGCACACTCCCGGTAGATATGCGTCAGCTTAAAGGAATGCGTCGTCTACGCGAGTTTGACGATTTGATTACTTCAAAAATTCACGGCTTTGCTGACGCTATCGATTATTACCGCCAGTGCAGCGCGATGCCGCTGCTACCACAAATCAAAACGCCGACGCTCATCATCCATGCAAAAGATGACCCGTTTATGGATCATCATGTGATCCCAGATAAAGCTATCTTACCTGCCAATATCGAGTATCAACTGACACGCTACGGCGGGCACGTTGGATTTGTTGGTGGTACGCTGCGTCGCCCGGAAATGTGGCTTGAGCAACGTATCCCACAGTGGCTGAATAAATTCCTGGACCAGTAATATGATGATTCCCTGGCAAGATCTTCCTCCCGAAACGCTTGATAATCTGATTGAATCCTTTGTATTACGCGAAGGCACCGATTATGGTGAACAAGAGCGTTCACTGGAGCAGAAAGTGGCCGATGTTAAGCGCCAGCTGCAAAGTGGTGAGGCTGTGCTGGTATGGTCGGAACTCCATGAAACGGTAAATATTATGGCTCGCGGGCAGTTTCGCGGCTAAGTGTTTAACTTCTATACTGCATAATAAAACCACCCTCACCCAGCTATCTCCCTGAGAGTGAGGGCCAGCCCTTACTTACACATACTTGCTATCACCCATGGAGTTGTTGCCTTATGTCAGCCAAACATCCGGTTATTGCCGTAACAGGTTCCAGCGGCGCGGGAACGACAACCACCAGCCTTGCCTTCCGTAAAATCTTCCAGCAACTCAATTTACGTGCAGCGGAAGTCGAAGGTGACAGTTTCCATCGTTTCACTCGTCCTGAAATGGATATGGCTATTCGTAAAGCACGCGACCTGGGGCGCCATATCAGCTATTTCGGCCCAGAAGCCAATGACTTTGGTTTGCTTGAACAAACGTTCATTGAATACGGTAGAACCGGGCAAGGTAAGTCACGCAAGTATCTACATACTTACGATGAAGCCGTACCCTGGAACCAAATCCCCGGAACCTTTACGCCATGGCAGCCATTGCCAGAACCCACTGATGTTTTGTTTTATGAAGGTTTGCACGGCGGTGTAGTCACGCCACAGCACGATGTGGCTAAAGCCGTCGATTTGCTGGTTGGTGTGGTACCGATTGTGAACCTGGAGTGGATACAAAAGTTAGTGCGAGATACCAGTGAGCGCGGGCATTCCCGAGAAGCGGTAATGGACTCTGTGGTTCGTTCTATGGACGACTATATCAATTACATCACACCGCAATTCTCCCGCACCCACATCAACTTCCAGCGCGTCCCAACTGTTGATACCTCTAACCCATTTGCAGCTCGCGGCATCCCGTCTCTGGATGAAAGTTTTGTGGTGATTCATTTTCGCGGGCTGGATGACATCGATTTCCCGTATTTGCTCGCCATGCTACAAGGCTCATTTATTTCGCATATCAATACATTGGTGGTGCCGGGCGGCAAGATGGGGCTGGCGATGGAATTGATTATGACACCGCTGGTTAAGCGTCTGGCAGAAGGTCGGAATATCAATAATCAGGGCGGTTGAACCCGCCCGTTTTCACTCTTTAGCCTTCAATCACTTCATAGCTATGTGTAACGTTTACCGCTTTTTCAAGCATCAGTGCAACAGAGCAGTACTTCTCTGCAGAAAGGTCTACTGCACGGGAAACTGCAGCATCTTTTAGCTCTTTGCCTGTCACGATGAAATGCAGATTGATATGCGTAAACAAACGCGGAGCCTCTTCACGGCGCTCAGAGGTTAGTTTCACTTCACAATCGGTCACGGTGTAGCGGCCTTTTTGCAAAATAGAAACTACGTCAATTGCACTGCAACCGCCAACGGACATCAGCACCATTTCCATTGGGCTTGGTGCTTTATCACCTGAATTGCCATCCATAAGGATCTGGTGCCCTGAAGCGGACTCGCCCAGGAAGGTAAACCCTTCAACCCATTTCACTCGTGCCTGCATGCTACTCACTCCTGTAGAAAAATTACCTTTCAGAGTACGCAGATTCAGCAAATCTGGCAACGGAAGGCGACATGCGTCAAGCTGAAACGAGACAACAGGAGACACTTGTCAAAAGCTATGCTAAAACAATCCAGATGCTACATCGATACATTGACGTAATGCATGTATGCAGAGGACATCACTAATTACAGGCAGCAAGAATGACTTGCATGCCATCTCCCCAAGGTGGGGAATATTCTAATTACTTGCAACGCCAGACAGGATGTTTAGCGTCCTGTCGTTGGTAGCCAGTTATAAAACAGAGGATAACCGCGCATGGTGCTTGGCAAACCGCAAACAGACCCGACTCTCGAATGGTTCTTGTCCCATTGCCACATTCATAAGTATCCATCGAAGAGCACACTCATTCACCAAGGTGAGAAGGCAGAGACGTTGTATTACATCGTCAAGGGCTCTGTGGCTGTTCTGATTAAAGATGAAGAGGGCAAGGAAATGATCCTCTCCTATCTAAATCAGGGCGATTTCATTGGTGAGTTAGGACTGTTCGAAGAAGGTCAGGAACGTAGTGCCTGGGTTCGTGCTAAAAGTGCCTGTGAAGTGGCTGAAATTTCTTATAAAAAATTCCGCCAGCTGATCCAGGTCAACCCAGACATTCTGATGCGCCTGTCTTCACAGATGGCTAACCGTCTGCAAGTCACTTCTGAGAAAGTAGGCAACCTGGCATTCCTGGACGTTACCGGTCGCATCGCGCAGACGCTGCTGAACCTGGCTAAACAACCTGATGCAATGACTCACCCAGACGGTATGCAGATTAAAATTACCCGTCAGGAAATCGGTCAGATCGTGGGTTGCTCTCGCGAAACTGTTGGTCGTATCTTGAAAATGCTGGAAGATCAAAATCTGATCTCCGCTCACGGTAAAACGATCGTCGTATACGGCACTCGTTAATCTCCGTCTAAAAAATGGCGTGTTGCTTCATAACACGCCTTTTTTGTCTCTAAAAAACTAAATCCGAAACCCGATTAATTGAAGTTGCAGCAAGGCAGCAAGTGAGTTCATCCCGATGAGCTTACTCAAGTAAGTGATTCGGGTGAATGAACGCAGCTAACGCCGCTGCAGCTTTAAGTAAGAAGGGTTTATGTGGCGAAGACTGATCTACCATCCCGAAGTAAACTACGCACTGCGGCAAACGCTGGTGCTGTGCCTTCCGGTGGCAGTAGGTTTGCTCGTCGGCGATCTCCAGTCTGGTCTGCTTTTCTCTTTAGTCCCTGCCTGTTGCAACATTGCCGGTCTTGATACTCCGCATAAACGTTTCTTCAAACGCCTGATCGTCGGTGGCTGTCTGTTTGCTGCCAGCAGTTTGATCATGCAACTTTTGCTGCTTTACACCACTGTGCCACTGCCCGTCATTCTTGTTGTGATGGCGCTCTTGCTGGGTGTCACGGCAGAAATCAGTTCCCTGCACGCTCGTCTGCTTCCCGCATCACTCATTGCTGCCATATTTACGCTCAGCATGGCCGGGAATATGCCGATCTGGAAACCGATGCTGCTGTATGTCTGCGGTACGATTTGGTACGGCGTATTTAACTGGTTTTGGTTCTGGATGTGGCGCGAGCAGCCACTGCGGGAATCATTGAGTCTGCTCTATCGGCAGTTGGCTGATTACTGTGAAGCAAAATACGGCATGCTGACTCAACATACCGATCCGGAAAAAGCGCTCCCACCGCTGCTGGCTCGTCAGCAAAAAGCGGTGGATCTCATTACCCAGTGCTACCAACAGCTTCATATGCTGGCGGCAAACCAGCAAAACGGCTACAAGCGTTTGCTGCGTGCATTCCAGGTAGCATTGGATTTGCAAGAGCACATCTCGGTAAGCCTTCACCAACCAGCTGAAGTTCAGAAGCTCGTCGAGCAAAGCCATGCAGAAGCGGTTATTCGCTGGAATGCACAGACCATCGCGGCGCGGTTACGTGTACTGGCTGACGACATTCTTTACCATCGTTATCCACAGCGTTTTACGATGGAAAAACAGATCGATGCCCTTGAGAAAATCGCCCGTCAAAATCCAGATAACCCGGTTGGGCAATTTTGCCATTACCACTTCAGCCGTGTCGCTCGCGTGCTACGCACCCAACGCCCACTGTATGTCCGTGATTTAATGGAAGACCGGCAACGCCGTTTACCGTTGTGGGCGGCATTGAAAAGTTATTTATCATTGAAGTCAGCGGCGCTTCGCAACGCAGCAAGATTGGGTGTGATGCTCACGATAGCCAGTCTGCTGGGTGCATTTTTACATCTGCCCAAGCCCTACTGGATTTTAATGACGGTAATGTTCGTGACGCAAAACGGCTACGGTGCCACACGAGTTCGTATTCTCCACCGTTCGGCTGGCACCATTGCAGGCCTTGCCATCGCAGGTATTGCGCTTCACTTCCACTTCCCGCAAAGCATTGCTCTGGGCGCGATGCTGGTCATTACGTTGGTGAGCTATCTGTTTATTCGCAAAAGCTACGGCTGGGCGACGATAGGCTTTACGGTGACCGCCGTTTATACCCTGCAATTGATAACATTAAGTGCCGAGCAGTACATCGTCCCTCGCCTGATAGATACCTTGCTAGGCTGCTTGATAGCCTTTGGCGGCATGGTGTGGCTGTGGCCACAATGGCAGAGTGGCTTGTTACGCCAGAATGCCCACGATGCGCTGGAAAGAGATCAAAATGCAATTCGCCTGATTCTAAGTAATGACCCCGAACCAACGCCGCTCGCTTATGAACGTATGAAGGTTAACCAGGCACATAACGCCCTGTTTAACTCCCTGAACCAGGCGATGCAGGAACCTGGGTTTAACTCGCATTATCTGGCGGATATGAAATTGTGGGTGACGCACAGCCAGTTTATTGTCGAGCACATCAATGCGATGACGACTTTGGCTCGCGAACACAACATGTTGACGCCGGATCTCGCCCAGCGCTATTTGCAGTCATGTGAAATTGCACTGCAACGATGCCAACAGCGGCTTCAGTATGATGGGCCGGGGGAAACCAATGACGCGAATATTCTCGACCCGCTGGAAGGGCTTCCAAACGGGCCATTAAGTACGATGGAACAACATTTACAGCGGATACTGGGCCATCTGAGCACCATGCATACCATATCTTCGGTTGCATGGCGTCAACGGCCACATCATGGCATCTGGCTAAGCCGCCTACGACGGCCTGGCTAAGTATTACGCTTTAATCACCTTCGCGACTGCTTTAGCGAAACGCTTCATACCTTCTTCAATATCGGTATCTTCAACAATCAACGCAGGTGCGAAACGCATTACGTCAGGCCCGGCATTCAGCACCATCACGCCCTCTTCCGCTGCCGCGTAAAGGAACTCACGTGCGCGGCCTTTGTATTGCGGTTTGAGCTCAGCACCGATCAATAACCCCATCCCACGGATATCGCTAAACAGATCAAACTGCTCATCGATCTGTTGTAAATGGCTGACGAACTGTTGCCGCTTCGCCGTCACACCACTGAGCACTACAGGTGTGTTGATGATATCAAACGCCGCGCCCGCGACCGCGCAGGCCAGAGGGTTACCGCCATAAGTTGAACCGTGTGTACCGACATGAAACGCCGATGCAATTTCCTGAGTCGTCAGCATCACGCTCACCGGGAAGCCACCGCCGAGTGCTTTTGCGCTGGTCAAAATATCTGGCGTCACGCCGTAGTGCATATAGGCAAACAGCTCACCGATACGCCCCATGCCACACTGCACTTCATCAAATACCAACAAGGCTTTGTGCTCATCACACAGTTCGCGCAAGCCTTGCAAGAACTCTGGTGTTGCCGCCGTAACGCCGCCCTCACCCTGAATCGGCTCAACCACGACCGCGCAGGTATGGTCGTCCATCACGGCTTTTACCGCGTGCAAATCATTAAATGGCACATGAATGATGTCAGCTGGTTTCGGGCCAAAACCATCGGAATACTTAGGTTGCCCACCAACTGAAACAGTAAACAGAGAGCGACCATGGAAGGCGTTATGGAAAGCGATAATCTTGGTTTTATACGGGCTATGGCGCGTGGAAGCGTAGTAGCGGGCCAGTTTAAAGGCTGTTTCATTCGCTTCGGTGCCGGAATTCATAAACAGCACGCGTTCAGCAAAAGTGGCGTCAATCAGCTTGCGGCCAAGGCGTAGAGCGGGTTCATTGGTGAAAACGTTGCTGGTATGCCATAACGTTTCGCCCTGAGTTTTTAGCGCTTCAACTAAAGCTGGATGGCAGTGACCTAGCGCAGTAACAGCAATCCCACCTGCGAAATCCACATATTCTTTCCCTTGTTGATCCCATACGCGGCTACCTTTGCCTTTTACCGGGATAAACTCTGCCGGTGCATAAATCGGCAAAATAACTTCATCGAAAGTTGCGCGGGTAATTGCTGATTGTTCAGTTGCCATTTATTGCCCATCCCCTTTTTACGCGTGAAAGCTTCATGAAAAAATGAAAATATAATCATGAAATATGCATAAAAAATCATTAACTGGCAATAAAAAATCAACGTTTAAGGAAATTGGCTAACAGCTGGTGCCCCTGCTCGCTGAGAATGCTTTCTGGGTGAAACTGCACACCTTCCAGGTCAAACTCACGATGGCGAATGCCCATAATTTCCTGCTTATCCGTCCAGGCGGTCACTTCAAAACAGTCGGGTAAGGTGGCGGGGTCGATCACTAAAGAGTGATAACGCGTTACGGTTAAAGGGTTGTTCAGGCTGTGGAAAACACCGTGATTGCTATGCGAGATAACCGAGGTTTTACCGTGCATCACTTTTTGCGCGCGAACAATGGTCGCGCCGAATGCCTGCGCAATCGCCTGGTGTCCAAGGCAAACGCCGAGAATCGGCAACTGCCCAGCGAAATGCGTAATCGCCGCAAGAGAAATTCCTGCTTCGGTGGGCGTGCAAGGGCCAGGAGAGATGACCAGTTTTTCTGGTGCCAGGGCAGTGATATCAGAAAGAGTCAGCTCATCGTTACGTTTCACCACCACTTCTGCGCCTAATTCACAAAAGTATTGATAAAGGTTCCAGGTAAATGAGTCGTAATTGTCGATAAGCAGTAGCATCGCGGCTCCAGGGTAAATAAGAACCGCGCTATTCTATTCGCTTTCGCGCGCTTCACTCACGACTTTAGTGAAAATCTCGTTGAGCATTTTCAAATCACCCAACGCCCCGGTTTGATTCGCCGTTGCCCATGCTTCAGGCGATACGTCTTTCCAATCGAGGATGTAACCGGCATGAATCGCTAACTGCTCGAAGAACACACGCTGTGCCCGACCACTGCCAACAAAGAACGGATGAAGGACGTTAATTTCACAATAGTAATGTGACAGGCGCAGAACGAACTCAGTTCTGGAAAGTCCGACGAGATAATGCTCGTCCTCCATTTCTTGCATCAGATCGTTGCCTTCATTTTCGATGTACTCGAAATGACAGAACTGTATCTCCCCTTTGGAAATATCAACATCTCGTAGCTCGCCTGCCCAGTCGAAAACATCCTGAAAAAGCTGCTGATGGATGGCACACAACCAGGGTAAGCCGCGATGCAACGGGCCAAGTTCAATCGTATCTACACGCTGCGCGATAATCTCATCTTGCGCATGAGGCTCAAGGATATCCAGCCGGCTGCTGGCATGAAATGAACGGCTGCGCAATTGCTGCCAAAGGCGGGACTTTTGTTTGTCGGTCAGTTTCTTTGCCATGATGCCTCCCTAAATGACGACCCGTTGTTGCCACAAGTATAAGCAGCAATCGGTGGAAGTGCAGGAAGCGGTAGATTGCGCGAGTACGGAATACTCGCGCAGGAGTTTTTTACGGCAGGACTTTAGCTGAGAGGATAACTACAGGTTTTGACGGAACATTTTGGTATGGGCCGACATCATGAGTCTGGACCTGGGAGATCTTATCGGCAACGTCCATCCCTTTCACAACTTTACCAAATACTGCATAACCGAAGTCGCGCTGGCCGTGATCGAGGAAGGCGTTATCTGCCACATTGAGGAAGAACTGGCTGGTCGCGCTGTCTTTATCGGCAGTACGCGCCATGGAAATAGTACCGCGAGTGTTACGCAAGCCGTTATCGGCTTCATTTTTAATCGGTGGGTTAGGCTGCTTCTGATTCATATCTGCAGTGAAGCCGCCGCCCTGAAGCATGAAGCCCGGGATCACGCGATGGAAAATGGTGTTGTTGTAGAAACCGCTGTTAACGTAATCCACAAAGTTTTTCACAGAGACTGGGGCTTTCTGGCTATTTAACTCAAGCTCAATTTCACCCGCTGATGTGGTCAACAGGACATGTGGGTCACCTTTAGCAGCAAGTGCCGCAGGAGAGAGAGCGGTTAGAGCAAACACAGTTGCTACAGCCGCCAGAGTCGATTTGAGCATGAATAATTCCTTACGAATGCAGTGAATGAGGCAAGTTGCTAGATTGTAAAGACGCACTCAAGTATGCGCCAGCCATTTACGGTTTTTTACTTTCACACAAATCAATAAGTTAAATGAATCAATAATCAAATAACACGATTAATCGTGACGCTGGTCACCTTAAATTCAAGTGGTTGCAGCAAATGAATTATAAATTGTATGAATGAGTCACGTTTTTGACTAAAATCCATTCTTCTCGAGTGCTGTCAAAGCACTTTACATTTCTATTCACAGGCTTGTCATGACTAACAGCAACCGCATTAAGCTCACATGGATCAGCTTCTTCTCCTACGCACTCACTGGTGCGTTGGTAATCGTCACCGGGATGGTGATGGGCAATATCGCCGAATACTTCCACGTCCCCGTTTCCAGCATGAGTAACACCTTTACTTTCCTGAACGCCGGCATTTTGATTTCTATCTTCCTTAATGCCTGGTTAATGGAAATCGTACCGCTCAAAACTCAACTGCGTTTTGGTTTCATCCTGATGGTGCTGGCCGTTGCCGGACTTATCTTTGGCGATAACCTGACTATCTTCTCAGTCGCGATGTTTGTACTCGGGCTGGTCAGCGGTATCACGATGTCCATTGGTACGTTCCTGATTACGCACATGTATGAAGGCCGTGAGCGTGGTTCACGCCTACTGTTTACCGACTCCTTCTTCAGTATGGCAGGGATGATCTTCCCAATGGTGGCCGCGATTCTGCTGGCTCGTAGCATCAACTGGTATTGGGTTTATGTCTGCATCGGTCTGGTTTATGTCGCTATCTTCATCCTGACCATCGGTTGTGACTTCCCGGCATTGGGTAAACACGCACCGCAACCGGAAAAAGTCGCCGAGAAAGAAAAATGGGGTGTGGGCGTACTGTTCCTGTCCATCGCAGCTTTGTGCTACATCCTCGGCCAACTGGGCTTTATCTCCTGGGTTCCGGAATATGCCAAAAGCCTGGGTATGAACCTGAATGACGCAGGCCAACTGGTCAGCGATTTCTGGATGTCTTACATGTTCGGGATGTGGGCGTTCAGCTTTATTCTGCGTTTCTTCGATTTGCAACGTATTCTGACTGTTCTGGCGGGTGCGGCGACTGTTCTGATGTACCTGTTTAACAAAAGCGAACCGGCACATCTGGCATGGTTTATTTTGGCGCTTGGCTTCTTCTCCAGTGCGATTTACACCTCTGTAATCACCCTGGGTTCATTGCAGACCAAAATCGCTTCGCCAAAACTGGTTAACTTCGTACTGACCTGCGGCACCATCGGCACCATGCTAACCTTCGTGGTCACTGGCCCGATTGTGGCTCACAGCGGCCCGCACGCGGCTCTGCAAACTTCAAACGCCTTGTACGCAGTGGTATTTATCATGTGCCTGATTCTCGGCCTGGTAACGAAACACCGCCAGCATAACGCTGCTGCTGCGCACTAAAAGCGTCGGCTTACGCTACGTTTATCCGCCCTACGCGGTTTTGTAGGGTGGATAAGCTCAAGCGTCATCCACTACTTCTCACCCACGAAACGTTATCTCTTCAGCTCCATCCAACATCACCCAGGTTTGTGACAATTGCGTGGTTGCAATCACCTTCCCTGCTCGCACTGACCAACGCACCGGCACTTGCCTGCGCACCGCATCAAAACCGTTTTCAGCAGGAAGAATAATCAGGTTCGCCGCCTTCCCCTCGACAATCCCGTACTCCTGCACGCCAAAAGTACGGGCGCTGTTATCAGTAATCAGCTTCAAACCTTCGTCAATTTGCTGGTAACCCATCATCTGGCAGACATGCAGCCCCATATGCAGCACCTGCAACATATTGGCGGTGCCCAGCGGATACCACGGATCAAACACATCGTCATGACCAAAGCAGACGTTAATCCCCGCCTCGAGTAACTCTTTCACGCGGGTCACACCACGGCGTTTCGGGTAATCATCAAAGCGACCTTGCAGATGAATATTCACCAGCGGGTTGGCGACAAAGTTAATACCGGACATTTTCAACAAGCGGAACAAGCGCGAAGTATAAGCGCCGTTGTAAGAGTGCATCGCCGTGGTATGGCTGGCGGTTACGCGCTGCCCAATACCATCTCGCAGCGCCAGGGCTGCAACGGTTTCGACAAAACGCGATTGCTCATCGTCAATTTCATCGCAATGAATATCTAACGGGCGATCGTATTTCTGCGCCAGAGCGAACGCCTTGTGCAGCGATTCCACGCCGTATTCCCGGGTAAATTCAAAATGCGGGATTGCCCCAACGACGTCTGCACCCAGTTGCAACGCTTCTTCAAGCAGCGCCTCACCGTTGGGGTACGACATAATCCCTTCTTGTGGGAAAGCGACGATCTGCACTTCAATCCAGGGGGCAGCTTCTTGCTTCACTTCCAGCATAGCTTTGAGCGCCGTCAGCGTCGGATCTGAAACATCAACGTGGGTACGCACATACTGAATGCCGTTGGCGATTTGCCATTTCAGTGTTTGCCAGGCGCGTTGTTTGACGTCTTCGTGCGTCAGCAGCGCTTTGCGCTCAGCCCAACGTTCAATGCCTTCAAACAAAGTGCCTGACTGATTCCAGTTGGGCTGCCCGGCGGTTTGCGTGGTATCGAGGTGAATATGAGGCTCAATAAATGGGGGTATAGCAAGTCCGCCTCGCCCATCAAGCACCTGCTGGCTTTCGGTTTGAGTTTCACTCATTGGTTTAATGGTGCTGATACGCCCATTTTCGATGGCTATTTGCCATAAGCCTTCGCGCCCGACCAGACGCACATTTTGAATTAACTCCAACGCCAGATTGCTCATACCCACTCCTTGTTAATTAGCCGCCCCTATTTCATAGCACACAAGGCAAAATGGGGACATTTATTGTCTTCCCGCGAATAGCTAAACATTTCCACAACTTAGAAAAACCCACTAAAATCAGCAATATACCCATTAAGAGGTATATAAAGGTGTATTTGATTTGTATCAATAATCGCCGTTGCTGAATCGTTAAGGTAGGCAGTAATAGAAAAGAAATTGAGGCAATTATGAGCAAAGTCAAAATCGCAATCATCGGTAATGGCATGGTCGGCCATCGCTTTATCGAGGACTTACTTGATAAAGCCCAGCCAGGCCAATTCGACATTACTGTTTTCTGTGAAGAGCCGCGCAAAGCCTACGATCGCGTGCACCTGTCTTCCTATTTTTCCCATCATACTGCTGAAGAATTATCCCTGGTACGTGACGGTTTCTATGAGAAACACGGTGTAAAAGTGCTGGTCGGCGAACGCGCCATCACCATTAACCGCCAGGAAAAAGTGATTCATTCGAATACTGGTCGTACCGTGTATTACGACAAACTGGTCATGGCGACCGGTTCTTATCCGTGGATCCCACCGATTAAAGGTTCTGAAACACAAGACTGTTTCGTCTACCGCACTATCGAAGATTTGAACGCTATCGAAGCATGTGCCCGCCGCAGCAAGCGCGGTGCCGTGGTCGGTGGTGGCCTGCTCGGCCTTGAAGCCGCAGGCGCGCTGAAAAACCTCGGCGTTGAAACGCACGTTATCGAATTCGCACCAATGTTAATGGCCGAGCAACTCGACCGCATGGGCGGCGAGCAACTGCGCAATAAAATCGAAAGCATGGGCGTGCGCGTTCATACCAGCAAAAACACCCAGGAAATCGTCCAGGAAGGCACGCAGGCGCGTAAAACCATGCGCTTTGCCGACGGTACGGATCTGGAAGTCGACTTTATCGTCTTCTCAACCGGTATCCGCCCTCGCGATAAACTGGCTACCCAGTGCGGCCTGGCAACTGGTCAACGCGGCGGCATTGCGGTCAACGATACCTGCCAGACTTCTGACCCGGACATTTACGCCATCGGGGAATGTGCCAGTTGGAATAACCGCACATTTGGCCTGGTTGCACCTGGCTACAAAATGGCGCAGGTTACCGCTGACCACCTGCTCGGCTCTGAAAATGCCTTCGAAGGCGCAGATATGAGCGCCAAGCTGAAACTACTCGGCGTGGACGTTGGCGGGATTGGTGATGCGCATGGTCGCACCCCTGATTGCCGCAGCTATGTTTATCTCGACGAAAGCAAAGAAGTTTATAAGCGCCTGATTGTTAGTGCCGACAACAAAACCCTGCTCGGCGCGGTTCTGGTGGGCGACACCAGCGATTACGGCAACCTGCTGCAACTGGTTCTCAATAACATCGAGCTGCCAGAAAACCCGGATGCGCTGATTCTGCCTGCACATGCCAGTTCCGGTAAGCCAGCAATTGGTGTTGATAAACTCCCGGACAGCGCGCAAATCTGTTCCTGTTTCGATGTCACCAAAGGCCATCTGGTTAAAGCAATCAACAACGGCTGCCACACTGTTGCCGCGCTAAAAGCCGAAACCAAAGCCGGTACCGGCTGCGGTGGCTGTATCCCGTTGATCACGCAAGTATTGAATGCCGAACTGAGCAAGCAAGGCATCGAAGTTAACCACAACCTGTGTGAACACTTCGCGTTCTCCCGCCAGGAGCTGTATCACCTGATTCGTGTTGAAGGCATTAAATCCTTCGATGAACTGCTGCAAAAATACGGTAAAGGTTACGGCTGTGAAGTCTGTAAACCGACCGTCGGTTCTCTGCTTGCTTCTTGCTGGAACGACTATGTGCTCGCACCTCAGCACACACCGCTTCAGGATACCAACGACAACTTCTTGGGCAACATCCAGAAAGACGGGACTTACTCAGTCATTCCACGTTCCGCTGGCGGGGAAATTACGCCAGAAGGTCTGATGGAAGTGGGCCGTATCGCACGCGAATTCAATCTCTACACCAAAATCACCGGTTCCCAGCGTATCGGCCTGTTTGGTGCGCAAAAAGATGATTTACCAGAGATCTGGCGTCAGCTGATTGAAGCCGGTTTTGAAACTGGCCACGCGTATGCGAAAGCACTGCGTATGGCTAAAACCTGTGTCGGCAGCACCTGGTGCCGCTACGGCGTTGGCGATAGCGTTGGTTTCGGCGTTGAGCTGGAAAATCGCTACAAAGGTATTCGTACCCCGCACAAAATGAAGTTTGGCGTGTCCGGTTGTACCCGTGAGTGTGCGGAAGCACAGGGTAAAGACGTGGGGATTATCGCCACCGAGAAAGGCTGGAACCTGTATGTCTGCGGTAACGGTGGTATGAAACCACGCCACGCTGATTTGCTGGCCGCTGATTTAGACCGTGAAACGCTGATCAAGTACCTCGATCGTTTCATGATGTTCTACATCCGTACCGCCGACAAACTGACCCGTACCGCGCCGTGGCTCGATAGCCTTGAAGGCGGAATCGAGTACCTGAAAAAAGTCATCATCGAAGACAAACTGGGCCTCAACGATCAGCTTGAAGCGGAACTGGAACGCCTGCGCGAGAAAGTGATTTGCGAGTGGACTGAAACGGTGAATACCCCGGAAGCTCAGGTTCGCTTCAAGCACTTCATCAACAGCCCGGTGCGCGACCCGAACGTGCAAATCGTGCCTGAACGTGAGCAACATCGCCCGGCGACATCTTACGAGCGTATCCCGGTCACCCTGGTAGAAGAAGTGGAGGAAAATGTATGAGCCAGTGGACTACTGTTTGCCAGTTAAACGACATCCTGCCTGCTACCGGTGTTTGCGCGTTGGTAGGTAATGAGCAAATTGCAATTTTCCGCCCACGTAATGACGACCAGGTTTTCGCCATCAACAACATTGACCCGTTCTTCGAAGCGAGCGTGTTATCTCGTGGCCTTATCGCCGAACACCAGGGTGAACTTTGGGTCGCCAGTCCGTTGAAAAAGCAGCATTTCAGACTGCGAGATGGATTGTGCATGGAAGACGAGAGCCGCTCGATTGCACACTACCCGGCGCGCGTTCAGGACGGCCAGGTTCAGATTAAAGCTTAAAACAAGCCCTTGAGGCTTCATCGTAGAGCGGAAGACGTAAAACGCTTCCCTCTGCGATTTTTTAGATTCTCTTTTTCTTTCAATTTGTTGGGATAACAAAAATGTTCACCGATACCATTAATAAATGTGCGGCGAATGCCGCTCGCATTGCCCGATTGTCGCAAAACAACCCGCTTGGTTTCTGGATCAGCTCCGCAATGGCTGGTGCATATGTAGGCCTGGGGATCATTCTAATATTCACCCTCGGTAACCTGGTCGAGCCATCTTTGCGCCCACTAGTGATGGGAGCGACCTTTGGTATCGCCCTGACACTGGTTATCATTGCTGGCTCTGAATTATTCACCGGCCACACTATGTTCCTGACTTTTGGTGTTAAAGCAGGCACCATTTCCCACGGTCAAATGTGGGGCATTTTGCCGCAAACCTGGCTAGGTAATCTGATTGGCTCCGTGTTTGTTGCCCTGCTGTACAAATGGGGCGGCGGTAGCCTGCTGCCGTTAGATACTAGCCTGGTTCACACTGCGGCGCTGGCAAAAACCTCCGCTCCAGCCATGGTGCTGTTCTTTAAAGGTGCGTTGTGTAACTGGCTGGTTTGCCTGGCAATCTGGATGGCTGTCCGTACTGAAGGTGCTGCTAAATTCATTGCTATCTGGTGGTGCCTGCTGGCATTTATCGCTTCCGGCTATGAACACTCCATCGCCAACATGACGCTGTTTGCTCTGTCCTGGTTTGGTCATCACAGCGATGCATATACTATGGCGGGAATCGGCCACAACCTGCTGTGGGTAACGCTCGGGAATACCCTTTCTGGCGTAGTATTCATGGGTCTGGGTTATTGGTATGCTACTCCGAAAGCCGAGCGTCCCCAGCCTGCGCAAGTCGCCGCGCCGGAGACTGCCCGCAACTAATTTCTTTTGAGGATTGAACGTGGATCACCTGCCTATATTTTGTCAATTGCAAGGTCGTGCCTGCCTCCTGGTCGGTGGTGGCGATGTTGCAGAACGTAAAGCGCGTTTGTTGATGGAGGCAGGTGCACGAGTCACTGTAAATGCCCTGGATTTTTCTCCGCAATTTCATGTGTGGGCGGAACAGGGCATGATTACCCTTGTTCAGGGTGAGTTCGACGCCGCACTGCTCGATGTTTGTTGGCTGGCCATCGCCGCAACAGACAACGATGTGGTGAATCAGCAAGTCAGCGAATCGTGCGAATCCCGCCGTATTTTCTGTAATGTCGTCGATGCCCCAAAACAAGCCAGCTTTATTATGCCGTCGATTATCGACCGTTCACCGCTGATGGTAGCTGTTTCATCCGGCGGCACCTCCCCAGTTCTTGCCCGCCTGCTGCGTGAAAAACTCGAAGCCATTCTGCCGCTACATTTGGGGAAAATTGCCTCTTATGCCGGGACGCTGCGTGGCCGGGTAAAAGCGAATTTCAAAACTATGGCCGAGCGTCGCCGCTTCTGGGAAAAATTCTTCACTAACGACCGGCTGGCACAATATCTGGCAAACGAAGACAAGCAAGCCGTCGATAAAGAAACTGAGTCGATGTTTGCCACGCCTTTAGATCATCGTGGTGAAGTTGTTTTAGTCGGCGCAGGCCCAGGAGATGCGGGTCTGTTGACACTCAAAGGGTTACAGCAAATCCAGCAGGCCGATGTGGTGGTTTATGACCGCCTGGTTTCCGACGATATCATGAACCTGGTGCGCCGTGATGCCGACCGCATATTCGTTGGTAAACGCGCGGGTTATCACTGCGTCCCGCAAGAAGAGATTAACCAGATTCTGCTGCGTGAAGCGCAAAGCGGTAAACGCGTGGTGCGTCTGAAAGGCGGCGACCCGTTTATCTTTGGGCGCGGTGGCGAAGAGTTAGAAACCCTGTGCGATGGCGGCATTCCGTTCTCCGTCGTACCAGGAATTACTGCCGCGTCGGGCTGTTCAGCTTATTCTGGCATTCCGCTAACTCACCGCGATTATGCGCAAAGCGTACGTCTCATTACCGGGCACCTGAAAACAGGTGGCGAGTTGGACTGGGAAAACCTGGCTGCAGAAAAACAGACGCTGGTGTTCTATATGGGCTTAAACCAGGCTCCTGCTATCCAGGAGAAACTGATTCAATACGGTATGTCCGCGGAAATGCCTGTAGCGTTAGTTGAAAATGGTACTGCGGTTAAACAACGCGTGGTCAGCGGAATATTAAGTGAGCTTGGTGAATTATCGACGCAGGTTGAAAGCCCGGCCTTAATTATTGTCGGCCGAGTTGTTGCATTGCGCGATAAGTTGAACTGGTTCTCGAATCATTAATTTTTATTTAAGATAACAAAAAGGCTTGCCGAGTATTCTCGCCAAGTCTTTTTGTTTATAAGCAGTTAATTAATTTACCAATCATCATAAGCAATATTTATTTCATGCAATAACGTGTCTGATTTCAGACTTAGTAATACCATTAGTAAACCCTATAATTAACCACCTTTTTGAAAGGTCATTACATATACCAAAAACAATTCGAGTTGCACAAAGGCGGCAAGTGCGCGAATCCCGATGAGCTTACCCTGGTCAGTGATTCGGATGAGTAAACGCAGCCAACGCATATGCAGCGTGAAGTATGACGGGTATACAAATAATTAATGATAGGGAATATCAATGAACAAGTTCGTAAAAGCTGCTTCTGCACTAGCTGTCCTGGCTCTGTTGTCTGGTTGTACAGGTCACATTGAGAACAAAGATAAATCTTGTGGTTATGATTATTTACTGCACCCAGCAATTTCTATTTCAAAAATTATTGGCGGCTGCGGCCCAGCATCTCCACAATAATAGTTCAGAAGCAAATATAAAAACCGCCCGAATATAAGGGCGGTTTCTTTATTATTAGACAGCTACGATATGCTCCCCATTAAGAGAGTATACGAGCCATAAGTCATTAAGGCTGTGCGACAAACCCAATCACTTCATAGACTTTCTTCAGCGTAACGCTGGCATGTGAACGCGCTTTTTCAGCACCATCTTTCATCACTTGCTGCAAATAAGCTTCATCATTACGGAAATTGTGATAACGCTCCTGCAATTCAGTCAACATACCAGATACGGCATCAGCAACTTCACCTTTCAGGTGGCCATACATTTTGCCTTCGAACTGCTGCTCAAGTTCAGGGATAGGCTTACCAGTAACAGCAGAAAGAATATCCAACATATTGGAAACCCCTGCTTTATTCACTGGATCATAACGCACAACAGGTGGCTCGTCCGAGTCAGTTACCGCGCGTTTGATTTTCTTCACGACCGATTTCGGGTCTTCCAACAGGCCGATAACGTTATTACGGTTATCATCTGATTTAGACATTTTCTTGGTCGGCTCAAGCAGAGACATCACGCGCGCGCCTGATTTAGGAATAAACGGCTCAGGCACTTTAAACACGTCGCCATACAGCGCATTGAAACGTGCTGCGATATCACGACTCAGTTCCAGGTGTTGTTTTTGATCGTCACCAACCGGCACCAGATTGGTCTGGTACAGCAAAATATCTGCTGCCATCAATACCGGGTAATCAAACAGGCCGGCATTGATGTTTTCAGAATAACGAGAAGACTTGTCTTTAAACTGAGTCATACGGCTCAGCTCACCAAAATAGGTGTAGCAGTTCAGAGCCCAGCCCAACTGTGCATGTTCTGGCACGTGAGACTGTACAAAGATGGTGCTTTTAGCCGGGTCGATACCACAAGCCAAGTACAGAGCTAACGTATCGAGTGTCCGGCTACGCAATTGCGTTGCATCCTGACGCGCAGTGATCGCGTGTAGGTCAACGATGCAGTAAATGCAGTGGTAATCATCTTGCATGTTGACCCACTGACGCAGCGCACCCATGTAGTTACCAATGGTCAATTCACCTGATGGCTGCGCGCCACTAAAGACGATGGGCTTACTCATGTTCTTATTCCTGATGTTCTTTGTTAGAGAGCCCTAATGCGGGCAGTAAATCGTTGAAATGGTCAAACACGTAATCGGGTTTGCTCAACTCGATGGACTCACCATAGTTATAACCGTAAGTCAGGCCAATGGAACAGCATCCAGCCGCTTGAGCCGCGAGAATATCGTTGCGGGAGTCACCAACAAAAAGCAGTTCTTCCGCGCTAAGATTCAACTCTTCCATCACTTTATGCAGCGCTTCGGGATGCGGTTTTTTATTTTCCACATCATCGCCACCAATTATGACTTTGAAGTATTGCGCAATGCCCAATCTTTCGAGCATCGGTAAGACAAACGGTGTCGGCTTGTTAGTTACCAGCCCCATCGGCAAGCCTTTTTCGGCCAAAACAGCCAACGTATTAGCGACTTCCGGGAACAAGAAGCTGCCCTCTTCTGCTGTTTGCGCATAGTAGGCGTCAAACAGTTTACGAGCAATGCTGCATCGATCGGCTTCAGGCTCTTCACCTTTCAGCGCCCAGGTCAATGCGCGCTTAACCAGCACATCAGCACCGTTGCCGATCCACTTTTCAACTTTGTCTTCACCCGCGGTCGGCAACTCCAGCGCATAAAGCGCCTGATCCATTGCCTGCGTCAGACCCAATGCTGTGTCGACCAGTGTACCGTCTAAATCAAAGGCGATACCGCGAATTTTACTTAACTTATCCATGACTTACCTTTGCTAACTCACTACGCATACGATCAATAACGGCTTTGTAATCTGGCTGATTGAAAATCGCCGAACCGGCAACAAACATATCAGCACCTGCCGCAGCAATTTCAGCAATATTGTCTACTTTCACGCCACCATCCACTTCCAGGCGAATGTCATAGCCAGAAGCATCAATGCGCTCACGTACCTGACGCAGTTTTTCCAGCGTATGTGGAATAAATGATTGTCCGCCAAAACCTGGGTTAACAGACATCAGCAAAATGACATCGAGTTTGTCCATGACGTGATCAAGCCAACTCAGCGACGTTGCTGGGTTAAGCACCAGGCCTGCTTTACAGCCGTGCTCTTTGATCAGTTGCAGGGAACGGTCAACATGCTCTGACGCTTCCGGGTGGAAGGTAATGATGTTGGCACCGGCCGCGGCGAAATCCGGAATAATGCGATCAACAGGCTTCACCATCAGATGCACATCAATAGGGGCAGTAATACCGTAATCACGCAGCGCTTTTAACACCATAGGACCAATGGTGAGATTAGGAACGTAATGGTTATCCATAACATCGAAATGGACGACATCCGCACCTGCAGCCAGCACCGCAGCCGTGTCTTCACCCAGGCGGGCAAAATCGGCTGAGAGGATTGAGGGGGCAATCAAAAACTGTTTCATCCGCTTCTCCAATAGCAAATCAAAAAAGACCGCGGACGAAACGTCTTAGGCACTGACTTTATACAGCGCCAGCAGTTCGTCCACCTTGTTACGTGTTCCACCATTCCGGCTAATGCTGCGACGCACCTGCACGACATGCAGTTTTGCCTGGTGATACCACAACCGGGTGAGTTCCGTATCATGGTTAGAAATCAGCACCGGAATGCGATTTCCTTGCAAATTTTCGGCTAACTGCGCGAGATGTTGCTGCTGCACAGCGTTAAAGCTATCGGTGTGATACGCCGTAAAATTAGCCGTTGCAGACAAAGGCGCGTAGGGAGGGTCGCAATAAACAACAGATCCCGCACTGACATTTGCCATGCTGACATCGTACGACTGACACAAGAATATGGCGTTTTGTGCTCGTTCGGCAAAATGATACAACTCTTCTTCAGGAAAGTAGGGTTTGATGTAACGGCCAAACGGGACATTGAATTCACCACGTAGGTTATAACGACACAGGCCGTTGTAACAATGGCGGTTCAGATATAAAAACAGCAATGCACGACGAAACTCATCTTTGCACTGGTTAAATTCGGTACGATTGAGATAGAACGCCTGCTCATCGTTTTGCTCGGCAGTAAAGAGTTTACGTGACTCCTGAACATACTCATCCGTGCGGGTTTTGACGATGTTATAGAGGTTAATCAGATCGCTATTAATATCTGCGAGGATGTAACGAGAGTATTCAGTATTCAGAAAGACTGAGCCGGCACCAACAAACGGCTCAATCAGACAATCACCTTTCGGCAGATACTTTTTAATGTCTTCGAGCAGGGGGTATTTCCCCCCCGCCCATTTCAGAAAAGCGCGATTTTTTTTCATGCTGCCTAACTATTTACACCTTTTCCTGCTGTGGAAAGGTTCCAACAGCGGCTGCGCTTGTTCATCACTTCAGATCAGACTGAACCTGATGGATAGGTTTTGCCCATGGGTTCTTGGCCTGCACATCGGCTGGTAATGTTGCAACGGCACGTTTTGCCTCATCTTTGTTGGCATAAATACCGCTAACCAACACATACCACGGCTGACCATTTCGCACAGTCTGGTAAACCATATAGTGCTGCAGGTTCTCTTTCTTCGCCCAGGCATTCAGGTTTGCTGAGTTAGAAGAGGAGCTGAGCTGCAAGGTATAATGGCTTCCCGGAGCACCTTTGATTGCACCTGCATCACCCGCGACAGCGCCAGTTGCGGCCGTTGCAGGAGCAGCTTCTGCGGCTTTCGTTACCGGGGCTGCTGCAGTTTGAGTAGCAGCAGCTTTAGGTGCCGCAGCACTGACTGGTGCTTTAGCTGGTGCAGTCGCTGTTGGCGCAGGAGCTGTAACAGGCTCACTACGTTTTGCCGTAGCTACCGGTTTTGGTTCCGCTTTCACCGCTGGTTGTTTTACAGGCTGAGCCTTGTGCTGGGACTCAATCACGACAGTTTTACGTTCCTGACGCGGAGCTGCTTGTTTCTCTGGCTCTGATTTCACTACCGCACGCGGAGCTGTAGTTGCACCCGCAACTGCCGCAACAGTAGCCGGTGCTGTTGGCAATGTTGAGCTATTAACTGCATTGTCAATCTGGCCGGACTGTTGAGTCAGTGCATTATTCAGGTCGCCCGGAACTTCAACACGCTGTTGTCCCTGTGGCGCAGGTTGAGTTTGCGCATCAGACGGCGTTGAAGAAATTGCAGGAAGAGTCACTTCTTGCGGGTTACCTGCGGTTTCGGTCTGATTAGCAGCAGAGGTGTTGCCTGGCTGCGGTTGTGCGCCATTAGCCTGGTCAGCAGCAGCGCCGGACAAGTCGATATTCTTTTCAGCGTTCGGATTGTTATTCGCTGTTTCAGTATCAGTAGAAGGGGCCTTCAGGGCCGAACCAATTCCGATGATTAGCAGCAACAGTACAAGAATACCAATGCCCATCATCAGGTGCTGGCGGGAGACCGGAACTTTCTGTTTAGCGGATTTTTTGCGGGTACGCGCCGGGCGACGTTCTTCTGCATCAACTTGCAGATCATCGTCGTTTTCATACTCTTCTTCATCACGAGCACGACGGGTACGCGCTGGACGAGGCTCATCAGAGTCTAATTCAACATCATCGACATTGATTTGCGGCTCATTATCGCGCTCATCAGATTTACGGTTACGGCCTGAACGACGATCGCTGGGATCGGGTTTCAGCTCGTCTTCCGGTTTAAATTCATCCATTTAACACCCCACTCAAAGGCTTGTGCCAGCAATTCAAAGTCAGCACATCGCCCGAAGTTAAAAATCGCCTGACTTCAGCGACCGAAATTTCTAATAATTAAGCCTGCTGACAATCAGCAATGGCGGACAAAACGATATCGTGTGGAACTCCGCCACGCATTTCACTCTTCCCGATTGCCAGCGGCAGCACTAAGCGCAGCTCACCAGCCAAAACTTTTTTGTCACGCATCATGTGGGGCATATACGCGGCAGCAGACATTTCTTTCGGCCCAGTAACTGGCAGCCCGGCACGTTGCAGCAATTTAATAACGCGCTGCACATCTGCCTCACTGAAGTTCCCTAAACGCTGAGCTGTTCGTGCCGCCATAACCATACCTGCGGAAACAGCTTCACCGTGTAGCCAATTGCCATAGCCCATTTCTGCTTCTATAGCGTGACCAAAGGTGTGGCCCAAATTCAGTAAAGCACGTAAGCCACTTTCGCGCTCGTCAGCGGCAACAACTTCTGCTTTCAGCTCACAACAACGACGAATACACCAGGCCATTGCTTTACCATCCAGCGCAAGCAATGCATCCAGGTTTTCTTCAAGCCAGTTAAAGAAATCGCCGTCGAGAATAATTCCGTACTTAATGACTTCTGCCAGACCAGATGCCAACTCCCGAGCAGGTAAAGTATTTAGACAGTCGAGATCCACCACTACCGAAGCAGGTTGGTAGAACGCGCCAATCATATTTTTACCGAGGGGGTGGTTAACGGCTGTTTTACCGCCAACAGAAGAGTCCACTTGCGAAAGCAAAGTGGTTGGAACTTGAATAAAGCGCACGCCGCGTTGATAACTCGCCGCGGCAAAGCCAGTCAGGTCACCGACGACACCACCGCCCAGGGCAATGAGTGTCGTATCACGACCATGTGGCTTTTCAAGCAACGCAGTAAAGACAGTGTCTAATACAGCGAGACTCTTAAATTGTTCGCCATCCGGAAGGATGACGGAATCGACTTTAACGCCCGCTTGCTCCAGCACGCCACGCACCTTATCCAGGTAGAGCGGCGCCAGGGTTTCATTGGTCACCAGCATCGTCTGGTCGCCAGCTTTCAGCGGCCCAAAAGATGCCGAGTCACTAAATAACCCAGCAGCAATGGTGATAGGGTAACTACGTTCCCCGAGAGTGACTGTTAACCTCTCCATAACGCGAAGTCCACCTTGATGTTGCTTAGCCCGCAGGCGTTTTTTCGATTAAGCCAGAATCAGTTGCTTTCCAACATATTAATAATCTGGTTAGCAACCACTTTGGCACTTTGGTCGTCAGTGCGAATCGTCACATCAGCAATCTCTTCATAAAGAGGATTGCGTTCCTGAGCTAAGGCTTCAAGAACTTCACGCGGTGGAGTCTCAACTTGCAGTAGTGGGCGTTTTTTATCACGCTGCGTACGAGCGAGCTGTTTTTCAATTGTGGTTTCAAGATACACCACAACTCCACGGGCTGAGAGACGGTTACGGGTCTCACGAGATTTTACAGAACCGCCGCCAGTTGCCAGCACAATGCCCTGTTTTTCAGTGAGTTCGTTGATGATTTTTTCTTCGCGATCGCGGAAGCCGTCTTCGCCTTCAACGTCGAATACCCAGCCCACATCAGCTCCGGTACGTTTCTCAATCTCTTGATCAGAATCGAAAAATTCCATATTGAGTTGCTGAGCTAACTGACGCCCAATAGTGCTTTTGCCGGCACCCATAGGCCCAACCAGAAAGATATTGCGTTTCTCTGCCATTTTTTCGGTACTACTAAGACAATTCGTTGATGATAAACCCGCCCTGTTACAACCAGGTGCAGCGGGACATGAACTGAAACCTCATAAGCGATAGTGCGAGAGTCAGACTGAAAATTATCTCAATACTCAAGGTGGTTTGGCAACCGATTATATTCCCCAGCCTTCTTATGAAGAAGAAAATGCATAAATCGGGGTTATCTGTCACAAGACTTGAGCAACCAGCCTCTCGAAACGGTACACCTTGTAAGCTAATTCCTCTCTGCCGTCAAACACCTGGGCAACGTTTCAAAGAAAAACTGCACGATGAGGAAAGAAAACGCTACGAAACAGGGATAAGTCGAGGGGTAATAAATACCACTAATTCACGGTGTTGATGATTTTTTGCATCATGGCGAAACAGGCTGCCCACAATAGGTATTGAGCCAAGCAATGGGACGCTGTCGCTACTGTCAGTGTTGTGTTGCTGGAAGATCCCACCAAGGGCAAGGGTTTCGCCATTTTTCACCGCAACAACAGTTTCAATTTCTTGCTTGTCAATCGCCAGAACTTCGCCATCAGATTGCTGAATGCTACGGCCAGGCATGTTCTGGCTGATGCGCAATTTTAGACGAATATTGCCATCTGACTGAATAGTGGGCGTCACTTCCATCCCCAGAACAGCTTCTTTAAACTCGATTGCAGTTGCCCCGCTCTCGCCACTGGATACCTGATAAGGGATCTCCGTACCTTGCTTGATGCTGGCAGGCTGTTGATGTGCCGCCATCAGGCGCGGGCTGGCAATGATTTCAAGCTGTTGCTGTTGTTCCAGAGCAGACAATTCAAGCTCCAACAGTCGGCCATCTATTCGAGCGATATTAAAACCGACCTTTGTAGTAGCGTTCTTGACGGAAAGATCGGCTGAAAAACCTGTGGTCTGATGAAGCTTACTTTCCCCTTTTTGCTCGGCAGTAGACCACTTCACGCCAAGTTCACGTAACTTATCCTGGTTAATAGTGACGATATGGGCTGAAATTTCTACTTGCCCGATTGGCAAATCCATTTCTTTCACCCAGTCAGCAATCTGTTTGAGCACTGTCTTATTATCACGCACAATCAGCCGGTTAGTGCGTTTGTCAGCCGTGATATTACCCTGAGCACTCAATAACTTATTTCCACCAGATTTTAGTGATGTCGATAAATCTTCAACATCGGCATGATGAGGAGTGAAGACCTGGTAGAACATCGGTTGATCAAGTGCCTGCTGTTTTCGTTGCTCCATCGCTTGCGCTTGTTGCTCACGTAAGCGAGCCTTCGGAAAAATCTGTATTACATTTCCTTCACGCTGCTGGCTAAGCTCCGCACTATTCAATACCAATTCAAATGCTTGCTTCCACGGTACGTCAATCAAGTTAAGCGAAAGAACTCCATCCACGCCAGGAGCAACCATAAGGTTAACGTTTTGGTTTTCAGCTAATGCCTGCAAAACCTGGGTTACCGGCGCGTTATCGAGGACCAGAGAAATACCTTTACCAGCCTGGCTGGAGAGAGGCAGAGCCAACACCAGAAGAAATACCCGCATCCATGGCATATGTTTTTCCTTTTATTTCCCAACGATAAGAAGAGGGTTTGCAGGCAGGATTAACCCTCGCCACCACATACCCCATCCCGACATTTTCAATGCGAACATCGGGAAATAGCTCTTTATCAACTTTGATTCGCTGCCCGATACCTTGTGGACTGAGCATCAGCGCAGTATTCGCAGTGGGCGAACTGATTACTCCCTGTAATACCCAGGCCGCCAGTTGCACGGTCAGTTTTTCACAAGGAGAAATATGCTGCTGAAAGGGGTTTGGAGGCATCGCACTCACGGTTGAAATGACCATGAATCCTACCCAAAAAATGTTACGCTCCATCTGAAAACTCCATTTTTATCACAAACTTGAGTAAGTCACCTTGTTCAGTAATGGTGAAAGAGTGCCCCGATACCACTCGATATTCTGCAAGCCTGGTAAATAAACCCGGTAGCTCTTCCCATGGCAAAAGAATTTCCAGTGTTCCCTCCTTATTTTCAGGCTGCCACTTCAGCAACTTCCCCCTTGATTCCCCAACGAACTCCGCCACAGAAAATACCCGTAAATTAGATGGACGCATGTGCAGTTCAGAGGGTGAAACTTGAAGGACTTTGCGTTGCAACTCAGCAATGCGTTGAGTTGTCTGCTTGTTGTCCACTTCCAGCTGAGAAAAATGAGAATGATGTGGCCGTATCAAACTCACCCAGGCAACAACGCTGACTAAGCCCGTTACGACGACAATCATCGCCACACGCCTCCAGCCTGGCCCACTCAGCCAGCGTTCAATTAACCAGGGCATTTGCCACCTCAGATATCGTTAAGGTGAAAACAAAACCAAAACCGCCCTGTGCTTCGCGCTGGACCGCACCTGTCCGAACTGTAGAAACACCTTCAAGATGAGCAAGTTCCTTTTCCAGCCCCTGTAAATCTTCAAGAAGGTTGGTGCGTCCCTTTACTATCAATTGCCCTTTTTGCAGTGTTAGGGAAGACAGCCAGGCCCCACCTGGCATAAAGCTAGCGATATGGATCAAACGTTTTTCCCAAATCCGAATAGCTTTTTGCTGCTCTTCACGAATGCGCTGCAAACGCAGTATTTCTTGGTTCTGCTTTTGTAAAACCAGCCGCTGCTGATAGAGATGCTGCAATGCTGATTGCATGCTTGTCAGGTGGTCGTTTCGTGCCTGCTGTAGGCGAATTTCCCATACGGTGAACTGCAGCGCGCCCATTACAAGCAACGGCACAAGCACCAAAATCAGGCTGAATAACAGGCTCCAGCGGCGTACACGTTGCTGGCGCTGTATCTGACGCCAGGGTAGTAAATTAATCAGGCGCATCAGCTGAATACTCTACCTATCGCCAGCGCTATCGCGACCGTAAACTCAGCGCCATTACGCGGTAATGGTGGCTGTAAACGGGAAAATGCTCGCCAGGCATCCAAAGATAAAATCTTCGCCGGTACTGGTGACGATTGCGCAAGGCTCAATGCAACCAACTCAGGCTCGGTTTTTAATTGCTGACACAAGTCGAAAATTGTTGGCACCGCGTTGGTATCACTCCATCCCCAACGTGGCACAGGCTCGGTAGAAGCCCACAGCCAATGGCCCTGTTCTTGATGAACCAGGTACTGATATTTCTCCAGACGACACGGAGAAACGAGTGCCGGCAATGCGCTGGCTCCGGGGGTTAGTGTCGTGGGATAGAGCCTTATCGCGGCCAGACTTTTGAGCAACGCAGCAACATCTGTCTGGCGCGCAGCTACTATCAAATGTGGGTCAGCAACATCTTGTGACGGTAAATAATCCCAACACAATTGAGCCGATGTCATTTGCAACTGACGGGCAGTTGCTGAGGCGATATAAGCTTCTCTTGCTGGTTCAGACAAACGTTTATCGGGAGCCGGGACCGGGCGTTGTAATGTCCGTGACACAGGAAAAGAGATGCGTATCTGGTGACGTAGAGGTAACTCTTTTCGCCACTCCACCAGTGCTTTAGTCAGCGCTTCAGTATTCATTATTAGCCCATCGCTGAAGGTGCCTTCAGGCAATGGCAATTGCCACCAATGCCGAAGTTGCCACCCTTGCCGTTGGCGCTGAACAGCCACAACACGAATGCTTTCGCGTTGAATATCCATGCCAATTTGCCAGGTTGTGAATACCATGTTTACGATCTCCTTATCGCCGGTTACGGAAAATGCCATACCAATGCCACTGGCTTGCCTTTATACTACCGCGCGGTTGTTTATAAACTGCCCAATGGAAACGTAATGGGAAATTTAAGGTGAAGTTCGTAAAGTATTTATTCATCCTTGCAGTATGTTGCATTCTGCTGGGAGCAGGCTCGATCTTCGGGCTCTACAAATTTATTGAGCCGCAGTTGCCTGATGTCGCCACGCTGAAAGATGTGCGACTGCAAATTCCAATGCAGGTTTATACAGCTGATGGCGAGTTAATCGCGCAATACGGTGAAAAGCGCCGTATTCCGGTTACGCTCGATCAAATTCCGCCGGTGATGGTGAAAGCATTTATTGCGACTGAAGACAGCCGTTTTTACGAACACCACGGTGTCGATCCGGTTGGGATCTTCCGTGCCGCCAGCGTGGCACTGTTTTCTGGTCATGCATCGCAGGGCGCAAGTACTATCACCCAACAGTTGGCACGTAACTTCTTCTTAAGTCCTGAACGCACGCTGACGCGTAAGATAAAAGAAGTGTTCCTGGCAATTCGTATTGAGCAGTTGCTGACCAAAGACGAAATCCTAGAACTGTACCTCAACAAGATTTATCTCGGTTACCGCGCTTATGGCGTGGGTGCTGCAGCACAAGTCTATTTTGGTAAGTCAGTTGATGAATTGAGCCTGAGTGAAATAGCGGTTATTGCCGGTTTGCCAAAGGCACCGTCAACCTTTAACCCGCTTTACTCGCTTGATCGTGCAACTTCCCGTCGTAATGTGGTGTTATCACGTATGTTGAGTGAGAACTACATCACTCAGGCGCAATACGATGAAGCGCGGAATCAGCCAATAGATGCGAACTACCACGCACCGGAAATCGCGTTCTCCTCACCTTACCTGTCTGAGTTAGTCCGCCAGGACATGGTTGCTAAGTATGGTGAGAAGGCCTATGAAGATGGTTATAAGGTTTACACCACCATCACTCGCAAAACGCAGGAAGCCGCGCAACAAGCCGTACGTAACAACGTAATGGCCTATGACATGCGCCACGGCTATCGCGGCCCATCAAACGTGTTGTGGAAAGTAGGTGAAACACCGTGGGACAAAACGAAGATTGTCGATTCGCTAAAGAATCTACCGACCTACGGCCCGCTTTTCCCTGCTGTGATTACAGAAGCATCACCGAATGAAGCTACCGCATTGTTGGCGGATGGCAGCGCCGTTTCCATCAATATGGACGGTATGCGCTGGGCGCGCCCTTATCGTTCAGATACTGCACAGGGCCCAACGCCACGAAAAGTGACCGATGTGGTGCAATCCGGGCAGCAAATATGGGTGCGTAAAGTCGATGATAATTGGTGGCTTGGACAAGTCCCGGATGTGAACTCCGCCCTGGTTTCCATCAACCCACATGATGGTGCTGTAGTCGCACTCGTCGGTGGCTTTGATTTCAACCAGAGCAAGTTCAACCGCGCAACGCAGGCATTACGTCAGGTTGGCTCCAACATCAAACCATTCCTCTACACAGCGGCAATGGATAAAGGTTTGACGCTGGCGAGCGTGCTCAATGATGTGCCAATTTCCCGCTGGGATGCTGGTGCGGGTTCCGACTGGCGACCGAAAAACTCCCCGCCAGAATATGCCGGACCAATAAGATTGCGTCAGGGCCTTGGTCAGTCGAAAAACGTGGTAATGGTGCGTGCGATGCGCGCTATGGGCGTGGATTATGCGGCTGAATACCTGCAACGCTTTGGCTTCCCTGCGCAAAACATCGTGCATACCGAATCGCTGGCATTAGGCTCGGCATCCTTCACACCAATGCAAGTCGCGCGTGGTTACTCGGTGATGGCTAACGGTGGCTTCCTGGTTGACCCGTATTACATCTCTAAAATTGAGAATGAAATCGGTGGCACAATCTTTGAAGCGAAGCCGAAAGTAGCTTGCCCGGATTGTGATATCCCGGTGATTTATGGTGAAACGCAGAAGTCTAACGTGCTGGAAAATCAGAATGTAGAAGACGTAGCGCAGTCTGAGGAAAAACAGAATGTTAGCGTTCCGATGCCGAAGCTTGAACAAGCGAATAACGAGTTGGTTGCGCAGAGCAGCCCGCCTGAATACGCGCCACATGTTATCAACACCCCACTGGCTTTCCTGATTAAGAGTGCGTTGAACTCAAACATCTATGGCGAACCAGGTTGGCAAGGTACTGGCTGGCGTGCAGGGCGTGATTTGAAACGCAATGATATCGGCGGCAAAACCGGTACGACAAACAGTTCGAAAGATGCATGGTTCTCAGGCTACGGACCGGGCGTGGTGACTTCTGTCTGGATTGGCTTTGATGATCATCGTCGCGATCTTGGACGTACATCAGCATCAGGTGCGATTAAAGATCAAATCTCAGGTTATGAAGGTGGGGCGAAGAGTGCTCAACCAGCCTGGGATGAGTTTATGAAAGCCGCACTGGAAGGTGTTCCGGAAGAGCCGTTAACGCCGCCACCGGGCATTGTTACGGTCAATATCGATCGCAGCACCGGGCAACTTGCCAATGGCGGGAATAGCCGTCCTGAATTCTTTATTGAAGGTACCCAACCGACGCAGCAGGCTGTGCATGAAGTCGGGACTACGATAATTGATAACGGCGAGACCCACGAGCTGTTCTAGGTAGTGATAAAGCCCGTTTCACCTTGAAACGGGCTTTAAGAGAAAAGTTACAAACGCCCCTGCTCTTTCAACCATTCACGCACGAGGAAAAGCGCACTCACATTCCGCGCTTCGCTAAAATCTTCCTCGTTAAGCAGATCAAGCATTGATTCTATCGGCCAAAGCACTTGCGGTAGTTCTTCTGGCTCATCACCTTCCAGAGATTCTGGATAGAGATTTTCAGCAATCACGATGTTCATTTTGCTGGAGAAATAGGACGGTGCCATCGTCAATTTTTTCAAGAATGTCAGCTGGTTAGCTCCAAAGCCAACCTCTTCTTTCAACTCGCGATTCGCTGCTTCAAAGACTGTCTCGCCCGGGTCAATTAACCCTTTAGAGAAGCCAAGTTCATATGATTCCGTGCCAACCGCGTATTCGCGAATCAAAATCAAATGGTTATCAACGATAGGGACTATCATTACAGCTTCGCGGGCAGATGGGCGCATGCGCTCATAGACTCGGCGCACACCGTTGCTGAACTCCAGGTCCACCGTTTCGACATTAAACAGCCGTGAACGAGCCACTGTTTCAACATGTAAAATGGTCGGTTTTTGTAATGGTTTGCTCATCGTTGCAGGGCTAACAGTAAATACAGGTGCTCCATTGTGCGTTATGCCACATATCTCACGCAACGGACATTAGTTATTATTTACATTTTTGCAACTTTAGGTGATTTTTCAAGACCTCCGTCACGTGTCAATAGACGACAAATGAAATAGGAATTTGCTGATATTTCTCGTAAAGTCGCTTTGCTAACATTATGTTACAGCAGGCTATACATACAAAAATGCCTCAAGATTGAGGCCGTACCTGCCGATAACGTTTTTTACACCCAGATGCTGTAAAGGGTGCAACTTGCTGCGTTTTAATAAGAAAACGAGTGTTTGATGGGGAAGGCATGAGCACCTTATTACTTCTTTTAGCTGCTATGCTGGCCTGCATCTTAATTGCGGGGTGGCTTATCTGGCGCAGCCTGCGTTTACGCGCTCGTGCTTCACAAGCCCAATCGTTTAGCGGTGCAACTTCGCGCAAGTTGACCACAGACGAACGCAGCGCCGTTGAAAACTATATTGAATCATTAGACCGCACGCAGGATATCGTGGGGCCTTCAGGTGCCAGTGCTGCACCGACAAAACTAGTATTAAATTCCCTGAGCAACACAGCACTTGCTCTCACACGCTCCATCACCCGCTATGGCTTATCAACTGACGACCCGAACAAGTGGCGCTATTACCTTGATTCAGTAGAGGTACATCTTCCGCCATTCTGGGAACAGTACATTACTAACGATAACTACGTTGAGTTGATTCGTACTGAAACCATGCCGTTGGTTATTTCCCTTAACGGGCACACCCTTATCGACTACAGCAGCGAAAATCGTGGTTTTGCACTGGAACAAACTCCTCATAGTCAGGCCTCTATTCGTGGCGAAGAAAGCGAACAGATAGAGCTGCTCAATATCCGCCAGGAAACGCCCGAAGAGTATGCACTGAGCCGCCCCGATGGGTTACGCGAAGCCATTCTTATTTGTGTCGCCTTTGTAATGCTGTTTTTGTGCCTGGTTACGCCTGCAGTTGTGTTGCCGTGGTTAGTCGGTGGTGCATTTATGCTACTGGCTGCGAGCCTTTGGGGCCTATTTGCGCCTCCGGCAAAGAATGCGCTGCGTGAGGTCCACTGTTTACGTGGGACACCTAAGCGCTGGGGGCTTTTTGGGGAATCGAATCAGGATCAGGTTAACAATATCTCTTTGGGGATAATTGATCTGATCTACCCTGCGCACTGGCAACCTTATGTTGCTCAGGACCTGGGGCAAAAAACCGATATTGATATTTATCTCGACAGGCATGTTATTCGCCAGGGTCGATTCCTGTCACTGCATGACGAAGTACGCAACTTCCCTATTCAGCATTGGGTTCGCAATCTGGTGATTGCCATTGGAAGCCTGGCCGTTTTAATCATGCTGACAATTTGGGTGCCGCTGGAGATGCCTTTAAAACTGAGTATCTCCAAGCTAAAAGGCGCGCAAACTATAGAAGCGACCACCGTAGCTGACCTCGATAAAACGACGCTTCGTGTTGGTGATACGCTGAAAGTAAACGGTACTGGCATGTGCAATATCCACACGCCTAGTAATTATACCAATCGACAATCTTATCCGTTTACCCCCTTCGACTGTTCGCAAATCATCTGGAATAACGCACAGGCGTTGCCGTTGCCTGAATCCGATATTATGGATAAAGCCACAGCACTAACTCAGGCGGTGAGTGGGCAAATTCATCCGCAAACCAGTGATGATTCAAAAGTTAACCCGCAGCTACGCAGCGCTATTCAGAAATCAGGCATGGTGTTGTTGGATGATTTCGCCGGTATTGTGCTGAAAACACAGGCACTATGTACCGCAGAAGATGAATGTGTGCGCCTGAAAAATGCGCTGGTCAATCTGGGTAATACCAAGGATTGGGATACGCTGACTAAGAAGGCAGATTCAGGAAAACTCACAGGCGTAAATGTTCTGCTGCGACCGGTCAGTGCCGAGTCACTAGATAACCTGGTCACCACCTCGACAGCGCCGTTCTTTATTCGTGAAACAGCACGCGCAGCACAGTCTCTGAACAGTCCTGCTCCTGCTGGATATGTGATTATTAGCGATGAAGGAAGTGATCTCGTAGACCAGCCTTTGCCACCGGTTCCGTTGTATGACATTCCGGCCCAGGAGCAGTGGAGTGAATTCCAACGCCTGGCAGATATGCTGCTTAAAACACCGTTTAGTGCCGAGGGCATTATTACCGGCATCTACCAGGATGCTAACGGTACGCAGCACATCACCCTGCATAAAATCCCGGATAGCAGCAGCATGTGGCGCTACATCAGTACTACACTGTTGCTTATCGGCATGATTGCCTGTCTGCTCATTAACAGCGTGCTGGCGATTCGCCGCTATCGCCGCAGCCGCAATCGCCTGGCGCAAATCCAGCAGTACTACGATAACTGTATAAATCCATCGTTAACCACGATCTCCGCTGTACGCCCGCTGTTCTAAACGTCACGCGGCAGGTTGTGCTAACCTGTCGCGCAGTTTCCTCTAATCAGGTCCGAACCTATGCATATTGATATTGCCTGGCAGGATGTCGATACCGTATTGCTCGATATGGACGGCACATTGCTGGATCTCGCGTTCGATAGCCACTTCTGGCAAAAATTGGTGCCAGAAACAGTCAGTGAGCAAAGGAACATTCCACTGGATGAAGCCCATCAGTTGATCGCCCGCGAATATCACGCCGTACAACATACGCTAAACTGGTACTGCCTGGATTTCTGGAGTGAGCGTCTTGGCCTGGACATTTGTGCCATGACTACAGCTCAGGGGCCAAACGCGGTGATACGTGAAGATACGGTCCCGTTCCTTGATGCCCTAAAATCCTGTGGCAAACGTCGTATTTTACTGACGAATGCTCACCCACATAATCTGGCTGTCAAACTTGAGCACACTGGTTTAGCTCAGCACCTTGATTTATTGCTTTCCACCCACACATTTGGTTATCCGAAAGAAGATCAGCGGTTGTGGCAAGCCGTTGCCGAGCATACCGGGCTGGAACCCGCCAGAACGCTATTTATTGACGATAGCGAAGCTATTCTGGATTCCGCCGCGAAGTTTGGTATTCGTTATTGCCTGGGCGTGACCAATCCCGATTCTGGCCAGGCTGGCAAAACTTATCAGCGCCATCCGGCATTGAACGACTATCGCCGACTACTCCCGAAGTTGATATCTAAGGAGTCGTGATGAAAGAAAAATCGTCTGAAGGTGTGCGTCTCGACAAATGGCTGTGGGCTGCTCGTTTTTATAAAACGCGCGCTATTGCCCGGGAAATGGTTGAAGGCGGTAAGGTGCATTACAACGGGCAACGCAGCAAACCGAGTAAAATCGTTGAGCTGAATGCCATGTTGACGCTACGCCAGGGCAATGACGAAAAAACCGTTAAAGTGCTGGCGCTAACTGAACAGCGCCGCCCGGCCACCGATGCCTCGCAGCTTTATGAAGAGACAGCAGAAAGTATCACTAAGCGGGAAAAAGTAGCGCTGGCACGCAAAATGAACGCGCTGACCATGCCCCACCCCGACCGACGCCCGGATAAAAAAGAGCGTCGTGATTTGATGAAATTTAAACACGGTGGCAACGAATAAAAGATGTCATCCGAATGAGAGAAAATTATGACCCAACACGACCAACTACATCGTTACCTGTTTGAAAACTTTGCCGTTCGCGGTGAACTGGTAACGGTTTCAGACACCTGGCAGCAAATCATGCAAAACCATGATTACCCAGCCCCGGTAAAAACCATTCTTGGTGAATTGCTGGTCGCAACCAGTCTACTGACTGCAACGCTGAAGTTTGATGGTGATATTACTGTGCAATTGCAGGGTGATGGCCCAATGACCCTTGCAGTGATTAACGGCAACAATAACCAGCAAATGCGTGGTGTTGCGCGTTTTAAAGGTGATATCCCTGCCGATGCGGATCTGAAAACGTTGGTTGGCAATGGCTATCTGGTCATTACTATCACTCCGGCTCAAGGGGAGCGTTACCAGGGTGTTGTTGGGCTTGAAGGTGATACTCTGGCGGCATGTCTGGAAGATTACTTCTTACGTTCCGAGCAGCTGCCAACGCGTCTGTTTATCCGTACTGGTGATGTTGAAGGCAAACCAGCTGCGGGCGGCATGTTGCTGCAAGTTCTGCCAGCGCAAGATGCGCAGGCTGACGATTTCAACCACCTGGCGGCACTGACTGAAACCATCAAGGCTGAAGAGTTATTGACCCTGCCAGCTAATGACGTGCTGTGGCGTTTGTACCACGAAGAAGAAGTGACACTTTACGATCCGCAAAACGTTGAGTTTAAGTGTACCTGTTCACGCGAACGCTGTGCCGATGCACTAAGAACTCTGCCGGATGAAGAAGTGAATAGCATCATTGCAGAAGAAGGCGAAATCGACATGAACTGTGATTACTGCGGCAATCACTACGTGTTCAACGCCATGGACATTGCAGAGATCCGCAACAACGCATCCCCAGCCGATCCGCAAGTGCATTAATGCCTTTTGCCCTTCCGTTTGTGGAAGGGCAAATCTGCGTTTCATAGAATTGAGTGCTTAATCACACCTCGTCCGTTAATCGCACTATTTTTTAACATATTCAGAATATTTTCCCTGCCGCATTAGCATTTCCTGCCATACTCTCACCCCGTTGTGACTCGCTTCACAGCGTTTTCCGCTATACCCAAGCTATTCAAAATGCAGGTAGGCGGCAATCGAATGAATCCCGATGAGCTTACTCAAGTAAGTGATTCGGGTAAATGAGAGCAGCCAATACCCCCGCATTTTGAAGGGCGAAGGGTATATATGGATTCGAGTGGATGCTCAAATCTATGATAGGTGTCGCGGTTAACAACCAATAAACAACCCTACAATCTCAGGCAGTACAAATTGGCTAAGGAGCAGTGAAATGCGAGTTAAAGGCATAACCCCGCAAGATCTCAAGGCTTATGGAATTCATGACGCAAGTGAAGTGGTTTACAACCCCGATTACGACACTCTGTATCACGAAGAACTCAACCCCAATCTGGAAGGTTTTGAGCGCGGCATAGAAACCAATCTCGGTGCAATAGCCGTAGATACCGGCATATTTACCGGCCGTTCCCCAAAAGATAAATACATCGTCCGTGACGACACCACCCGCGACACCCTGTGGTGGGCAGATAACGGCAAAGGTAAAAACGACAATAAACCGCTTAGTGAAGAAACCTGGCAGCATCTGAAAGGTCTGGTTACTACCCAACTCTCTGGCAAACGCCTCTTTATTATTGATGCTTACTGCGGTGCGAATGCAGACACCCGTCTGTCGGTGCGTTTTATTACCGAAGTGGCCTGGCAGGCTCACTTCGTTAAGAACATGTTCATCCGTCCAACCGAAGAAGAGCTTGAAACATTCGAAGCAGATTTTGTGGTAATGAATGGCGCCAAGTGCACCAACCCACAATGGAAAGAGCAGGGTTTGAACTCTGAAAACTTCATCGCGTTTAACCTCACCGAGCGCGTGCAGCTGATTGGCGGCACTTGGTACGGCGGCGAAATGAAGAAAGGGATGTTCTCGATCATGAACTACCTGCTGCCGCTAAAAGGCATCGCTTCAATGCACTGTTCGGCAAACGTCGGCGAAAAAGGCGATGTTGCTGTGTTCTTTGGCCTGTCTGGAACAGGCAAAACCACACTTTCTACCGATCCGAAACGCCGCCTGATTGGTGATGACGAACACGGATGGGACGATGACGGCGTGTTCAACTTCGAAGGCGGTTGCTACGCAAAAACGATTCGTTTATCCCAGGAAGCAGAGCCAGAAATTTATAATGCGATTCGTCGTGATGCGCTGCTGGAAAACGTAACGGTACGTGCCGATGGTTCAATTGATTTTGACGATGGTTCGAAAACCGAGAACACCCGAGTTTCTTACCCGATTTACCATATTGAAAACATCGTTCAGCCGGTTTCGAAAGCCGGGCATGCCAAGAAAGTTATCTTCCTGACGGCTGATGCTTTTGGTGTATTGCCACCTGTTTCGCGCCTGACTGCCAACCAAACCCAGTATCACTTCCTGTCTGGCTTTACCGCCAAACTTGCGGGTACCGAGCGTGGCATTACTGAACCGACTCCAACTTTCTCTTCCTGTTTTGGCGCTGCATTCTTATCGCTGCACCCGACACAATACGCAGAAGTGCTGGTGAAACGCATGCAGGCGGCAGGTGCACAGGCCTATCTGGTTAACACTGGCTGGAATGGCACAGGTAAGCGTATCTCCATTAAAGACACGCGCGCGATTATCGACGCTATTCTCAATGGTTCTCTGGACGATACCGAAACCTTCACGCTGCCAATCTTTGGTCTTGCTGTTCCAACAGCACTGGCAGGTGTGGAAGCCAATATTCTGGACCCGCGTAAAACGTACGCATCACCAGAACAGTGGCAGGAAAAATCGGAGCAACTGGCTAAGTTGTTTATCGAGAACTTCGAGAAATATACCGACACTCCAGCGGGTGCAGCCCTTGTAAGCGCAGGGCCAAAGCTTTAATTTTCGAATAGCAAATGAGTTCGTAAGGTGGATTGGCGCAAGTGACATCCACCATCTACGCTAACCCGACCTACAAAAAAGCGAACCTTAAAGGTTCGCTTTTTTATTTATCACTCAGCTTTCTTTTAGCTGGCTGACCGTTTTGTTCATCGGTAACGGTAAATAAGCCCGTATCCGCAAACCGCCCCGCTCGCTAACGCCGATATCCAACAGGCCGTTATGGTTGTCGATAATACGCTGCACAATCGCCAGCCCTAAACCGGTGCCGCTGGTGCTCCGCGCGCTATCGCCACGCACAAAAGGCTGGAACAGGTGTTTGAGCTGGTCAGGTTTAATCCCTGGGCCGTCATCTTCCACCTGGAACCAGGCGCGGTTTAACTCGCCGCCACTGCTGACTTTAATCCAGCCATTTCCGTAACGCGCAGCATTCACCACCATATTGGCCACGGCACGTTTAATGGATAACGGGTGGATGTTGACCAGCAATTCGCCGGCTTGCAGATCGGTGTCGATTTCTCGCTCGTATCCACTTTCCGCAGCCACCACTTCGCCCAACACGGTATTGAGATCGGCAGTTTCCAGCGGCATCTCTTGCCCTGTACGCAGGTAATCGATGAACTGCTCGATTATCGCATTACACTCTTCGATATCTTTGTTAATCGATTCAGACAGATAGCCATCTTCTTCACTCATCATTTCTGTTGCCAGACGAATACGAGTGAGGGGGGTACGCAGATCGTGACTAACACCCGCCATTAGCAGCGTGCGGTCATCGGCGAGTTGCTTCACACCAGCAGCCATATGGTTGAAGGCTCGCGTTACCGAGCGCACCTCAGAAGCACCATATTCACGAAGCGGTGGTGGAATGATCCCCTTACCTACTTGCAAAGCAGCATGTTCAAGGTCAACCAAGGGTCGGTTCTGAATACGAATAAACAGCCATGCGCCACCTATCGCCAGCAGCATTATTGCAAGCGTATAGCGGAACAGTGGTGAGAAGTCGCCCTGATGAATTTCAGTCAGAGGAACGCGAACCCAGATATTCGGTGACAGCCAAGTCTTCAACCAGACAACTGGCGAGCTTTTGTTAACCTCAACACGAACTTCGGTTGGGCCACCCAACTGCTGCGCCATTTGATGGCTGAGGAATTCGTAATGCTGAGCCCAGCGTAAACCCGCGTCTTCCGCCGCTTCATTGGAATAAAGAGAGATACCCAATTCACGGTAGATTTCACGCCGAAATGCAGGCGGAACCACCAGTTGCGTGCCATCTTCCAGTTGCAGCTTATCGGTCATCAGCATACGGACTTCGTAAGCCAGTACCTTATTAAACTGTTGCAAACTCGGCAGAATGGCGAAGTTCAACACCACAAGATATGTCGTCACCAGGCTGACGAACAGCAAGGTGACGATCAGTAACAGCGTGCGTGCAAACGAGCTTCTGGGGGAGAAGCGGACTCGCCTCATGCCTTGGAACCGTCCGGCACGAATACGTAGCCCAGGCCCCATACGGTCTGGATATAGCGTGGATGCGCAGGGTCTTCTTCAACCATGCGGCGCAGGCGGGAGATCTGCACGTCAATAGAACGTTCCATCGCACTGTATTCACGGCCACGGGCCAGGTTCATCAGCTTATCGCGTGATAATGGCTCACGAGGGTGGCTCACCAGTGCTTTCAGCACCGCGAACTCGCCGCTGGTTAATGGCATAGGCTCGTCTTCACGGAACATCTCACGGGTGCCGAGGTTCAGCTTAAACTTACCAAACGCAATAACCGCCTCTTCCTGAGAAGGAGCGCCCGGCAGTTCATTGGCCTGGCGGCGCAGAACAGCACGGATACGCGCAAGCAGTTCACGCGGGTTAAATGGTTTTGGAATGTAGTCATCGGCACCAATTTCCAGACCAACAATACGGTCAACTTCTTCGCCTTTGGCGGTGACCATAATGATTGGCATTGGATTGCTTTGACTGCGCAGACGGCGACAAATAGACAAGCCATCTTCACCTGGTAGCATCAGATCAAGCACCATCAGGTGGAAGGACTCACGGGTTAGCAGGCGATCCATCTGTTCTGCGTTAGCAACGCTACGGACCTGGAAGCCTTGTTCGGTGAGATAACGTTCTAACAGCGCGCGCAGGCGCATGTCGTCATCCACGACCAGAATCTTATAATTCTCTTGCATTCTTATACTCCCAAAGGCACGAACAGTGAGTGCGTATTCTTAAAAAACTGGAGCGTTACGACCAGTCAAATCTGGTATATATTCTAGTCGAAATTGTTACAAAGCATATTAAACAGATGGTTATAGGCACTTTTTAACACAGAATAATGACTTACTTCGCAAATCTCCGGGATTGCCATCACCCTGATATTTCGGTTTAAATCACCTTTAATTGTTTCACCCATGCAAGGCTTGCTGATGAAAACGCCATTAATTACCCGCGAAGGCTATGAAAAGCTCAAACAAGAAAAGGACTACTTGTGGCGTGAAGAGCGTCCAGAGGTGACAAAAAAGGTCACCTGGGCGGCAAGCCTTGGCGATCGCAGTGAAAATGCCGACTACCAGTACAACAAAAAACGTCTGCGAGAAATAGATCGTAGAGTGCGTTATCTCACGAAATGCCTCGAACAGTTGAAGATTGTCGACTATTCGCCGCAACAGGAAGGCAAAGTGTTCTTCGGCGCGTGGGTTGAGATTGAAAACGATGCAGGAAACCAGATGCGTTTTCGCATTGTGGGCTACGACGAAATTTTTGGGCGCAGAGACTACATCTCTATCGATTCGCCGATGGCGCGTGCGTTGCTGAAAAAAGAAGTCGGCGACTTGGCCATCGTGCAAACACCTGCCGGTGAAGCGCAATGGTACGTTAACGAAATCGAGTATGTGAAATAGCCCGCAGGCCAGCAACAGAACCGTCCGATTCATCACCTCTCGGGCGCTGTAGCTGGCATTTTTGCCCTCCAATCCGTATAACTACACCCCTGATATGTCAGTCTACACAGATGAAAAAACCATGATGAATGATTCACTCTGCCGCATTATTGCCAGCGAGCTTAAGGCCAGAAATGAACAGGTTGACGCCGCCGTTCGCCTGCTGGATGAAGGGAATACCGTGCCGTTTATTGCACGTTATCGTAAGGAAGTCACCGGCGGTCTGGACGACACGCAACTGCGTCAACTGGAAACTCGTCTGGGCTATCTGCGCGAATTAGAAGACCGTCGCCAGACGATCCTCAAGTCCATTACCGAACAAGGCAAACTGACCGACGAACTCGCCGCGGCCATCAACGGCACGCTGAGCAAAACCGAGCTCGAAGACCTCTATTTGCCGTATAAACAAAAGCGTCGCACACGTGGCCAGATTGCTATCGAAGCAGGTCTGGAGCCGCTGGCTGAGTTGCTGTGGAATGACCCTTCCCACACGCCGGAAGAAGCCGCTGCAAGTTATGTTGACGCCGATAAAGGTGTTGCCGATACCAAAGCCGCACTCGATGGCGCACGCTACATTCTGATGGAGCGTTTTGCCGAAGATGCGGCGTTGCTTGCAAAAGTGCGTAACTACTTGTGGAAGAACGCGCACCTGGTCGCAAACGTGGTTGCAGGCAAAGAGGAAGAAGGCGCGAAATTCCGCGACTATTTCGACCATCACGAACCGATTGCCACCGCTCCTTCTCACCGCGCCCTCGCCATGTTCCGTGGCCGTAACGAAGGCATTTTACAGCTCGCGCTGAATGCCGATCCGCAACACGATGAACCACCGCGTGAAAGCTATTGTGAACAAATCATTATCGACCATCTCGGTTTGCGCCTGAACAATGCTCCGGCAGACACCTGGCGCCGCGCAGTGGTGAGCTGGACCTGGCGCATTAAAGTGCTGATGCACCTTGAGACGGAGCTGATGGGTACAGTACGTGAACGCGCCGAAGACGAAGCGATCAACGTTTTTGCCCGTAACCTGCATGATTTATTGATGGCAGCCCCTGCTGGACTGCGTGCGACTATGGGTCTCGACCCAGGTTTGCGTACCGGCGTGAAAGTGGCAGTAGTTGATGCAACTGGCAAACTTGTTGCCACCGACACCATTTACCCACACACCGGGCAGGCCGCGAAAGCTGCTGTTGCAGTTGCTGCACTGTGCGAAAAACATAACGTCGAGCTGGTTGCTATTGGCAACGGCACAGCATCGCGTGAAACCGAGCGCTTCTTCCTCGATGTGCAGGAGCAATTCCCGAAAGTCACCGCACAAAAAGTGATTGTCAGCGAAGCGGGCGCATCGGTGTATTCCGCATCCGAGCTTGCAGCGCTGGAATTCCCTGATTTAGACGTATCTATTCGTGGCGCAGTTTCCATTGCTCGTCGCCTGCAAGACCCACTGGCTGAGCTGGTGAAAATCGATCCTAAATCTATCGGTGTCGGCCAGTATCAACACGATGTCAGCCAGTCTCAACTGGCGAAGAAACTGGATGCGGTAGTCGAAGACTGCGTAAACGCCGTTGGCGTGGATCTGAACACCGCCTCTGTGCCGTTACTGACTCGCGTGGCAGGTTTAACGCGCATGATGGCGCAGAACATCGTTAACTGGCGTGATGAAAATGGCCGTTTCCAGAACCGCCAGCAGTTGCTGAAAGTGAGCCGTCTGGGGCCAAAAGCCTTCGAGCAGTGTGCAGGCTTCTTGCGTATTAACCACGGTGATAACCCGCTGGATGCCTCCACCGTTCACCCGGAAGCGTACCCGATTGTTGAGCGTATCCTGGCTGCGACCGAACAGGCACTACAGGATTTGATGGGTAACGGTGAAGCGTTACGTGGCCTGAGTCCACGTGATTTCACCGATGAGCGTTTTGGTGTGCCAACGGTTACCGACATCATCAAAGAGCTGGAAAAACCAGGCCGTGACCCGCGTCCTGAGTTCAAAACAGCGAAGTTTGCTGATGGCGTTGAAACCATGAACGATCTTCAGCCTGGCATGATTCTGGAAGGTGCCGTCACCAACGTGACTAACTTTGGCGCATTTGTGGATATCGGCGTACATCAGGATGGTTTGGTCCACATCTCCTCACTTTCCGACAAATTCATCGACGACCCGCACAAAGTGGTGAAAGCCGGTGATATCGTCAAAGTGAAAGTCATGGAAGTGGATCTGGCGCGTAAACGTATTGCGCTCACCATGCGTCTGGATGAGCAGCCAGGTGAAACCACGCGTCGTAGCAGCGCACCGCGTGAGCAAAACGAGCGCCGCCCGGTACAACAGCAGAAACCTCGTGGGCGTGACAACGCCAACAGCAGTAGCGCAGGCAACAGCGCGATGAGTGATGCACTGGCAGCAGCATTGGGTAAGAAACGTTAACTCTTAATGCTGATTTCCCCCTCTCCTTTCATCAGGAGGGGGCGGAATAAACCTGCATCTATTCCCCAGCGTTAAATTCAGCACAATTTGCCTCTTTCATGCCCGGCAGCTAATGAATAACATTTCTTTAGCATCCGCGATAATTCTTCAGAAAATAGAGTGAGTTTGCGATAGATCAATTTTCGCAAAAATTTAAAAACATCACTAATATTTATCAAACATGTAACACATGAAATATCATGACAACATTACCAGAGATAAAATAATAAAATTAGCATTTTAAAATAAACATAACATACTGTTATTAATCAATTTTATATAAAAACAGCATATACGCCCAACATTTCTAATAAATAAAATCTCCCTGAAAAAATAAATTCAAACGAGTCATTCGCCACAAAAATAATTATTGAAGAGAGAAACCATTCTCATTATCATTGATTTGTTCGTTATTTCTCCTCAATGCCCAACGATATTTTTAAATACCCGAGCCCAACTCTAAGTAGGTCCTATGCGTTTCTTACCAAGTAGTGCGTGGAAGATTACCGGCTTTTCCAGCGAAATTAGTCCGTCATACCGCCAAAAATTATTATCACTCGGTATGTTGCCTGGTTCTTCATTCAACGTTGTACGTGTTGCGCCGTTAGGCGATCCGATTCATATCGAAACACGTCGCGTCAGTTTGGTACTACGTAAAAAAGATCTCGAATTACTGCATGTTGAAGCCATTGCCTGATTGGCGGGGTGAGCGCTCGCGCTCGTTGCTATTTTCTTTAAGTTCACGAAAAAAATGAAAAAATTAACTATCGGCTTAATCGGTAACCCTAACTCCGGAAAAACCACGTTGTTCAACCAGCTCACCGGTTCACGCCAGCGAGTGGGTAACTGGGCGGGCGTTACCGTAGAACGTAAAGAAGGTCAGTTTTCAACGCTTGCGCATCAGGTCACACTTGTTGATCTGCCGGGTACCTACTCGCTGACCACCATTTCATCGCAAACTTCTCTGGATGAACAAATTGCCTGCCACTACATCCTGAGTGGTGATGCAGACTTACTGATAAATGTCGTCGATGCATCCAACCTTGAACGCAATTTGTATCTGACGCTGCAATTGCTCGAACTCGGCATTCCGTGTGTCGTCGCGCTTAACATGCTCGACATCGCCGAGAAGCAAGATATTCGCATTGATATCGACGCGCTGGCCGCCCGACTGGGTTGTCCGGTTGTACCGCTGGTTTCCACTCGTGGCCGTGGTATGGAAGGCCTGAAACTGGCAATCGACCGCCGCCAGCCAAACACGCATAGCGATTTAGTGCTTTATCCGCCAAAATTAATTGAAGAAGCCGACAAACTGGCCACTGAAATGCCTTCCGATATGCCCGCACAGCAGCGCCGTTGGTTAGCACTGCAAATGCTGGAGGGCGATATTTACAGCCGTGAATATGCCGGTCATGCCGCTGACAAACTGGACGCGGTGCGTGCACAGCTCGCTGAAGAGAACGAAGATCCAGCACTGCTGATTGCCGATGCACGTTATCAAACCATCGCCGCTATCTGTGATTCCATCAGCAACAGTCTGACCGCCGAGCCGCATCGTTTAACGGCAATGATGGATAAAATCATCCTTAACCGTTTCCTCGGTTTGCCTGTGTTCCTGCTGGTGATGTACCTGATGTTCCTGCTGGCGATTAATATCGGTGGCGCATTGCAGCCCATTTTTGACGGCGGTTCAGCGGCCATTTTTATCCACGGTATTCAGTGGATTGGGGCCACACTTCACTTCCCAAGCTGGCTGACGATTTTCTTAGCGCAAGGTATCGGTGGTGGTATCAACACCGTGCTGCCACTGGTGCCGCAAATCGGCATGATGTACCTGTTCCTCTCATTCCTTGAAGACTCCGGTTACATGGCGCGTGCGGCATTCGTTATGGACCGCCTGATGCAGTCCCTCGGCTTGCCGGGTAAATCATTTGTCCCGTTGATCGTCGGCTTTGGCTGTAACGTGCCTTCGGTGATGGGTGCGCGTACGCTCGATGCCCCGCGTGAACGCCTGATGACCATCATGATGGCGCCGTTTATGTCATGCGGTGCGCGTCTTGCCATCTTTGCAGTATTTGCCGCCGCGTTCTTCGGGCAGCAAGGCGCGCTGGTTGTCTTCTCGCTCTATATTCTGGGCATCGTAATGGCGATTCTGACCGGCCTGATGCTCAAGCACACCATCATGCGCGGTGAAGCAACACCGTTTGTGATGGAACTGCCGGTGTATCACGTTCCGCACCTGAAAAGCCTGCTGCTGCAAACCTGGCAACGCCTGAAAGGTTTCGTGCTGCGTGCCGGTAAAGTTATCGTCATCGTCAGTATTTTCATTGGTGCGCTAAATAGCTTCTCGTTTAGCGGTAAAGAAGTGGACAACATCAATGATTCGGCGCTGGCATCGGTTAGCCGCGTGCTGACCCCGTTGCTCAAACCGATTGGCGTCCACGAAGATAACTGGCAGGCGACCGTTGGCCTGTTTACTGGCGCAATGGCGAAAGAAGTGGTTGTCGGTACATTGAACACGCTTTACACCGCCGAAGACATGCATGAAGAACCGTTTGATGCTGCAAGCTTCAACTTGCTCGACGAGTTAGGCAGTGCTGCCGGTGAAACCTGGCAAAGCCTGAAAGACACCTTTAGCCTGAGCGTGCTGCTCAACCCAATCGAAGCCAGCAAAGGCGATGGTGAAATGGCAAGCGGCGCAATGGGCGTGATGAGCAGCAAATTTGGCAGCCCGGCTGCGGCCTATAGCTACCTGATTTTCGTTCTGCTCTACATCCCATGTATTTCGGTGATGGGCGCAGTGGCCCGTGAATCAAGCCGTGGCTGGATGATGTTCTCGGTACTGTGGGGGCTGAATATCGCTTACTCACTTTCCACGCTTTACTACCAGACAGTGACGTTCAGCGCCCATCCGCAATTCAGCCTGGTCTGTATTCTTGCGGTAGTGTTGTTCAACGTGCTGTTGATTGGCGGCCTGCGCCGCGCCCGTAGCCGTGTTGATGTCAGCATCATGTCGACTCGTAAAACAGTCACCGCGCCCTGCTGTAAAAGCAGTGCTAGCGACTGCCACTAGGGAGAAGGTATGGCGAGTTTAATTGAGATTCGTGATGCGCTGGCGCTGCAAGGCCGCCTGGATGCGACGCAAATTAGCCAACAGCTCGCCACGCCTTTGCCGCTGGTGAACGCCATGCTAGGTCGTCTTGAAGCAATGGGCAAAGCGATGCGCATCACCGAAGACCCAAGCGATTGTCTGACAGGCAGCTGTAAAAGCTGCCCGGAAGGTAAGAAATGTGTTCGGGAAGTGTGGGCGTTGCGGGCGTAAATATTGTAAATGGTGGATGACGCCTGCGGCTTATCCACCCTACAAAACCTTAAATTCCTCAATCACCTGGCAAAACTCCTGCGGATGCGAAATAAACGGCGCGTGTGCTGCTTTCGGGAAAATCACCGCTTTGCTTTGCGGCCAACGCTCATCCAGCAAGCCCGCGATTTTACGTGGTACCAGCCCATCAAGATGCCCATATAAGCGCAAGAACGGCACCGTAAGCTGACTCAACGAATCGCGTAAATCTGCCGTCTTCAGGATTTCCAGGCCGCCGTTTAGCACTTCTACAGTCGGCATAGGCTGCTCAAGCACAACCGCTTTCAGACGGCGAGCATCTTGCCGCGCGGTTTCTGTACCCAGCGTTTGCAGCGCCAGAAAACGCTCCACGGTACGCTGGAAATCTTCGCTTAGTTGGTGCTGAAAGTTCGCCAACACTTCCGGTTTGATTCCCGGCCAGTCGTCATTTGCAGCAAAACAGGGGGACGATGCAACCGTGATTAACCCTTTCACACGTTCGGGATTACCCAGCGCAATCTGACTCGCCACCAGCCCGCCCAAACTCCAGCCCATCCAGATTGCGCGTTCCGGCACTTGCGCCAGGACAACTTCAGCCATCTCTTCAAGCGTCAGCGCGCCGAAATCCTGGCTGCGGCCATAGCCTGGCAAATCGACCAGATGAAGGCGAAAATGCGAGCCGAGTTCCTCGGTAATGCAATGCCACACTTCCGCGTTCAGTCCCCATCCGTGCAGCAGCACAAGATCGACTTTTCCTTCACCTTTTGTCTGCCACCAAAGCTTGCTCATCAGTTACTGTTCTCATTTTTCTACGCAAGGAAGCGAATATGCTAACAATCCCAGGGTTGTGTTGGCTATGCCGGATGCCACTCGCGTGCGCACATTGGGGAGTTTGTTCATGCTGCGCCAAAGCATTACCCTCTCCACCGCCCTGTTGCCCGTGTTGTGGTTTGCCCAGCGCCAATACGCGTGTGGCCTGTGGTCGCTGCCTACAAAAACCGCCCGCGTGGGATTCACTGGTGTTTGTCACCGATTATTGTTCGCCGTTAAAGCAGCTCGTTCAGCATTTTAAATTTAACGCCACCGTGGCGCTGGCTCCGGCTTTAGCGCGTTTACTGCTGCTGAAAGTGCTGGCGACCAGAAACCAGAAAGCGGATTGCATCGTTAGTGTTCCGCTGCATTCACGCCGCGTCTGGCGCCGTGGCTTTAATCAAAGTGACCTGCTGGCAAGACGCCTCTCACACTGGCTGCAATGCGACTATTTCCCACAGGGCATCAAACGAACCCGAGCCACGCAAACACAGCATCAGCTTAACGCCCGAATGCGACGCAACAATCTTAAAGGAGCTTTCAGGGTTGATTTTCCGGTGGCAGGCCGCCATATAATTATTGTGGATGATGTCGTCACGACGGGCAGTACGGTGGCGGAAATTGCGCGAATGCTGAAAAAGCAGGGCGCGGCGACTATCCAGGTGTGGTGCCTTTGTCGAACCTTGTAGACCCTCGATGATGGGCGTATTATAACCGACTAAAATAGTCAACTATTGAGCAATCGTTATGATCCGTATTTCCGATACAGCACAATCCCACTTTGCCAAACTGCTGGCAGGTCAGGAAGAAGGGACGCAAATTCGCGTATTCGTCATCAATCCTGGTACTCCAAATGCGGAGTGCGGGGTTTCTTACTGTCCGCCGGATGCGGTAGAAGCATCAGATACTGCCCTCAAATTCGAGCAGTTGACCGCATATGTCGATGAATTGAGCAAACCTTATCTTGAAGATGCTGAAATTGATTTCGTTACCGACCAGCTTGGTTCGCAGCTGACGCTGAAAGCGCCAAACGCGAAAATGCGTAAAGTTTCCGATGATGCGCCTTTGATGGAGCGCGTTGAATATATGCTGCAAGCGACGGTAAACCCGCAGCTGGCAGGCCACGGTGGTCGCGTTACGCTGATGGAAATTACCGACGAAGGTTTTGCGATTCTGCAATTTGGCGGCGGTTGTAACGGCTGTTCAATGGTAGACGTGACCCTGAAAGAAGGCATCGAGAAGCAACTGCTGGCAGAGTTCCCTGAACTGAAAGGCGTTCGTGATTTGACCGAACACCAGCGTGGCGAACACTCGTACTACTGATTTTCACCCTCATCCCGGCCCTCTCCCGCAGGAGAGGGAGCAAAGCAAGTTCGCTCTTCTGGGATGTTTCTTATACGCAACTTTGAAGGGCAGTTCCTGCCAATTCGGAGAAGGTTCCGTTCACCAGGCGAAAGTATATTTATGTCGCCTCGGAACAGGTGAACGTCTTAGGGTGGCCACCGTCGCCACCCTAAGAACCCGGACTCCCGGCAAATAAATCGCCGCAAGCGGTAAACCTCCATTTTGCCTCCGTGTCAGGGTCGGTTGCGATTCGTTCCCGACGATCGCGCCCTCCAGCCGTTCCCGACGGCTGGCCCCTGCCACCTGGAGTCAAAATGGAGGCGATTTAAGCCGGACCCGAAAGTCAAAGTCAAAAGCCAGATCGGTTTTGACCTTGTTCCCGGCTTCAATCGCACCGTTTTTTACCCTTCAGTTGGGGTCACGTGGTCGGGAACCACGTGAGAGAGCGATCGTCTGGAACGAATCGCGAACGACCCCGAATGTTGGGTGAAAAACGGTGTTTACCGCTTTAGCGGCGATTGATTTGCCGGGCGCCTGGATTATTAAGGAGTTGGCGTTAACTCCTTAATACGTTCACCATTTTCGGGAATTAAAGAGATAACTGAACGCACGGGTGAACGGAAAACCTGCGGGGCTTACAGATCTCGCCCCGACAAGATTGCCAGGGCGAGTTGTATATAAGAGACTGGCCTCGGGAGAAAGTTAGAGCGAGAGCGTATTACACCTTCACCTTTTCTTACGTCGCTTATCCAAATCCTTCAGCAACTTATTCACAGTTTCGTCTGCGAACATTGCTTCGAGCGATGTCGACAACTTGCGCCGCCAGTTTTTGTACTGGTAGCTGGTGCCTGGAATATTCACCGGCTCCGCCATACCTAACCAATCTTCCGGTTGCAGACCCAACAACGCACTGTTGCTGTCGGCGATGTAGCGCTGCATTGCGCGATTAAGCGTTGAAGTCATCGCCATCAGCGAGGCTTTGTGCCCTGCTCGTTTAGGCAAACAACCATATTCGTGCAGGCTATCCAGCAAACCTTGTTTCGCACGCTCACGATCCTGATACAGCTCCGTCAGCATCTCTTCATCAGGATAAAGCCCAAGCGTTTTACCCAGCGTCAAATCACCGCTTTCCCAGTAACCACGCAGCGTCGGTAAATCGTGGGTGGTGGCAACCGCCATCGACTGCTTCGGCCACGCTTTTGGCGAGCGGAACTGCTTTTCGTCGTCATGCTCGAAATAGAGCACTTTGTAAGAGTAAACCCCGCTATCGCGCAGCTTACCGACGATCTCAACCGGTACAGTACCCAGATCTTCACCGATCACCATGCAATTATGGCGTTTGCTTTCCAGAGCCAGGATCGACAGGAGATCGTCAACCGGGTAATGCACGTATGCGCCTTTGTCTGCGGTTTCGCCATACGGTATCCACCACAAACGCAGCATCGACATCACATGGTCAATACGCAATGCACCGCAGCTGGTCATATTGGCGCGTAGCAGCTCGATAAACGGCTGATAGGCGCGCGCAGTAATCACATGCGGGTCCATCGGCGGCAAACCCCAGTTCTGGCCGAGCGGGCCAAGAATATCCGGCGGTGCACCAACTGAGGCTTTCAGGCAGTAAAGCTCACGGTCACACCAGGTTTCAGAACCGCCTTCAGCAACACCTACCGCTAAGTCGCGATACAGGCCGATTGGCATTTTAAAGCCCTGACTGGTTTGCCAGCATGCATCGAACTGAACGTAGGCAAGGTATTGCAGCCACAGATAGAAATTCACTTCGTCACTGTGTTCGGTACAGAACTCTTTTACTTCAGGATTGTGCGCGTCGCGGAAACCTTCCGGCCACACCGGCCAGCCCCAGCGCATTTCATCTTCTTTGACCTGATAGGCATGCAGCGCATCGAACGCCGCCTGGTAATACAGGCTGTCGCTGCCTTCCTGCACAAACTTCTGGAAGGTAACAACTTGCTCATCACGCGCCCCGCGCCGCGAGAATTGCTTCCACGCCATCCGCAGCGCAGCCATCTTCAGCACGGTAACGGTGGAATAATCTACCCACTGTGCATCACGAACTTCTTTCAGCATTTGCTGCGTGACCGGCATTTTCCACCAGTCTTGCGCTTCATCACTGAGCAAGAAATCATCAACCGCGTTCACATCGATATAAATCACGTTCAACCAACGACGAGACGACGGGCTGTACGGGCTGGCGCTTTCCGGATTTGCAGGATACAACGCGTGGATTGGGTTCAGGCCGATAAACGAACCGCCGCGTTTTGCCACATCCACCAGCATGCGCTGTAAATCACCGAAATCGCCAATTCCCCAGTTATGCGCGGAACGTAAGGTGTAGAGCTGCACGCATGCACCCCACAGTTTCTCATCCTGCATCAGAGCCGCAGGTTCATAACAGCGCTTTGGCGCAACAATCACGCGGCACTGCCAGTGGTGTTCGTTCTGGCTGACCGTGAGGTCGTGATAGCCTTCCGCCAGAACAGAAGGGAGAGTGAGTTTTTTGCCCGCCAGAACATGACCTTTGTGCTGCTTACCGTCTTCGGTAGTCAGTTGCCAGGTGTAATCACCGTTGCCTTCCAGCACCGTCGCCATGCGAGTGCCGGAGGTAAACACCAGCACATTTGCGACCGGCGTAACCGCCACCTTTTTCAAGGTGGTGGTACGGCTCATGGCTTCCAGCAAACGCTGCTTGGTGTCCGCAGGAATAGCCTGCGGTTTGCCATGGGCGTTAATGTAGTTTGGGCTAATTCCCGCCTCAAGAGCGGCGTTATCAAGACGTTTGCTGTCCATGCGTTCCCTTAGCGTTTTGCCTGCCAGATGCGTTGCTGATAATCACGGATAGAGCGATCGGAGCTGAACATGCCGCAACGTGCCGTGTTCAGAATCGCAGCGCGAGTCCATGCCTCCTGGTCGAGATACAACGCATCAGCTAATTTCTGAGCTTCTGCATAGGCGGTGAAATCGGCCATCACTAAATACGGATCGCCACCTTCTTTGCCGATACTGTGCAGCATCTGATCAAAGGCGTGTTTATCACCATCAGCGTAAATGCCCTTCTCAAGCTCTTTGAGCACAGCATCCAGCGCTTTGTCTTTCTTACGCCATTTCACCGGGTCATAGCCTTTAGCTTTCAGCGCTTTCACTTGTTCCACGGTGTGACCAAAGATAAAGATGTTTTCCTCACCCACTTTCTCGGCGATTTCGACGTTCGCGCCATCCAGCGTGCCGACTGTCAGTGCACCGTTGAGTGCCAGTTTCATGTTGCCGGTACCGGAAGCTTCTTTACCTGCGGTAGAGATTTGTTCAGAAATATCCGCCGCCGGGATCATCACTTCCGCCGCAGAAACGCAGTAGTCCGGCAAGAACACCACTTTCAACTGATCGCCAACGATCGGATCGTTATTGATTGCGTGCGCGACTTTGTTGATCGCGAAGATAATATTTTTAGCCAGGTAGTAACCCGGTGCCGCTTTCGCGCCGAACAGATACACACGCGGTACACGGGAAGCACCTGGGTTTTCACGAATCTCTTTGTACTGCGCCAGGATATGCAGCAGGTTCAAGTGCTGGCGTTTATATTCGTGCAGGCGTTTGATTTGCACGTCGAACAACGCATCCGGGCTTATCACGATGCCAGTGCGCGCTTTGACGAATGCCGCCAGTTTCACTTTGTTCTGGTATTTGATGTCGCGATATTCTTTGCGGAATTTCGCGTCGTCAGCGTATTTTTCCAGCCCTTCGAGCACATCCAGATCGTTAGCCCACTCTTTCTTGAGCTTCTTATCCAGCAATGCAGCAAGCGCCGGGTTGCACTGTTTAATCCAGCGGCGTGGCGTGATGCCGTTGGTGACGTTATGGAATTTGTTCGGCCACAACTGGTGATATTCCGGGAACAGGTCTTTCACTACCAGATCGGAGTGCAGCGCCGCCACACCGTTTACCGCAAAGCCACTGACCACGCACATGTTCGCCATGCGAACTTGTTTGTCGTAAACCACCGCCAGTTTCGCCCAAACTGCTTCATCACCCGGCCAGGTTTTAGTCACCAGTTTCTTAAAGCGTGCGTTGATCTCATTGATAATCTGCATATGACGCGGCAGCAGCGCCTTCACCAGTTTCTCGTCCCAGCACTCCAGCGCTTCCGGCATCAACGTGTGGTTGGTGTACGCGAAGGTTTTGCTGGTGATGGCCCAGGCGTCGTCCCAGCTCATCTGGTGCTCGTCGATTAATACGCGCAGCAGTTCAGGAATGGCGATAGTCGGGTGCGTGTCGTTAAGCTGAATGACTTCAAACTCCGCCAGTTCAGAAAGTTTGCGGCCCGCAAGATGGTGACGACGTAAAATATCGCCCACTGAACACGCACACTGGAAATACTGCTGCATCAGGCGCAGCTTCTTGCCGTTCAGGTGGTTGTCGTTCGGGTAGAGTACTTTCGTCAGTTTTTCAGCGTCGATACCCTGTTGTTCTGCTTTCAGGAAATCGCCGTCATTGAATTTGGTGAGGTCAAAAGGATGCGCATGTTTTGCCTGCCACAAACGCAGCGGTTGCGCCACGCCGTTACGATAGCCAAGCACCGGCAAATCCCAGGCTTCGCCATGGAATATAAACGCCGGTTCCCAACGCACGGTTTTACCGTCTTTCAACACTTTGCCGCCGACGCCGACCTGCACGTCGAGCGCCGAGTTATGCTGGAACCACGGGTAGCTGCCGCGCTTCCAGTCGTCGGGCGCTTCCATCTGCTGGCCGTCTTTGAACGACTGGCGGAACAGGCCGTACTGGTAATTCAGGCCGTAACCAATCGCAGACTGGCCAACCGTTGCCATAGAGTCCAGGAAGCATGCAGCAAGACGCCCCAGGCCACCATTGCCTAGCGCCGGGTCGGTCTCTTCTTCCAGCAAATCAGTCAGGTTGATATCGAATGCTTTCAGTTCATCCGCCACTTCCTGATACCAGCCAAGGTTCAGCAAGTTGTTGCCCGTCAGACGACCAATCAAAAACTCCATTGAGATGTAGTTAACGTGGCGCTGCTTCTTCTCAGGTTTAGCCACAGGCTGCGACACCAACAGTTCTGCCAGCGCACCACTCACGGCGTGCCACCACTGTTGCTGGGTCATTTCTGAGGCTGAGTGCAGTCCATATCGCTGCCACTGACGTGTCAGTGCAGCCTGAAATTGTGCTTTATTGAAGGTCGTCTGTGACATAGGGGCTCGGGTCCTGTGATGTTCTAATTTCATTACCCGTTAGTGTGCCGGGTGGCCTGGGCTTATTCCTCCTCCTGAGGGGGATTAGGGAGGGAGGAGTAGCGGGGAGTAGCTAGAAATGTGATCGCCGCCACTTAACGGTAGGTGCTTGCTGGCAGAATGCCCACCAGCACTGAATTTTTGCTTCGACCAACTCTACGCCTCGATTGGATTCATCTAATCAATAGATTTGTGACAAAGTGCAACTTACAACGTCTGAAACCCTTAACAATCTTGCAATAAGCCGCAATCTGGTCGACCTTGTAGTTAGTATTAATTACGAAGCGTGAAAAAAATCGCATTCGTGCATATCTCATACACAGTGAAGTGATTGACCATGCTGATCCCCTCCAAATTAAGTCGTCCAGTTCGTCTGGAAAATACAGTGGTCCGCGACCGGCTGTTGATGAAATTATCAACAGCTAATAACTATCGGCTGGCGCTAATAACCAGCCCGGCGGGTTATGGGAAAACCACACTGATTTCTCAGTGGGCGGCAGGGAAAAATGAGCTAGGTTGGTACTCTCTGGATGAGGGTGATAACCAACAAGAACGATTCGCCAGCTATTTGATAGCGGCTATTCAACAAGCTACATCTGGTCATTGTGTGACCAGCGAAGTGATGGTGCAAAAACGCCAATACTCAAGTCTGACAGCCTTATTCGCACAGCTCTTTATTGAAATGGTGGAATGGCATCGCCCACTATTTTTAGTGATTGATGATTATCATCTAATTACTAACCCTGTAATTCATGAAGCTATGCGCTTTTTCATTCGCCACCAGCCAGAAAATATGACGCTGGTCGTGTTGTCGCGCAATTTGCCACAGCTGGGAATCGCCAATTTACGCGTGCGCGATCAGCTGCTGGAAATTGGTAGCCAGCAACTTGCATTTACACATTCGGAAGCGAAACAATTCTTTGACCATCGACTGAATTCTCCACTCGAACATACCGACAGCAACAGCCTGTGTGATGATGTCGCGGGCTGGGCAACCGCACTGCAATTAATCGCGCTTTCCGCACGCCAGAACAGCAACTCATCGGCGCATCACTCTGCGCGTCGTCTTTCGGGCATTAATGCCAGCCACTTATCCGACTATCTGGCCGATGAAGTGCTGGATAATGTCGATGCGCAAACGCGTAACTTCCTGCTGCGTAGCTCAGTCCTGCGTTCGATGAACGATGCATTGATTGTGCGTGTCACGGGCGAAGAGAACGGCCAGATGCGTCTTGAAGAAACCGAACGACAGGGATTATTCATTCAACGCATGGATGACAGCGGCGAGTGGTTCCGTTTTCACCCACTGTTTGGCAATTTCTTGCGTCAGCGCTGCCAATGGGAACTGGCGACAGAACTTCCGGATATTCATCGCGCCGCCGCAGAAAGCTGGATGGCGCAGGGCTTCCCAAGCGAAGCTATTCACCACGCCCTTGCCGCAGGTGACGCCACCCTGCTGCGCGACATCTTGCTGCATCATGCCTGGGCACTGTTTAATCACAGCGAACTCACGTTGCTGGAAGAGTCGTTAAAAGCGCTGCCGTGGGAAAGCCTGCTGGAAAACCCAAAACTTGTTTTGCTTCAGGCGTGGCTGATGCAAAGCCAACATCGCTACAGCGAAGTGAACACGCTTCTGGCGCGAGCTGAACAAGAAATGAATGTCGTGATGGACGATGTCATGCATGGCGAATTCAACGCCCTGCGTGCCCAGGTTGCCATTAATGACGGCAACCCGGAGGAAGCAGAACGTCTGGCCATGATTGCTCTCGACATGCTGCCGCTTGCTAGCTTCTACAGCCGCATTGTCGCAACATCAGTTCATGGTGAAGTGCTGCACTGCAAAGGTGAGCTCACCAAATCGTTGTCTGTTATGCAGCAAACTGAGCAGATGGCGCGCCGCCACGATATGTGGCATTACGCGTTATGGGGCTTATGTCAGCAGAGTGAAATTTTGCTGGCGCAGGGCTTTCTTCAGTCCGCCTGGGAATGCCAGGAAAAAGCCTTTGCGCTGATTGAAGAGCAGCACCTTGAGCAACTCCCCTTACATGAGTTCCTGCTGCGTATTCGTGCGCAACTCCTGTGGGCATGGTCGCGCCTGGATGAAGCGGAAGCAACCACTCGCATGGGTCTGGAAGTACTTTCAGGTTATCAACCACAACAGCAATTACAGTGCATGGCGTTATTAGTGCAATGTTCACTGGCGCGAGGCGACCTGGACAATGCGCGTAATCACCTGAACCGACTTGAAAACTTGCTGGGCAATGGTGCGTTCCATAGCGACTGGGTTTCCAACGCCGACAAAGTGCGGGTGATTTACTGGCAAATGACGGGGGATAAAAAATCTGCCGCCAACTGGCTGCGCCTGACGCCGAAACCAGAATTTGCCAATAACCATTTCCTGCAAAGCCAGTGGCGCAATATCGCCCGCGCACAAATTTTGCTGAGTGATTTCGAACCGGCTGAAATGGTGCTGGAAGAGTTAAACGAAAATGCGCACAGCCTGCGTTTAATGAGCGATCTTAACCGCAACCTGCTGTTGTTGAACCAGCTTTACTGGCAGGCGGGGCGTAAAAGCGATGCGCAGCGCGTGTTGCTGGAAGCACTTGCTTTAGCTAACCGCACAGGGTTTATCAGCCACTTCGTCATTGAAGGTGAAGCGATGGCGCAGCAGTTGCGCCAGTTAATCCAACTCAACACACTGCCTGAGCTGGATCAACACCGCGCGCAGCGCATTTTGCGTGAAATTAACCAGCATCATCGCCATAAGTTCGCCCATTTTGATGAGAACTTTGTTAACCGTTTACTGACGCACCCTGAAGTACCGGAGCTTATTCGTACCAGTCCACTGACTCAGCGCGAATGGCAAGTTTTAGGGCTGATTTATTCAGGTTATAGCAATGAACAAATCGCCGGAGAGCTGGATGTTGCGGCCACGACGATTAAAACGCACATTCGTAATTTGTATCAGAAGCTGGGTGTCGCGCATCGTCAGGATGCGGTGCAGCATGCGCAGAAATTGCTGAAGATGATGGGTTACGGAGTTTAAGAAATAATCCTCTCCCTAAGGGAGAGGACTGTTTAAGAGTTTTAAGACGCCAGCGATAACTTCGCCTTAACGCCCCGCTTTACTAGCCACTGCGCCACCCGCGCCTGCTGTTCTTCGGTCAACCACATCCCTAATTTGGTACGACGCCAGATGGCATCATCAACACCACGCACCCACTCATGCTCAACCAGGTAGCGCAATTCGGCCTCGTAAAACTCATGTCCGAAATCTTCACCTAAATCACTGATGCTGGTGGCTCTGCCCAGAATCAAATCACTGTTGCTACCGTAAGTACGTGAGAAACGGCGTGCCAGGCTTTCTGTCAGGAACGTGTAACGGCGGCGCAACTGTGCGGCGTAGTCATCACGATCGCCACGAATATCGCCACCCGGCAAGGTGCTAGTTTTGGTCCAGGCCGGGCCCATTTTTGGGTAATAGCCTTTCAGTTTATCCAGTGCGTGTTCGGCGAGTTTACGATACGTTGTGAGCTTGCCGCCAAACACAGACAGCAGCGGTGCTTTGCCCTGCTCGTCATGGATATCGAGCGTGTAGTCACGCGTGATCGCCTGCGGTGAATCAGACTCATCGTCGCAAAGTGGGCGCACACCCGAATATGTCCAGACGATATCCTCGCGGCTCAGCGTCTTTTTAAAGTGCGCGTTATAAGCATTCAGCAGGTAATTAATTTCATTCTCGTCGATGTGAACATCTTTCGGATCGCCCTTATATTCCACATCGGTGGTACCAATAATAGAAAACTCATCCATCCACGGAATCACGAACACGATACGCTTATCTTCGTTTTGTAGAATGTAAGCCTGCTTCTGGTTGTGCACACGTGGCACCACGATATGGCTGCCTTTGATCAATCGGATACCGTATGGCGAAGGCAGTTGCAGACCATCATCAAAGAAGTTCTTCACCCACGGACCGGTGGCATTTACCAGGCCACGAGCGCGCCAGGTAAAGGTTTCGCCGCTATCGATATCCTGGGCTTCAACAATCCAGTGACCATTTTCACGGCGAGCGCTGGTTGCGCGGGTACGTGTTTTCACTTCCCCACCTTCACGCGTCACCATTTGTGCGTTCGCCAGAACCAGGCGAGCATCGTCTACCCAGCAGTCAGAATATTCGAAACCGCGCACAATATTTGATTTTAGAACGGAATCTGAGCCAAAACGCAAACTGGTAGATGCAGGCAAGCTGGTGCGCTTACCGAGATGGTCGTACATAAACAGGCCAATTCGAATCATCCACGCCGGGCGCAGATGTGGGCGATGTGGCAAACGAAAGCGCATCGGGAAGGCGATATGTGGCGCCATATTGAGCAGCACTTCGCGCTCGGCTAATGCTTCGCTCACTAAACGAAACTCGTAATGTTCCAGGTAGCGTAGGCCACCGTGAATCAATTTAGAGCTATTAGATGATGTAGCACTGGCCAGATCCTGCGCTTCGAGCATCAACACGGATAAACCACGGCCTGCGGCGTCAGCGGCGATACCTGCCCCGTTAATTCCTCCGCCAATCACAATCAGATCTTTAGTTTCCATGTTGCCCTCACACGCTTTCGTTAAAGTTCAAATATGTTCGTTATCGCTCATACTAGCAAGACTACGCGCGGTTTGTAACGAAAAAAAAACATTACTGCGTGATATGGATAACATAATGACGTTAATATCAGCGGGCAAAGGGCTGATTCCCTTAATATGGCGTAAGCCGATTCAATAGAGTGACGAGTAAATTCATGGAAACTTTTGAGTGTATTGGTGTGGAAGAAGCACACCAGAAATTGCAGCAAAAACACGCTGTGTTAGTGGATATCCGCGATCCACAAAGCTTTGCGATGGGCCATACGCCAGGCGCGTTCCATCTGACCAACGACCGTCTTGTCGCTTTTATGCAGCAAACCGATTTTGAAACGCCGGTGATGGTGATGTGCTATCACGGCAACAGCAGCAAAGGTGCGGCGCAGTATTTGCTGCAACAAGGATACGATCAGGTGTATAGCGTCGATGGTGGTTTTGACGCATGGCACCGTCATTTCCCGGCTGAAGTCGAACATGGCGCATCTTAAATCGTCAGGGAATAGAGACGTTGCGGGTATAATCATTTTTTTCTGTACGGATTTAGTAGAAAACCTATGATCATGATTACCTCGTTTGCCAACCCGCGAGTCGCGCAGGCATTTGTCGACTATATGGCGACGCAGGGGATTATCCTCACAATTCAAACCCATGAACAAACGGATATCTGGCTGGCAAACGACAGCCAGGAATCCCGTGTTCGTGCCGAGCTTGAACAATTCCTCGCAAACCCTGGTGACTCACGCTATCTGGCAGCAAGCTGGAATACAGGTCATACAGGTGGTGGTTTGCGTTATCAGCGCTACCCTTTCCTGGCCACAATTTCGCAAAAAGCGGGCCCCTTCACGATGGTCATTATGGCCGCCTGTGTGTTGGTCTACCTGCTGATGCAAATCGTAGGCGATCGTGCGGTCATGACCTGGTTAGCCTGGCCATACAAAGACAGTTTGCACTATGAATTGTGGCGCTATTTCAGCCATGCGTTGATGCACTTTTCTATTATGCATATCGCGTTTAACTTGCTGTGGTGGTGGTATCTCGGCGGCCCGGTGGAAAAGCGCCTCGGCAGCGGGAAACTCATTACATTAACGCTGGTTTCTGCACTGTTGAGCGGTTTCGTGCAGGCGAAATTCGGCGGCCCGTTGTTTGGTGGCTTATCCGGCGTGGTTTATGCGCTGATGGGTTATGTCTGGCTACGTGGCGAACGCGATCCAGAAAGCGGCATCTATATGCAGCGCGGCCTGATGGGCTTTGCGTTATTGTGGATTGTGATAGGATTTTTCGATGTTTTAGGAATGTCGATCGCCAATGCTGCACACATCACCGGCCTGGTTGTTGGGCTCGCGATGGCGCTGGTTGATACAATGCATGCGCGAAAACGAACATAGCATTTCAGGAGAATAAAACAGCGTGAAGCAAACACAACGTCATGATGCGATTGTCGAATTGGTTAAAAAACAAGGCTATGTCAGTACCGAAGAGCTCGTCGAACAGTTTGCAGTCAGCCCGCAAACTATTCGTCGCGATCTAAACGATCTGGCAGACCAGAATCTGATCATGCGCCATCACGGTGGCGCCGCTCTGCCTTCAAGTTCTGTGAATACGCCGTGGCACGATCGTAAGGCGACCCAGACGGCGGAAAAAGAGCGTATCGCGCAAAAGGTTGCCAGCCAGATCCCTAACGGTGCCACGCTGTTTATTGATATCGGCACCACACCGGAAGCCGTCGCTCATGCGTTGTTGAATCACAGCAATTTGCGCGTGGTAACCAATAACTTGAACGTGGCTAACACGCTCAAGGTTAAAGAAGACTTCCGCATTATTCTGGCCGGCGGCGAATTACGCAGCCGCGACGGTGGCATTATCGGCGAGGCGACACTCGATTTTATCTCTCAGTTCAGGTTGGATTTCGGCATTCTGGGGATTAGCGGCATCGACGGTGACGGTTCGCTGCTGGAGTTTGATTATCACGAAGTTCGCACCAAACGCGCCATCATTGAAAACTCGCGCTGCGTAATGCTGGTGGTGGATCACTCTAAATTCGGCCGTAATGCGATGGTGAATCTGGGCAGTATTGCTTTGGTGGATGCGGTATATACCGATGCCATTCCACCAGCAGGCGTGATGCAGGTGATTGCTGAGAATAATGTGCAACTGGAGTTGTGCTGAGATTGTTTTGCGGTGGATGACGCGTTGCGTATCCACCCTACGTTCAGAATTGTAGGGCGGATACGCGCAGCGTCATCCGCCACTACTTATCCGCCCATGGATTACAATCTCACCGGTTTGATATGCCAAATCTCATCGGCGTATTCCTGAATCGTCCTGTCAGACGAGAAATAACCCATGTTGGCAATATTGTGCATGGTTCGAATGGTCCACTCTTCCGGCTGGCGATACAGCTCATCTACTCTGTCCTGGCAATCCACATAGCTGCGGTAATCTGCCAATACCTGATAGTGGTCACCAAAGTTAATCAGTGAATCCAGCAGGTCACGGTAGCGCGTCGGTTCGCCCGGACTGAACGTGCCCGTACCGATTTGCGTCAACACCTGGTGCAGCTCTTCATCTTTTTCATAATATTCGCGCGGCTGATAGCCTTTACGCCGTAGCGTTTCGACCTCTTCCGCCGTATTACCAAAGATAAAGATATTATCTGCCCCCACATGCTCCAGCATTTCGACGTTTGCCCCATCAAGCGTGCCGATAGTCAGCGCACCGTTCAGGCCAAACTTCATATTACTGGTGCCGGATGCTTCAGTTCCCGCCAGAGAGATCTGCTCGGAGAGATCCGCCGCAGGGATAATGATCTGCGCAAGGCTAACGCTGTAGTTCGGGATAAACACCACTTTCAAACGATCTTTGACTACCGGATCGTTGTTGATCACCGCCGCCACATCATTGATGAGGTGAATAATGTGTTTTGCCATGTAATAAGCTGACGCCGCTTTACCAGCGAAGATATTCACGCGCGGCACCCAATCGGCTGTCGGATCGGCCTTAATGCGGTTGTAGCGCGTGATCACATGCAGCACGTTCATTAACTGACGTTTGTACTCGTGAATACGTTTGATCTGCACATCAAACAGCGCATTTGGGTTGACTACCACATTGAGCTGCTGGCCGATGTAACTTGCCAGACGCTTCTTGTTGGCAAGCTTCGCCTTACGCACATCCTGATGCACCGTTGGGTAATCAATATGCTGTTTCAGGTCGTTCAACTGGCTAAGATCGGTACGCCAGGTGCGGCCAATATTTTCATCCAACACTTCTGAAAGCGGTGGGTTAGCCAAAGCCAGCCAGCGACGTGGTGTCACGCCGTTCGTTTTATTACAAAAACGCATCGGGAAGATGGCAGCAAAATCAGCAAATAACGACTGAACCATCAGGTTGGAGTGCAGTTCAGAAACGCCATTCACTTTGTGGCTGACTACCACTGCAAGCCATGCCATACGAACTTTACGGCCATTGGATTCATCAATAATCGAAGTGCGCCCCAGTAGAGCGGTATCGTTTGGATGCTGCTCCTGAAGAGTTTTCAGGAAGTAGTCGTTAATCTCGAAGATTATCTGCAAATGGCGCGGCAGAATTTTGCCCAGCATATCTACCGGCCAGGTTTCCAGCGCCTCACTCATCAAGGTGTGGTTGGTGTACGAGAATGCCTGGCAGCAAACCTCAAAGGCATCTTCCCAGCTGAACTTATGCTCATCGATTAACAAACGCATCAGCTCAGGAATCGCTAATACCGGATGTGTGTCGTTGAGGTGGATGGCGATTTTATCCGCCAGATTGTCATAGGTTTTATGTAGCTGGAAATGGCGGCTAAGAATGTCCTGCACTGTTGATGAGACCAGGAAATACTCCTGGCGCAAACGCAGTTCACGGCCTGAATAGGTCGAGTCATCCGGGTAGAGCACGCGCGAGACGTTTTCCGAATGGTTTTTATCTTCTACCGCTGCGAAATAATCGCCCTGGTTAAATTTACCGAGGTTAATTTCGCTACTGGCCTGCGCATTCCACAGACGCAGCGTGTTTGTTGCATCGGTATCGTAGCCAGGGATTATCTGGTCATACGCGACCGCAAGTATTTCTTCAGTTTCTACCCAGCGGAATTTTTTGGCTTCAAGCTGCACGCGCCCACCAAAGCGCACTTTGTAGCGTGTGTTGTGGCGCTTGAACTCCCACGGGTTACCGTACTCGAGCCAGTAGTCCGGGGACTCTTTCTGCCGGCCATCAACGATATTTTGTTTGAACATGCCATAGTCGTAGCGAATACCATAACCACGGCCCGGCAAACCGAGCGTTGCCAGTGAATCGAGGAAACAGGCGGCGAGACGACCGAGCCCGCCATTACCGAGGCCGGGGTCGTTCTCTTCGTCAATCAACTCTTCAAGATCCAGCCCCATCTCTTCCAGTGCGTTTTTGACATCCTCATAAATACCTAATGAAAGCAGCGCATTAGAGAGCGTGCGGCCAATCAAAAACTCCATCGACAGATAGTAAACCTGGCGAACTTCCTGGGATAGCTGAGCACGGTTAGAACGCAGCCAGCGCTCTACCAACCTGTCACGAACCGCAAACAACGTGGCGTTTAGCCACTCATGTTTGTTCGCAATGGCAGGGTCTTTCCCAACCGTAAACATCAGTTTATAGGCGATTGAGTGCTTTAGAGCCTCAATACTGAGCGTCGGTGAAGCATAGGAAAAGGGTGCGTTCATATCAGTGATTCCTGGTGGATGGCTACAGCAAACGTTGGTACAGATCGCGGTAGGAATGCGCCGCTACCTGCCAGCTAAAATCCATGCCCATTGCCTGACGTTGAACAAATCGCCACAGCGAAGGGCGAGACCACAACACGAAGGCACGCCGGATCGCTCTTAACAGCGACCAGGCATTACTGTCTTCAAACACGAATCCACTGGCGATACCGTCAGCCAGGTTTTCCAGCGAACTGTCAGACACGGTATCTGCAAGCCCGCCTGTACGCCGCACCAATGGCAATGTGCCGTACTTAAGGCCATACAATTGCGTTAAGCCGCAAGGTTCAAAACGACTCGGCACCAGAATGACATCTGCCCCGCCTATAATGCGGTGCGAGAAAGCTTCGTGATAACCAATTTGAACACCCACCTGCCCGGGATGCTCTGCCGCCGCCGCAAGGAATCCTTCCTGCATCACCGAATCACCCGCGCCGAGTAACGCCAGTTGCCCACCTTGCTCGAGTAACCCCGGCAACGCTTCCAGCACCAAATCCAGGCCTTTCTGGCTGGTTAAACGGCTGACGACTGCAAACAGCGGTGCTTTATCGTTAACCTTCAGTCCCATCGCCACCTGCAGTTGGCGTTTGTTCTCAGCCTTTTCCTCCAGCGTGTCGCGGGTATAGCGAGCAGCCAGAAGCAAGTCATGAGCCGGGTCCCAAATTTTCTCATCCACGCCGTTAAGAATACCTGACAGCCTTCCCTCACGGTGGCGCTGGCGCAACAGCCCTTCCATGCCGTAAGCAAATTGCGGTTCGGTTATCTCGCGGGCATAAGTCGGGCTGACCGCCGTAATATGATCAGCATAGTAAAGGCCAGCTTTCAAGTACGAAATTTGACCATTGAACTCCAGGCCGTTCATGTCATAGAACGACCAGGGCAGATCAATTTCATTCATATGATGGGCGTAAAACAGCCCCTGATACGCCAGGTTATGGACAGTAAATACCGATTTTGCCGGGCGACCACGCGCTTCCAGGTACGCAGGTACCAGGCCCGCATGCCAGTCATGCGCATGCACAATATCCGGGCGCCAGAAGGGGTCCAGACCACATGCCATCTCAGCGCCGACCCAACCCAACAATGCAAAACGGTGCACGTTGTCGGTGTAAGCGAACTGATTGGTGTCGTGATATGGGCTACCGGGACGATCGTATAAATGTGGGGCGTCAATCAGGTAAATTCCCACGCCGTTGAAGTGGCCATATAACAAAGTCATATGACCCGCGAAGGTGTCGCGATGTGCCACAACCTGCGCATCAACAATGCCACGACGAATGTCAGGGAAAGCAGGCAGCAAGACTCGCGTCTCAACACCGCCTGCAATTTGTGCCGCCGGTAACGCGCCAAGCACATCTGCCAGACCACCCGTTTTCAGCAGTGGAAACATTTCAGAACATACATGTAAGACCTGCATTATCGCTCCCATATGGAAAGTCGCAGCGCTCTCATCAAGTAAACTTCAGGAGCGCCAAACGATAAAACTTCACCGTGCAACCCTTGCTGCACGGTGATCAATCCTTTAAAACTTAACCAGGCAGCTTGGCCAGCATTTCACGGGTGACAAGCACAATGCCTTCTTCAGAACGGTAGAAACGGCGTGCATCTTCTTCGGCGTTTTCCCCGACAACCATCCCTTCAGGAATGACGCAGGCGCGGTCGATAATGCAACGGCGTAAACGGCACGAACGCCCGACGATGACGTCTGGCAACAATACTGAGGAATCAATATTGCAAAACGAGTTAACGCGCACGCGGGGGAACAACACTGACTGAACCACCACGGAGCCCGAAATAATGCAGCCGCCAGACACCAGCGAGTTCAGCGTCATACCGTGGCTGCCGGAGCGGTCTTGCACAAATTTCGCCGGAGGCAACGGTTCCATGTGGGTGCGAATCGGCCAGTCGCGGTCGTACATATCCAGTTCCGGCGTCACCGAGGCGAGGTCGAGGTTGGCTTTCCAGTAAGCTTCCAGGGTACCAACATCGCGCCAGTACGGTTCGGCATCCGGGTCTGATTGCACACAAGAAAGCGGGAATGGGTGGGCAAACGCCGAACCTGATTTCATGACGTACGGGATGATATCTTTCCCGAAGTCGTGGCTTGAGTTTTCGTTTTTGTCGTCAGTTTCCAGCAATTCGTACAAGTAATCGGCATCGAAAACGTAGATACCCATGCTGGCGAGCGCTTTCGTGTCATCGCCCGGCATAGACGGCGGATTTGCCGGTTTCTCAACGAATTCGATAATTTTCTCTTCGCTATCAACCGCCATTACGCCAAATGCAGAAGCTTCATGGAGTGGAACAGGCATACATGCCACGGTACAGCGCGCACCTTTCTCCACATGGTCTATCAACATGCGTGAGTAATCTTGCTTGTAGATATGATCACCCGCGAGGATAACCACGTACTCGGCTTTGTAGCGGCGGATAATATCGAGGTTTTGCGTAACGGCATCAGCCGTGCCGCGATACCAGTTTTCACCATGTACACGTTGCTGTGCCGGGAGCAAATCGACAAACTCGTTCATCTCTTCGCTAAAAAATGACCAGCCACGTTGGATATGTTGAACCAACGTATGCGACTGATATTGCGTAATCACGCCGATACGGCGAATACCCGAGTTAATGCAATTGGACAGCGCAAAATCAATAATGCGGAACTTGCCACCAAAGTGGACAGCAGGCTTGGCGCGCGTTGAGGTTAAATCTTTCAATCGGGTACCGCGCCCACCAGCCAGAATCAGGGCGACAGATTTGTTTGGCAGTTGTCTTGCCAACATCAGAGGATCGTTCTTATCAAGCCTAACCATGACTGACTCCTTTTTTATGATTTCTGGAAAACGCATACTCCGTGCGCGGGACCATGCCATACAGCCATCACCACCGGGTTGTCTTCACCGGCAAACGGAGGAATAGCACGCCATTCCCCTTCGGGTAGAACGATGTCGGCCACTTCTTCGGTAGCGTTAATCGTTATTAGCCAACGGTCTGAGAGTTGGATTTGTAACCGATGAACCCCGTTCTCCCATTCGTCAGCATTCAGAGGTTGAGCCTCTTTATTCCACCAGCGCACATTGCCATCGCCTTCCTCCCACCAGACATTCCGGGTTAATGCCGGAATCGTCTTGCGTAGATGAATCAATGCCGCGGTAAAAGTGGTTAAGCCATCGTTGCAGTGTTCCCAGTCAAGCCATGTCAGTTGGTTATCCTGGCAATAAGCATTGTTATTACCATGCTGACTGTGACCGTGTTCATCACCGGCCAAAAGCATCGGCGTACCCTGAGAAAGCAGTAACAATGTGAGCAAGGCGTGAACACTGTCGCGCCGCCGTTCTTTAATATAAAGCGAGGCTTCCAGCCCTTCGAAGCCATAGTTATTGCTGTAGTTATTGTTGGTGCCATCACGGTTGTCTTCACCGTTCGCTTCATTGTGTTTTTGGTTGAAGCTGACACAATCGCGCAAGGTAAAACCGTCGTGAGCCGTGATTAAATTGATGCTGGTCGAAGGGAGACGCTCCCCATGTCGATAGACATCACTTGAACCGGCAAAGCGGCAAGCGAATCCACCTAACGATAAATCTTGTCGCAGCCAGAAACGCCGCATGCCATCACGAAAATGATCGTTCCATTCCGCAAATAACGGCGGGTAGTTGCCGACCTGATACCCCCCCGCGCCAATATCCCACGGCTCAGCAATCAGCTTTATCTGCGACAAAACCGGATCGTTTTTGATCGCCTCAAACAATGGTGCATCCTGACGGAACTCTGGCGTACGCCCCATGATCGAGGCAAGATCGAAACGGAATCCGTCAATATGGCAGCTGTCGACCCAATAACGCAGGCAATCCACCACCTGCGCCACCACACCTGGCGTACTCAAATTCAAGGTGTTACCGCAACCAGTCCAGTTCTGGTAATCACCATTGTCCATTAACCAATAATAGCTACGGTTATCGATTCCGCTCAGCGAGAGGGTTGGACCGTCACGATCAAGTTCCGCGCTGTGGTTAAGAACAATGTCGAGAATCACCTCAATGCCCGCTTCGTGCAGCGCTTTCACCGCACCACGCAGCTCGTTGGCGGCCGCCAGTGGATCATGATTCACAGCGTAATAACCTTCGACGGCGTAAAACGAACGCGGGTTATAGCCCCAATAGTTGCTTAACCCTAAATGGGCGACGCGCGGCTCCGTAACAAAATGCGCGACCGGCATCAGTTCAAGCGCCGTGATCCCGAGGCGTTTGAAATAGTTAATCATCACCGGATGGCCGAGTGCGGCATAAGTACCACGCAGCTCTTCGGGTATTTCAGGGTGTAGAAGCGTCAACCCACGAACATGCGCTTCGTAAATAACGGTGTCACCCCAAGGGGTACGCGGGTGTTCGTCGCCTTCCCAGTCAAACTTATCGCGCACCACCATGCATTTCGCCATGTGTGGGCCGCTGTCTTCCAGATTCGGCTCGTCATAGCCACCGTGAAGATGCGGGTGGTTATCGACACCGCCAACAACCACTCGAGCGCAAGGGTCTAGCAGCAGTTTTGCCGGGTTAAAACGATGCCCGTTTTGCGGATCCCACGGGCCATGGACGCGATAGCCATATTTCAGGCCAGGCTTTGCATCGGGCAAATAACCATGCCAGATGTCGCCTGTGCGCACCGGCAAGTCATAACGCCGCTCGTGGCCGTGTTCGTCAAAAACGCAGAGTTCGACTTTTTCTGCATGAGCCGAAAACAGCGTGAAATTGACGCCTTTGCCATCAAAAAACGAACCATACGGAGCCGGGTTCCCGGCAGTGAGTTGCGTCATTCAGCCTCCCGTACCAACCAGATAGTCGAAAGCGGAGGTAGTGTCAGACTCAGGGAGTGCTCGCGACCGTGGCTTGGAATAGCATCGCTCTGCACGGCACCGCTGTTTCCGGCATTACTGCCGTGATAATGCATTGAGTCTGTATTCAGCTCCTCGCGCCAGCGACCTGGCTGATTAATGCCAAAGCGATAGTTGTAGCGCGGCACCGGCGTGAAGTTGCTGGCGACAATAATTTCGTTACCTTTTGAATCGCGGCGTACAAAGATAAAGACGGAATTAATGTTGTCTTCCACCACCAGCCATTCAAAACCATAGCTGTCAAAATCCAGTTCATGCATCGCGGCGTGGTGGCGATATGTGTGGTTTAAATCGCGTACCAGGCGTTTCACGCCGTGGTGCCAGTTGTCGCCGCCTTCCAGCAAATGCCAGTCGAGACTACTGTCGTGGTTCCACTCTCGCCCTTGGGCAAATTCATTGCCCATAAACAGCAGTTTCTTGCCGGGGAAAGCCCACATCCAACCGTAGTAAGCACGCAGGTTGGCAAATTTCTGCCAGGCATCACCCGGCATACGGTCGAGAATGGATTTTTTGCCATGTACCACTTCATCGTGCGACAAAGGCAGTACGAAGTTTTCGGTGCTGTTGTACAACATGCCAAAAGTCATCTTGTCGTGATGATACTGGCGATGCACCGGGTCGAGTTTCATGTAATCGAGCGTGTCGTGCATCCAGCCGAGGTTCCATTTAAACCAGAAACCTAAACCCCCCATGGAAGGTGGCCGCGACACGCCAGTAAAATCGGTAGACTCTTCAGCCATGGTCACCGCACCCGGCGTTTGCTCGCCAATAATACGGTTGGTATTGCGCAGGAATTCAATCGCTTCGAGGTTTTCACGCCCGCCTTTATCGTTAGGTATCCACTCGCCAGGCTGGCGGCTGTAATCGCGATAAATCATCGATGCCACCGCATCAACGCGTAAGCCATCAATACCGAAGCGCTCAATCCAGTACAGCGCGTTACCCACCAGATAGTTGCTGACTTCGCGCCGCCCGTAGTTATAAATCAGCGTGTTCCAGTCCTGGTGATAACCTTCGCGCGGATCGCCGTGTTCATACAGCGAAGTGCCATCGAATTTCGCCAGGCCCGCGTCGTCCGTCGGGAAATGCCCTGGAACCCAGTCCAGTAAAACGTTTAAGCCCGCAGCATGCGCGGCATTAATAAAGTAGCGGAAGTCTTCACGCGTACCGAAGCGGCGTGTTGGCGCGTATAAACCTTGTGGTTGATACCCCCAACTGCCATCGAACGGGTGCTCGTTAATCGGCAACAGCTCGAGGTGAGTAAAGCCCATCTCTTTGACGTACGGCACCAGTTGATCTGCCAATTCGCGGTAACTGAGCCAGAAATTATTGTCGGCATGGCGACGCCACGAACCAAGATGTACTTCATAAATTGAAATTGGCTGATCAAAGCCATTCGCATGCTGGCGCGCAGGGCTAAGGGTAGTTTTGTCAGGCAAGCCACAAATCAGCGACGCGGTTTCCGGGCGCATTTGCGACTCAAACGCATACGGGTCAGCCTTCAGGCGCAGATGCCCTTCGGTATCAATCAGTTCGAATTTGTAGAGTTGCCCAGGATGAGCGCCAGGAATAAAGAGTTCCCAGATACCGCTTTCACGGCGCAAACGCATCGGGTGGCGACGGCCATCCCAATAGTTAAATTGCCCAACAACTGAGACACGGCGGGCGTTAGGTGCCCAAACGGAGAAACGCGTTCCGGTCACGCCGTCCATGGTGTCGGCATGCGCGCCGAGCGTTTCATAGGGGCGTAAGTGCGTGCCTTCGGACAACAGCCAACTATCCATCTCCTGAATTAGCGGCCCAAAGCGATAGGGATCATCAATAAGATTTTCATGGCCATGCCAGACAACAGCAAGTTGATAACGGAAAAGATTTTTACGTCGCGGGATAACCCCGCAAAAGAAACCACGTGAATCAATACACTCTAACTTGCCGACCTTCCCACCGGTCTTCGGGTCGATAATCCACACTTCTGTCGCGTTCGGTAACAGGGCACGAACTTCCAGCCCGGCTTCAGTTTTATGCATTCCCAGCAGAGAAAAAGGATCAGCAAAATGACCCGCAATTAGCGCATTTATCACGTCTTTTTCTGGATGAACAGACATGGTTTCGTCCTGTTTTTTGTCATTCATTGACCCTAACGGACGGCAATAACATTGTTTTCCTGCAAGCCGTTCCGCCCAACTAATCTTCATGGCGGTTTATCGCCCTGAATAAAGCATAGCCAACGCTCTGTTTTGCTCCCGAAAATTAATCAACTAAAGTCATATGCTTCATGTATACCCAAATAATTCGAGTTATGGGAAGGCGTTAAACTCAGGAATCCCAGGAGCTTACTTAAGTAAGTGACTGGGGTGACGGAGTGCAACCAACACACCCATAACGTGAAGTATGAAGGGTATATGACGTGATAAAAAAAGGGGCTGCAATGCCCCTTTAGTGAGTAAGTGTAATTATGCGAGCAAGCGCAACATTCTACGTAACGGTTCGGCAGCGCCCCATAGCAGCTGGTCGCCAACAGTGAAGGCAGACAAGTACTCAGGACCCATATTCAGTTTACGCAAACGTCCGACTGGAGTAGTGAGCGTGCCAGTTACCGCAGCAGGCGTCAGCTCACGCATAGTGATATCACGGTCGTTTGGCACGACTTTGACCCAATCGTTATGCCCGGCCAGCATCGCTTCGATGGTTGGCAAAGAGACATCTTTTTTCAGTTTGAGGGTGAATGCCTGGCTGTGGCAGCGCAGCGCGCCAACACGGACACAAAGGCCATCAACTGGAATGATAGTGCCGGTATTAAGGATTTTGTTGGTTTCAGCCTGGCCTTTCCACTCTTCGCGGGTCTGGCCATTATCAAGCTGCTTGTCGATCCATGGGATCAGGCTGCCAGCCAATGGCACACCGAAGTTATCCGTTGGCAGACTGCCGCTACGAGCCAGGTCAGTCACTTTACGTTCGATGTTCAAAATGGCAGATGCAGGATCAGCAAGCTCGCTGGCAACGTGGCTATGCAACTGGCCCATCTGGGTCAACAGTTCACGCATATGGCGCGCGCCACCGCCGGATGCCGCCTGGTAAGTCGCAACAGAAACCCAGTCAACCATGTCGTTTGCAAACAGGCCGCCAAGGGACATCAGCATCAGGCTAACGGTGCAGTTGCCGCCAACAAAGGTTTTCACGCCATTATTCAGACCTTCCTGAATAACGTGCTGGTTAACCGGGTCGAGGATGATAATCGCGTCATCTTTCATACGCAGTGAAGATGCAGCATCAATCCAGTAACCTTGCCAGCCGCTTTCACGAAGCTTTGGATAGATTTCGTTGGTATAATCGCCGCCCTGGCAGGTAATGATAATGTCCAGTGCCTTCAGCGCTTCCAGGTCGTAGGCATCTTGCAGCGTGCCGTTGTTCTGGCCTGCAAAAGATGGGGCCGGGAGGCCTAACTGAGAAGTGGAGAAGAAAACTGGGCGAATGGCGTCAAAATCGCGTTCTTCAACCATGCGTTGCATGAGAACGGAACCGACCATACCGCGCCAACCGATAAAACCAACATTTTTCATAGCGACTAATCCTGCAGAGGTATTTGCGTTGAGTGCATTCAAGGGAATATGTCCCACATTACAAAATGCTACCAAAGTCGCAAGTGAAATTAATCAATGATCTGCAAGCTATTAGAAATACAACTTATTAGAGACAACTATTCATGACCGAAATCATTTCTGCGGCAGTATTGTTAATCCTGATTATGGACCCGTTGGGGAACCTGCCGATTTTTATGTCAGTGCTCAAGCATACTGAGCCGAAGCGCCGCCGGGCCATCATGATCCGCGAACTGCTTATTGCACTGATCATCATGCTGATCTTCCTGTTTGCCGGGGAAAAAATCCTTGCGTTTCTTAACCTGCGTGCGGAAAGCGTGTCGATTTCCGGCGGGATTATCCTGTTCCTGATTGCCATCCGAATGATCTTCCCAAGCCATGAAGGCAACGCCTCTGGCCTGCCTGCTGGCGAAGAACCATTTATCGTGCCGCTGGCTATTCCGCTGGTTGCCGGGCCAACGTTACTGGCAACATTAATGCTGTTATCACACCAGTATCCAAACCAGATGGGGCACCTGGTTGCTGCGTTGATGCTGGCCTGGGGCGGCACCGTGGTAATTTTGCTGCAATCATCGCTGTTCTTACGCTTACTCGGGGAAAAAGGCGTTAACGCGCTGGAGCGCCTGATGGGCCTGGTATTGGTCATGCTGGCAACTCAAATGTTCCTCGATGGGCTTAGAATTTGGATGAAGGGATAAGGCGTAGACATTCCGCTAACTCCCTTTCAGTATCAGCACAAACAAGAAAGCCGCCTTCATAAAAGGCGGCTTTCTATTATCGTAACGTCCTGCGTATCACTTCTCTGAAATCACGGGCTTGCAAAGCACAGGAGAATGAAGCTGGCGACGGCTCATCAGCGTCACCCCCGCCAATACCAGCATAACCAACGCTTCGACCAGCAAGAATCCCATCATCGCCTCCACATAGTCACCATTGCTCAGCACACGGAAATGCAGGAACAACGCACCGAGGATTGCCGGGCCAAGTCCAAGCGTTGATTGTTGCAGCGTACTTAAAATCGCACTCCCCGCGCCGGCATCATTAGGGGCGATGTCACGCATCCCGAGGCGATAAAAACTGTTAACGATCAGCGCCTGCCCGTAGCCAATCAACAATGTTGCAGGGGCGACAGCTAACGCGCCAGCACTGTGACCAAAGTGTTGTAACGTAGCAATGAGCGCCAATAGCCCAGCCACCTGCACCACAATGCCAGCCAGCAAAATCGTGCTCATGGAATGGCGTGCAATCAGTTTTGGGGCATAACAAGCTGAAATAAAATAGGCTACTCCAAGGGCAATAAAGCTGTTACCCGACTGCCACGGAGCCATTCCCAGCCCAGCCTGTAGCGTTAAAGCCATGCAAAACATAAAGCCCGACCAGCAGGTATAGAACATAACGGCTATCAAAATGCCAAAACGAATGCTGGTGAGTTTAAGCAATCGCGGTGGAAGCAAAGGCTGTAGGCCACGTTGTTGCTGGCTTAATGCTCCGGAACGCATCCACCAACCAAGTGGAATAATCGCTATCAACGCAGCTTGCATCTGCCATGGCCAGTGTAGTTCTGGGCCAAGTGCCATAGGAAAGAGCAGGCAGCAGAGTATTAACGCCAGGCAAAAAGTCCCCTGCCAATCGATACGCGAAACGCTTTCACTACGGGTTTCCGGCAAATAACGCTTTCCTACCATCAATACAAAGATGCAAATCGGGACATTAATAAAAAAAGCGTTACGCCAGCCAAGCCCGGCGATATCTGATGATACCAGCCATCCCCCACCCATTTGCCCAATAATAAAAGCAATACCTCCGATGCCTCCATAAAGGCTAATGGCTTTGGTATGAGCGGTGCCTTTTAACGTGACGTGAAGTGTTGCCAAAATCTGCGGCACAATTAATGCGGCCCCCATGCCCTGCAACGTGCGTGCAGCAAGCAGCGTTCCAACAGAGCCGGCAATGCCACACAGCAAAGAGGCAATACCAAACAACGCTACACCCCACATCAGAACACGCCTGCGGCCCAGGTTATCTCCAAGCTTGCTGCCTACAGCCAGACAAACGGCGAAGGCCACCCCATAGAGCGCCACAATAAGTTCCAACTCTGTATGGCTGGTACCCAATGACTGGGTGATCGAGTCCAGGGCCACGTTGGTAATCGACGTATCAATAAGCGGCAACATCTGGCTTGTCAGAAGCAAAATCAAACCTGCTCGTCCAAGGGAAAAAGGGGGAATTCTCATCATGTGCTCCATTGCACGGTTCAGGATACCGGCGTAGCATCCCCCAATGTTTAAACGGGTACCAGTTCTTGCTTATACTGGTATTGGAACTACCCTTCTGGAGTTTTCCGTGACAACCATCACAAAACTTGACCAGCGCACTACCACCCTGGAAGACAATCGAAAAATGTTGGCGGCTTTTTTACGCACCCGACGTGAAAGTCTTGACCCTCAACGTCTCGGTTTACCCCGCAGTGGCCGCCGCCGCACGCCAGGGCTGCGCCGTGAAGAAGTCGCGCTGTTGGCAGACGTTGGTGTGACCTGGTACACCTGGCTTGAGCAAGGACGGGATGTGAACCCCTCCGTCAGCGTGATGACGGCTATCACTAGCGCGTTGCAATGCTCTCCCGTTGAGACACGTCATTTATTTATTCTCGCGGGCTTATCACCGGCAGAGATTCCCGCCGCTGCGCTGTGTGAAAATCTCAGCCCCGCATCTCGCCGCTTACTTGATGCACTGATGCCAAACCCGGCCAGCATGCAAAAGCCCAACTTCGATCTTATTGGTTACAACCGCAATTTTTGTCTGCTAATGGGAGTGGATCTGGATGCCGTTCCGGTTGATGAACGCAACTGCATTTACCAGTATCTGACTAACGATAACTGGAGCCGCCGCCTTGGTGACAAAGAGTACATTTTGCCGTTATTTGTCGGCTACTTCCGGGCTGGGATGGCAGAACACCGAGGCGAGCCACGCTGGGAGGCATTACTGGAGTGCTTTTTCTCTGTCTCGGCAGAATTTAAAGCCCTGTGGCAGCAGCGTTATGAAGTACGCGCGATTGAAAACCATCGGAAGCAATTTATTCACCCACAAATCGGCACCATCCAGATGCAGCAAACGAACTGGTATTCAGCCCCGCGTGATGGCGCGCGCCTACTGGTGTATTTACCGGTGGATGAAGAAGGGGAACGGCAGTTGGAACAGCTATCGAGATTCTGCTGAATATTCCTGCTTCAAACTATTTTTATGATCGCGAAAACCGGCTTTTTAAGGTTGTGAGAAATAAAGGGCGGGTAGGTCATTCAAAGAGGCTAAGAAGTGCTAAACGCGTGGTAAGTGAACGATTTAATTGATCGTGCTAATAGTATTGAAGGATTCATTGGGGAAAGGGGAAAGCATTGTTTGGTACAAGCGAAAAACCAGGTATACTGCGCACCGCCTCCATGTAGCAATCGAGGCTAGGAAGATCGTCGTCTCCGGTGAGGCGGCTGGACTTCAAATCCAGTTGGTGCCGCCAGCGGTGCCGGGCAGGTTCAACTCCTGTGATCTTCCGCCACTCATTGTCCGGACACATCCGAAAAAGTCTTTTAAAATCATTAAATTCATCAAGTTAGCTCACCTCACCGTCCGTGTAAGTCCGAGGCAATCTCCCTAAATCCGTGAAAAATATGTATAGTATTGTGTATAAAATTTTTATACACATAATTCACTTATACACATGCCCCTGACTGACATACAAATCCGCCGCGCTAAGCCGCAAGACAAGGCCTATACCCTAAACGATGGACAAGGCTTATCTCTGCTCATCAATCCCGACGGAAGCAAAGGCTGGAGGTTCCGTTACCGGTTCGCAGGTAAAGCCCGCCTCATGTCCTTCGGTTCATACAGTCTTGTTTCACTTGCTGAGGCTCGCGAGAAACGTGATGCAGCGCGTAAGCAGGTAGCAAACGGCATCGACCCCGTAGAAGAACGTAAAGCTCAAAAACTGGCACAGCAGCTCTCAACAGAAAACTCTTTCGAGGCTATCAGCCGGGAATGGCATACAAATAAAGCTGACCGCTGGACTGTGGCCTATCGGGAAGAAATCATTAAGACCTTTGAGCAGGATGTTTTCCCGTTCATAGGGAACCGTCCAATCTCGGAAATTAAGCCGCTGGAATTGCTCGAGGTGCTACGTCGTATCGAAAAGCGGGGAGCATTAGAGAAAACAAGGAAAGTGCGTCAACGTTGTGGCGAGGTTTTCCGCTACGCCATAATCACCGGCAGAGCTGAATACAACCCTGCACCTGATTTAGCTATTGCGCTGGCCGTTCCAAAGCAAAAGAATCATCCATTTTTATCTGCCGAAGAATTGCCACATTTTATCCGTGATCTTGAAGCGTACACGGGTAGCATTATTACGAAGAATGCGACAAAGATAATCATACTTACTGGTGTGCGAACGCAAGAGTTACGCTTTGCTACGTGGGATGAAGTAGACCTTGAAAAAGGGTTATGGGAAATACCGGCAGAACGGATGAAAATGCGTAGGCCTCACGTCGTTCCTTTATCTACTCAGGTGATTGACCTCTTTAAGCAGCTCAAGCCTATTACTGGTCATTATCCCTACATTTTTATTGGCAGGAATAACCGCAGCAAACCAATCTGCAAGGAAAGTGTGACGCAAGTGATTGAGTTACTTGGCTACAAAGGACGTGCTACAGGTCACGGTTTCAGACATACAATGTCGACAATCCTCCATGAACAGGGATTTGATAGTGCATGGATTGAAATGCAGTTGGCACATGTAGATAAGAACAGTATTCGCGGCACGTATAACCATGCACAATATTTAGAACAGCGCAGGGATATGCTTGAATGGTATACAAAAAAGGTTGGTTACTAAAATGAAATTAACAGATGAAAAGCTACAGGAAGTTATCAAATCTCTTGCTAATAACATCCGAGCTGAAAGAATAAGCTATGGAAGTTTTTTAGAAATTTACTCTGGATATGAAAATATCAGTAACATAAAGAACATCATGAACAGTGTTATTTATGGCCGGAGAGGATCAGGTAAGACACACCTCCTTAAAGCACTTGCCGAGGTTATTTCAGAAGAATTTCAAGAAAAGCGCATATTCCCTATTTACTTAGATTTAAGAAGAATTATTCCACTATTATCATCTGATGGCTTAGCCGACGTAGATGCTATACTTATCTTTAAATACATCATGGGGGAGATCTCATATAGTTTATATGAGAACCTTAATTTTATCCTTGATGTTAATGAGTTCGATAGTTCTAAATCGTTAGTAAAAGATATCAATGGAAAACTAGTTACCGATTACTTCTCTAAAATTTATTTAGAGATTGAAGGTCGTACATTAAGAAAATCCACAGATTTGAAAGTTTCTGAAGAGGAAGTTCGATCTTTAAATACAGGTCTAGACATATCAAGAGACCCTAGAATTACACTTGGCACTGGCAACAATCAAAAAACAACAAAAGAGACATCACATCGCTCACACATTTCAATTTTAGACATTACAAATTCTTTAGAAAATTTATTAAAAGAGTTAAATCTGAATGGTATAATGTTATTAATTGATGAGTGGTCAGAACTTAGCAGTGATATACAACCCTCTCTTGCTGAAATTTTGAAAAAAACCTTTTCAGCAATAAATGTTTATTTGAAAATTGCAGCCATACCAAACAGAACAGCACTAGGTCATAAAAGTGAAAAGAAATTCATAGGCTTAGAGGACGGTGGCGATATATTTGGCTATCATCTTGATTTAAGGTATGTTTTTGAAGTAAACAAGACTCAAACACGGGATTTCTTTAATGACCTATTATATCGCCACTTAACATCCATCGATAAAGAAACCATTGATAATTTTATTAGCAATGGAAAAAGTAGTTCTTCAAGCTTCATCAACCTACTTTTTGCTAACGTTGCACTGAATGAAATACTTGTCGCTTGTGCAGGAATCCCTCGAGACTTTATTAATTTGTTTTTAAACAGTTATGACAGATTTTTATTATCGTCAACATCTTCTGCTAAAAGAATAAATGTTAAATGTATGAGGGCTGCCAACTCTGAGTGGTATGAAAAGGATAAAAAAGACCAAGTTGATAAGAACCCAACAGAAAGAGTCTTGTTGACCGAGATTGTCAAAGAGGTTGTTCATAAGAAGAAGTCAATGCACTTCTTGATTCCAGAGGAGTATTCCAATAACAAACACATTCAGAATTTAATTGATTTCAGAGTCATACACTTGAGAAAGAATGGATATTCCCATCAAGATCACGCAGGGATTTCTTACAACGTATACTCTGTTGATTATGGATGCTACAACTCTCTAAACATAGCAAAAAGTAAATTAGAATCTTTGATGGAAGGAGATTTAAACGTAAAGGACTTACGAGCTATAAGACGTATATCTCTTGAAAAAGATTTCTTCCAAAGATTTTTAATTAATATCGGAGAGGCTTTCTATTGTCCTAATCCCAATTGCAAACAAGCAATTGATGTAAATCATCCAGTTTATATTAAACAAAATGTTTGTAATAACTGTTGGGAAAAAATCACATGATTACTTATGCCCAAGTTGTACCCCGGCGATAATTTGAATAAGCCTCTACTGCTCCTCATTGGGGCAGTTATCTACAACAAATTAAATAATTTACTCCGCGCGCAATGCTATCCCCGCCACGCCTGCCCGCTTCATGGGTGGGTTTTAATGCATATGCATGAACACCCCGGAGCCGTGCCAGCTCTGGGGTGTTGAGGTGTGAAAAATACGGGGTTTTACATGCAAAACCATGCACCGTAATGCATGGTTTAATTGAATTAAATAGCAGTATTTTTTGGCGTATTTTAATCGGGGTTTTGCTGGCTCAGTTCTGCCTGTCGGTGCGCATAAACACGGTTCTGTACCGGTGTGTATTTTTGCTGATTATCAACACGGGAAGCCGCATCAGGCCTGAATCCGATGGCCGTTAAAATGTCGTTGTTTTCAGCCGTGTAATTGATTTCCTGACTCGTGGTCAGATAGCCCCGCAGGGCTTCACCGATGTAATGCGTCGCTCGTCGTATCGCCAGCTCTCTGACTGCCGCAGGAAACTGATTAATACCCATTAATTCCGGTGCCAGTGTATTGACCAGTGCAGCCCCGTTCTGCGTCATAAAAGCACCCAGGGCATTCCCGATGCTGATGTGTTGCACCGCTTCATGTGAACGGATATAGCGGCCAGCCGCACAGGTAATTTCCCACTGCTTAATGTCGATGTATTCGCTCAGGTAGCGGATTTTCTCTGCCTTCCGGGGTGCTCCCGGTGCGAGGTGTTCATCCAGTTCCGTCTCTGCTGCGGCCAGCTCATCTTTTTTATTCTGCCAGGCTGTTTTATTCGCCTGACACACTGCAAAGGCCTGCTGTAATGGTGTGTCGCTCATTGATTCGTCCCCGCCTGGTCATTGTGTCGCTGATGGTCGCTGTTTCGGCTCTTTATCCATTTCAGCCTGAATAAAATCATCATCAGGCTCATCACTGGCCACCGGCTGGCGGATAATCGACTCAACCGATTCCATCGACCGGAAGGTCGCAGAGCAGAGCACATTCTGGCACTGGTAATAGCGATGCTTGACGCTGTCAGACAGATAGCGGCTTGAACGGGAATGGGCTGAGGTTTTACAGAACGGACAGTGCATCATGACAGTAACCCTTTCGCCTTGAGCTGCGCTTCCAGTTGCTGCATGCGCTCGTAAAATGCCTTATTGGCGAATGGCGTACCCGCCACATTATGATCCATATGTGGCAGCGTCAGGGATGACAGCCCGGTTTTGTAGAGCACCGGTTCGTCGGTAAGACGCAGGTTATACCCACTGATTTTCTGCTCAAGAAACAGGGTGACCTGATGCATGACCGCTTTATCCGGTTCGACGTAGCCCTGATGACCGGTGTTGTTAGCCAGGGGGTTATCTAATACCAGGCCTTTTAGCTTCATTGCCCGGACAAGTGCGCCGCAGGAAGTTTCCAGTGCCAGTTTCAGTTCACCTTCGGCATAGTCACGCAAAACGGACAGATGAGCCTGTCGGTACGCTTTTGCGGTCGAATCACAGGCTCCCTTTAGCTTTTCCCGTTCAAACTCCAGCACTTGAGCCAGATTGTCGCATTCCTGTGCCAGCTCACGCTGTGCCACACGTTCAATGTGACGCTTTTTCAGGTCATCAGTCAGCACGGCACCACCAGCGCGGAACAGGTTGCGCCAGCTATTCGTGTCCTCACCGTTTTCCTGCTCCAGCTCCGATTTCTGTTCGCGGGCACGGTTGATGGCCGTTTCGGTCTCATCAATTTTGCGGGCGTTCTCAAGATGAGCCGCCTTTGCCGCTTCAAGACGCTGCATACCGGCTTTCAGGGATTCAGGAATAGTTGTGGTCTGGGTCATGAGTGCCTCTCCGTCATTTCAATGAGTGGCTATTCTGCCGTGCGCCACACAACAAGAGGATCGGTTGTGGATGTACCAGCCCTGACACAAGCAGACCTGAAAACAGGCTTGCCAGAGGAAAGGTCGCAGGAACATACCCCCCTCTTTTATTATTTTTTTACTATTAACTATTCACTCTGTTCACCTTTAAAAAAAAGATAAGTAATACAGTATATTAGAGGGTGAACAATCGAGGTCTGACTGTTCACCGACTGTTCACCGACTGTTCACCACTGTTCACCCTGATTATTTTCGACAGCGTGATGGCTTTTGATATTCATTAGATTTATTTGAAATAAAATATTTTTTTATATAACCATATGGAATCTTTGATTTGCCATTTTGTTCCACCGTATTGCCTACGATTGCCAGTGTTTGCCAGTTTGTTTCTTTGAAATAAGTCAATGTTTGTTTTCGAAAAATCAAACATTGCCCTCAGTGAAAATATTCACAAAATAGAGAGCTACCCGAAGCCGGACGGACACGACCGGATCTCTATGGACTGTTATGAGGTAGCTTTATGCACACCGCTTTTTCCGCACCATCTTCCGCGCCAGCCGCGCATCTGCCGCCAGTTTCCGCCCCGACTCAGGAGCGTTTTTTACGACTCCCGGAAGTCATTCACCAGTGCGGGCTGTCCCGCTCCACGCTCTACGATTTAATCGCCCGCAATGCGTTCCCGGCACAGGTCTCCCTCGGCGGAAAAAATGTCGCCTGGCTTCAGTCAGAAGTCACAGCGTGGATGGGCGAACGTATCGCACAACGTAACCGGGGATGTGACGCATGAATCAGCTCCGTTTTCAAAAAGCCCCTTTCCCTGGCTTGCATCCCTTCCAGGTTTGCGGTTATAGTTTTTCCGCTGTCGCAAAATCGACAGCCGGGATTGGCGTCCTGTTATACTTATTGGCGACACGACACGCGCCATGCGTGTTTTTTTACGTCGTTGCTCAGGCTTACCCATTTTCCGGGCTATGGTTTTTACACCGTGGTTCCTGTCAGATAATGGTGGCCCGGGCGGGGCAGCCTTCGGGCTGGCCGGTTTCCAATAAGGCCGGTTACGCCAACCTCGTCCGGGCTACCACCAGTGAAATTGGCGTTTCCGGTGATAGCTGTATCAGCTACTTATTGGAGGTTGCCCTTATGGCTTCGACCCTCGCCCCGACTCACCCGCAGTTCGTCTTTGTCTTTGCCGCCGTTCGTCGCACCGAACGTACCAGCCGCGTTTCCATGCTCCGTACCGTCGCCGGTGATGAGCAAGCCGCCCGTCTTTCCCTTGTCCGTGATTACATTCTTTCCTTTGCCGCCCGTCTGCCTGTTGCGGAGGTGGCGCATGCATAACGCAACCCCCATTAAAAATGTCTCTGCCCGTCGTGGTAGCGAGAAACCCGTCATTGCTCACCTGAGTATCGAGGCGTACCACAAACTCAACCGCGCCAGTACCGTATCGCAGTTTATCGGCGATGATTTACAGCGCCGGGAAATGAGCGGCTTACACCAGCTCTATATTCCGCAGATATTCAGCTATCTGCACGAGGACATCAGTTTTGTGCTGGAGGAATTAAAAGCGAAAGGGCTGTGCCAGGAATTTCTGTCGCAGGGTGGTCTGTCTGAATTACACGGCGGGGAATAAACCATGTTTGATTTTCCTCAGCCGGGTGAAAAATACCGCACGGATATTTATGCCGCTGTGACGGTGGTGGGTATTCTGGCCGATGGCATTCCGTGGGATGTGCCTTACCGCTGCCCGGATATGGTCTGTAACCCGTTCCGCAAGCCTTACACCATCCTTATTCGTATTGAGTCTGACGGGCAGGTGATTGAAATACCGCTCGGGCATTTCCTACGGGAATTTACCTGTATTCGCCCTGACGTGTTTAAGCGAAACCCTGAGAACCGCTATACCGTGCTGAAAATAATAACGAATGACCCGGTATTACAGCGCTGGCGTGAAAGGAATATTGATATTTATCCGGAAGAGAATAAACCGGTAATAAAAAATATCCCGGTGGTGTATTCGTGGCGTGATATTCCTCGCCCTGAGCCGGATACCAGCTACCGCCATTACCTGTAATTAAATCACTCATTCAAATTATGTGCGTATCTGCACAGGGCTTCGCACACCCCAAGGAGACCGAATCATGAAGATCAGCCAGCCGGTAACCCCGTCAGGAATTAACGCCACCATTACGCTGGATGACCTGCGTTGCCTTGAACATTTATTACGTGTCGGCCAGTTCGCCGGTGATTTGCTGGAGCATCAGGAATGCACCGTGCTGAAACAGCCCCCGGCACAACAGACACAACTCGCTTCACTGCTGTTTCTGATGACCACCCAGCTCGACGGCGTGGTCGAACGCTGCCACATGAGCTGGATGGCTCCGGAGAAAAACCAATGAAAAGAATGCCACTTTCACCCGTTCTGCGCGCAGCGCTTTACCGTCGCACCGTGGCCTGTGCCTGGCTGAATATCTGCCAGCAACAGCAACGTTATCCGCAACTCACTCTCACCACACTGGAAGATGCCATTGCCGGTGAGCTGGAGGGGTTTTATCTGCGCCAGCACGGACTGGAGAAAGGCCGGGAAATTGCCTGCGCATTACTGGAGGATTTACTGGAAAGCGGCGCACTGAAAACCACACCGGCGCTGTCGTTTCTCGGGCTGGCCGTCATGGATGAACTTTGCACCCGTCACTTAACGCAACCGGCGCAGCCGTAAGGAAAAAAATAATGAACATGAAAGTTACCGAAGCCGTGAATGCCGCTAAAGGCCAGTGGCCGCACATCCTCCCGGCGCTGGGCGTGAATGTGGTGCTTAACCGGCATCAGCCCTGCCCGGTCTGCCAGGGTAAAGACCGTTTTCGCTTTGACGATAAAGACGGGCGCGGCACCTGGTTCTGTAATCAATGCGGAGCCGGTGACGGCCTGAGCCTGGTTTCAAAAGCGCTGGCCGTGTCGGTTGCGGAAGCGGCAAGCCAGGTCAACAGCGTGACCGGCAATCTGCCGCCGGTGCCAGCGGATGAAGTCGCCACTGCTCCGGACAGTGAGAAAACCATGAAGGAAGCGGCGGCACTGGCTACCCGTTTATTTGAGACCAGCCGCACGGCTACCGGCAATGCCTATCTCACCCGCAAAGGGTTAGCACCTCTGGCCTGTCAGGTGCTGACCACCACGCATAAAGTGGCAACCATCACTTACCGCGCCGGTGATGTGCTTGTGCCGCTGCACACCCCCGAGGGGGAACTGGTTAACCTCCAGCTTATCAACGCCGGTGGCACTAAACGCACGCTCAAAGGCGGTCAGGTGAAGGGCACCTGCCACACCATCGTGGGGAAAAACACCGCCTCAAAACGGCTCTGGTTAGTGGAGGGTTACGCCACCGGGCTGACGGTGAACCAGCTCACCGGCGATACCGTTCTGGTGGCGCTCTCGTCCGTGAACCTTCTTTCTCTGGCAAGCCTTGTCCGGGAACGCCACCCGGCGCACCAGCTCATCATTGCTGCCGACCGTGACCTCAACGGCGACGGGCAGACCAAAGCCGCAGCCGCTGCAAATGCCTGTCAGGGCGTTGTCGCTCTGCCGCCGGTATTTGGTGACTGGAATGATGCGTTTATGCAGCACGGCGAGGAGACCACCCGCAGTGCGCTAAACGAGGCAGTCAGGACACCGGCGGCAAGTCCGTTTGAGCAGATGAGCGAGGCCGAATTTACCGCCATGAGTACCAGTGAAAAGGCGATGCGTGTCAGCGAGCATTACGGCCATGCGCTGGCCGTTGACCCGAATGGCGAGATTATTTCCCGCTATGAAGCCGGTGCCTGGAAAGTGCTGCCGTCCACGCAGTTTGCCCGCGATGTGGCCGCATTGTTCCAGCGTATCGGTGCAGGCTTCTCGTCCGGGAAAATCTCGGCGGTAGTCGATACCCTGAAACTGATACTCGCGCAGCATGAAGCCCCGGCACGGCGTTTAATCGGTTTTCGTAACGGCGTACTCGATACGACCAGCGGCATCTTTAATCCGCACAGCAAAACGCACTGGCTGCGCACCCTGTGTGATGTGGATTTCACCCCGCCGGTGGCCGGTGAAACGCTGGAGCGCGATGCGCCGCATTTCTGGCAGTGGCTCGACCGTGCCGCAGGACGGAACGCGCAGAAACGCGACATTATTCTCGCCGCCCTGTTTATGGTGCTGGCGAACCGCTACGACTGGCAGCTTTTTCTCGAAGTGACCGGGCCAGGTGGCAGCGGCAAAAGTATCATGGCCGAAATTGCCACCATGCTCGCGGGGAAGGACAACACCACCTCAGCCACCATCGAGACGCTGGAATCCTCCCGCGAACGTGCGGCGGTGATTGGCTACTCGCTGATAATTCTCCCTGACCAGGAGAAATGGAGCGGTGACGGTGCGGGGATTAAAGCCATCACCGGCGGCGATGCGGTCTCGGTCGACCCGAAATACCGCGACGCCTACTCGACGCATATCCCGGCGGTGATTCTGGCGGTGAACAATAACCCGATGCGCTTTACCGACCGCAGCGGCGGTGTTTCCCGTCGCCGGGTTATTCTGCATTTCCCGGAGCAGATTGCCCCGGAGGAACGCGACCCGCAGCTCAGGAATAAAATCTCGCAGGAACTGGCCGTGATTGTGCGCCAGCTTATGCAGCAGTTCAGCCAGCCTGCGACGGCGCGCAATTTGCTCCAGGCACAGCAAAACTCTGACGAGGCGATCAGCATCAAGCGCGATGCCGATCCGGTGTTTGATTTCTGCGGCTACCTCGAAGCGCTGGCACAGCCAAACGGCATGTTTATGGGTAACGCCAATATCGTCCCGCGACAACCCCGTAACTATCTTTACCATGCCTACCTCACTTATATGGAGGCGAACGGGTACAAGAACGTGCTGAGCCTGAAAATGTTCGGGCTGGGACTGCCGATGATGCTCAAGGAGTACGGGCTGGACTATGAAAAGCGGCACACGAAACAGGGAACACAGACCAACCTGATGCTGACAGAGGACAGCAATCCCGACTGGCTACCCAAGTGCGATGACACCCTCGCGATTTAACCCACATAACCGGCGCAAGCCGGTTTTTTTACGCCTGAACATGGTGGGGGTGAACAATCGACTGTTTACCCTTCACCGTTTGTTCACCACCTAACATAATGATTTTAAATAATTAAAATGCAGGGTGAACAGAGTGAACAGTTAAACCAAAAAAAAGTTTTTTTCCTGAAAATGATCCAGGTGCATCGAAACCCGACAACCCCTCGAGCCAGGTCATTCCATAGAAGGTGAACAATGGACTGTTCACCCTTCACCGTACGATCACCATCTAACATTATGATTTTAAATAACAAAAATACATGGTGAACAGAGTGAACAGTTAAATGGAAAAAAAGATTTTTTCTTAAATGGCGTTAAATCAGTTGAGACACCAACAATTTTGCAACAAAGGCGACTCATGACTATGGAACAGTTGATTTTTGATGTGAGTCTCAGTGTTAGATTAATGATCATGATAAATATCCATATGTTTAATGTGATAATTCGACGAAGCGATAACAGGAACTTTTCAAATGGATGATGATAATTTCGATGTCATTAATATCAGAAATGAAATAGATAGTTTAAATCCATCGAACAAAAAAAGATTAGCGGAACAATTTGCTTTAGCCGCTTTAGGAAGCATTCCGTGGATTGGTGGTTTCTTAGGTGCTGTTGCTAATTTTAAAAGCGAAGAAGGAAATATAAAACTAAATTCACTGCAAACTAAATGGCTAGAAGAGCATCATAAAAAGCTCGAGAATTTAAATGCAACACTTAACATTATTGCCAAAAGATTTGAGCAACTTGGAGAAGATATAAATGATCGACTTGAATCTGAAGAATATTTAGATTTAGTTCGTAAAAGTTTCCGAGTATGGAACGACGCTGATACTGAAGAAAAAAGACAGCTAGTATCAAATATGATCACTAATGCCGTAAGTTCAAAAATATGTTCAGATGATATTATACGTCTTTTTATTGACTGGCTAAACATTTACCACGAAGTTCACTTCCACGTTATCCGAATAATATATCAAAACCCTGGTTTTACTCGTTATGATATATGGATGCAATTACATGACAGCATCCCACGGGAAGATTCAGCAGAAGCCGACCTCTACAAAATGTTAATAAGGGATTTATCTACAGGTGGTGTAATCAGGCAAGCACGCAATACCACTGAAGATGGTCAATTTCTCAAGCAAAGGCAAACAACGCAGGTCAAGAAAGGAACCTCAACGATGGAGTCAGCCTTTGAAAACACAAAACCCTACGTTTTGACCGAACTGGGGAAACAATTTGTACACTACACAATGAATGAAGTAGTGACCAAGCTGGACTAAGTTAGTACCGCATTGCTATACACTGTGTCGTGATCTCATGTGTATAGCAATGTGTATAACACAAAAATTAAAACAATAAATAATACAATAAAAACAACATGCTACATATGATTTAGAACTCCTGTGATCTTCCGCCATTTTTGCATAAAAATTATTAGTAATAAGGACAGAAAATGTTCAAATACTTTCCACCGGAACGTATTGATGTATTACAAAATAACTTAATTTGCTTTAATAACCCTCGACAATTTAATGATCCATTTGAGTTTCATTCTTTATATGACCTTGACGGGTTCATGCAAAACCTGCAGGAACGTATTCAAAGCCTCAATATCATAGAAAATCTAAATTTGGAGCAGAGATTATTACTTGAAAGCCTTACTCCCGAACATAAAAAACTAGTTCTTGAAAGTACTAAACTATTTTTGAACTCAAAATTTAACGCAAACAGAAATAATATAGTTAGTATAACATCTGAAAGTCTGACCAAGTTTAATGAAGAATTTATAAGAATAACAAGAGTCTTATGTTTTACCGAAAAGCCTAATAATCTTTTAATGTGGGCTCATTACGCATCCTCTCACACCGGATTTGTAATTGAATTTGATCAAAAAAATGATTTTTTTCATAAAGGAAGAAGCTTAAAAGATGAGTATGGACATTTAAGAAAGGTAGATTATTTGGATGAGATTCCAAAACTCGATCCTATTTCACATGATATTGCCAAGCACTACTTAGTTAAAAGTAAAGAGTGGGAATACGAACAAGAGTGGAGAATATTTGCAATGGAAAAGGATGCCACGACTAAAATAGACAATACTTATGATTTATATCCATTACCTCCAGAATCAATAAAAAGAGTAATACTTGGTTGCCAAGTGACTCATCAATTCGAAGAGTCTATGTATAATACGTTGATGTCTAATAAAAAGTATTCACATGTAATTATAAAAAAAGCTAAAAAATCTAAATTAACATTCGCGGTAGAAGTCGATTGAACTTAACTATCGCGCATCAGTAACTACGGATATTTAATATCAATCCCTAACCGCTCTAATTCCTTCCGTCCAAGCGTCTTCAACCAATTCCCTAAACTCATACCAGCATCTTTCGCTGCAACTTCAAACTGAGCTTTCAGCTCTGGTGAGATCCTGATCTGAAAAGCAGGATTTTTACCGGAAGCGGACTGTTTAGTATCATATTTGACCGTTGACATGTATGTACCCTTAGGAATAGTGTAGTCGTTAAGGTACACACCCTATCATAGGGTTACCTGAAAAAAAACGCCCCCGAAAGGTATTACGAGTACCAGTCGGGGGCTCACCACTAACGTTAAGGACATAACGCAATGGCTAACACCAATTCTACCACAACCGCTCGCACTGAAATCCTGTGCACTCAACCAGTTATTGAATCCGTAATCACAACGCTTTTAAAAACCCCGCTCGGTGCCACGCACGATCTCTTCCAGATGCTCGACGCCTGCCAGCATTATGTTGATGCGCTGATTGAAAACGATGACAACACCGAACGTATGGCATTGTGTGGGCGCTTGCTTGCCGCTCTTGAAGTATTGAAAGTTGCGCTAAAAACACCGTTACCCGCTCATTTAATCGAGCGCCTGACGGTGGATGTGGCAGAACCCAATAATTATCGCGGCCCGCTTTCAACTGATTCCGAAACTCTGCGCGAGTACTGTTCCGCACTCACCATTTTGCTGCTGCAACGCCAGCAGTCGCCTGAGCAGGAAGAACAGATCACCGGTTTATTGTTCGAGTTGATTAACCTTCTGGTCGAGGATTTGAAAACGCCGCGTTTTGTTCGCACCGATGGTGGGCTGGCCATGATTAGTGGCGAGGCAGTGCCAGAAATTCACTAGATTTTGTAGGACGGTTAAGTACAGCGTCACTCGCCAAAAACGGTGGATGACCCTTATCCACCCAACGAATACTGGTCCGGGAATCAAACCATGAATAACATTATTAAAATTGACGGCCACACCGCCATTTTTAGCTTCGACCCAGACATTGAAATGTTTCGCGGCGAGTTCGTTGCCTTAAACGGCGGTGCAGATTTTTACGCCTATAGTGTGCAGGAACTGAAAACAGAGGGAGCCGAATCTCTGAAATTCTTTCTTGATACATGTCGTGCAAAAAACATTGAGCCTTATAAATCATACAGCGGGAGGATTTCTGCTCGTCTAACGCCTGAAGACCATGCAGCTCTTGAACTTATCGCGCTGGCATGCGGCGAGCGTATTAATCAGTTACTCAATCAGGGCGCAAAATTAATCATTAAGCAACATGATGCGTGATTAGCGGTGCCAGGAATTAATCAGGTTTTGTAGGGCAGATTAGCTCGCGATATCCGCCATTTTTTTAAAGCAACGCCTTCATCCACACGCCTCCTGCACGCTCTTCTTTGTCACCGCAGCATGTGAGATACTGCGCCGATATTATTTCCGCCACATAAGCAAAAGAATCAGTCCGTTAGACTTACCTGGCGTAAACGAAATAAAACAAGGGGTTACGTGATGCGTAGCCCTTTTTTAATGCCTGATAAAGCAGGCAGCAAATGAAGAGGTTTTTATGAATTGGGATGTGTTGAAGTGGTTGATTGGCATCTACTTTGGCTGTTTTTTTGGACTTCTCAAAGTCGCCTACTCAGACCCGAAATTTTATCTGGAATACATAGATAAAAAGCTCACCTGGTTCTGTTACACCTGCATGATTGCCTTCAGCGCTTTCTGGTACGGGTTATATGCCTGTAAGAGCTACACCATTGATAACATCGACCTGATATCAGAACAGCTAGCCCATTTAGACAAAGAATATAACTACGTCACTTCATACCTTCTGGTGCTAATTATTACGTCCTGTTTATCCTTTGCTGCCAGCATTTTGTATATCGACGTCGCGCGTAGAAAACAAGCTCATTTGAGCTCTTAAAAAGCGCTAACACCTTGAACAGGTAAAAAAACCGTATGGAAAAACCATGCGGTTTTTTTGTTTTGTAGCAAAGCAGCGCCATAGCTCCAAAAACCCTTCGTCATACACCTTAACAATCTGTCTTGAGCGCAACAGGTAGAATCCCCTTCTTATTTAAAAGGGATATTTCAGCATGAAAAAATTTATGGCAGTGCTGCTGTTAAGCGGTGTGGCGCTTTCGGTCACGGCGTGTTCGAGCGATTACGTTATGTCGACCAAAACAGGCGATATGATTGTGACGCAGGGGAAACCGCAAGTGGATTCAGATACTGGCCTGATTAGTTACACCGACCAGCAAGGTAACGAGCACCAGATTAATGACGACCAAATCGTGCAAATGATTAAGAAGGACTGATTTTGCCATTTATACCAGCCAGTACATGCTGGCTGGTATTTTCATCCCCCATTATTTCCCTTTCCTGGCAGACAAACTCCGAAAGTAAACGTTCTGGAATGCGGCTCGTAAAAACGAAAACTCGCCAAATCAATGTGTTAATAACCCCTATTGATCTGTGTATTATTTACGCACAAGAAAGGTGAAAAATTAAACAGGGATGATATATTGAGGTGATATATGGCTACGATTTTTGGAGAGATGATGGGACGAATTCTTCTGGATCTGTCTGATGAGGCAATCAGCCGCCTTGATAGCCTTAAACAGAAACGCAATTTACCGCGAGCAGAGCTTTTACGGGAAGCAGTCGAGGAGTATCTGGAAAGGCAGGCTCAAACCAGTATCAAAGAAGCATTTGGTCTTTGGGGCGAAGATGCACCTGATGGTTTGGAATATGAACGCAAACTTCGCGAGAAATGGTGAAGATGATGCAATCTGCTGTTTTTGATACCAATATTTTAATCGATTATCTGAAAGGGATTCCACAAGCGCGTGCAACCATTGAAAGCTACGGTAATTCCCCGTCAATTAGCATTGTGACCTGGATGGAAATCATGGCAGGGGCAAAACACCACGATCAGGAGCAGCAGACCCGGCACTTCCTGAGTGGATTTGAAATTTTGCCGGTCAATCAGGCGGTGGCAGAACACTCTGTAGCGCTACGTCAGCAATATGGAATGAAATTACCTGATGCAATTATTTTGGCCAGTACGCAAATCAGTGCCAGGAAACTCATCACTCGAAATTCAAAAGACTTTAAGGATCTGCCAGGCATTATTTTGCCTTATTCCCTGGATAAATAACTCCTTACATTGCAAAACATCGGCTGCCGATAACGCACCTTCATTCCATCCCGCAAAAAAATTTCATTTTTCTGACAATATTTCTACTTCTCATTCGTCTACCTCATCAGAAGCAATAATTAACTAATCTGATGAGGAGTAAAAACGATGAGAGATTTTGATATGCGTGGACCAGGCCGGGAGCGCGGCCACGGTTTCGGTGGTCATCCGATGGCTAAACCACTGCTAATCGGCATTGTGTTTATTGCAGCGTTGAGCCTGCTGGTGATGTCTTTGTGGAACGCACTGTTGCCTGCAATTATCGGCGTGAAAAGCATTGGTTTCTGGCAGGCACTTGGCTTGCTGGTGCTGTGCCGTATTCTGTTCGGCGGTCTTGGGCTGCGTCCTGGGATGTTCGGTATGGGCCGGGAGCGCCGTCGTATGCATGAACGCTGGATGCAAATGACACCAGAGCAGCGCGAACAGTTTGTTCAGCAGCGCCGCGGTGGATTCTGGCGTCATGGTCGCGGGCATTGCCATCATCGCGATGAGCATCATGGTGATAGCCATGAGCGGCACGGTGAGAATGAGCATTGCCGTCAGAAACCGGAAGATAACGCCCAGAAACCGACGCAGGCTGAGTGACCGTAATGAAAGCCGGGACAGCAGGACATTCTCGAGTCATGTTGGCGCTCAATGCGTGTCGCTCGAAGCTGAAAGCTTTTATCGTTGGCCGCACGCCGGTACGTGATGACGCAGACGATATCCTGCAAGAAGTGACATGGCAGTTGATGAAAGTGGAGCAACCGGTGGAGAACGTCGCCGCTTGGTTGTTTCGCGCCGCACGTAATGAAATGACCGACAGGGCACGTAAAAAGCGCGAGCTTCCGCTTTCTGACTATTATTCTGATGACGATGAGGGTTTTCTTCCTGAAGACGAACTCGCGGAAACGTTGTTTGGCGTGCCGCAGTCACCGGAAGAAAAATATTTGAGTCAACTGCTCTGGGATGAGCTGGAAGATGCGATGTCGGAGCTTCCTGTGGCGCAGCGTGAAGCGTTCGAGAAAACCGAACTACACGGCTACAGCTTTAAAGAGTTAGCAGAAGAAACCGGCATTAGCGTTCAGGCACTGTTATCCCGCAAGCACAAGGCCGTGCTTTATCTACGAACCCGTCTTCGCAATCTTTATGATGAGCTAACGGAAGGCTGAGTCGGGTGAATCGAGTTTCTCTGAACAATAGCCCCGGCCAGCATAACTGACCGGAGTGGTGCGAGAGCTTGATTGAGATGATTGAGCTTATTGACCTACCCGCCACGCAACATCACGCATGGCGTCGCGCGCTGCCTGGCTGATACCACCAAGCTGGAAAAAGCCGTGGATCACACCGAGATAGCGTTGGCAGGTGGACTCAACGCCCTGGTCCATCAGGCACTCATGCAGCACCTCGCCTTCATTGCGAAGGGGGTCGTATTCAGCGGTGATGATATGCACCGGTGGCAAGCCTGCAAAATCTTCGCGAAATAATGGGCTGGCTTCATCATCCATTGCGTCCAGATCGGGCATATAGGCTTCGTAGCCGGAAAGCAGCGTGTCGCGGGTGATGATGTAGTCGTAGCCATTTTCCTGATAGCTGACAGATTCCGCCGTCGCGTCCAGCATCGGGTAAATCAGCATCAGCCGCGCAGGCAACCAGTTTCCCGCACTTTTCAGGCGCAGGGCAGTCACCAGGGCAATGTGCCCACCAGCGCTGTCGCCAGCGAGCGTGATTCGTTCACGATCCACTTCCAGCTGATCAGCCACTTGCCAGATAGTGTCCGCTGCACGTTCAGCATCATCATGTGCTGCCGGATAAGTGTGCTCTGGTGCCACGCGATACTGAACGGCAACCACCCGGCAGCCACTGTGATAGCAAAGCTGGCGTAACTGATTGTCATGAGTTTCAAACCCACCGCTAACAAAGCAACCGCCGTGGTAGTAGATCACGGCAGGAAGCGATCCGGTGGCATTTAGCGGGGAAAATATGCGTAACGTGCACCCATTCAGACAGATGTCTTTCACGTCGACTCGAGTTTCAGTTTCACCCGCTAAAACAGTGCTGGCGATATACCCGGCTCGGCGTTCGGCAAATGTTTGTTGGCGTGAAGAAGGACGGCCAGAGTCGATGAATTCATCAACCAGCCCGGCGATTGCGGGTTCGAGGGACATAGAGGAATTCCTTTTATGCTGTATGGATGAACAGTTATATCGTATTTATGGGATCGCGTGAACCGAGTTTTTTTACTATTTCAGCATTCTGGAAGGCGCCTCGAACAAATGAAAACCACCAGAAAAATGCAGATAACAGTACGCTTTTTGCGGTTTATATTACCCGACAAGCTCATTCACAAAACAACATTAGATACCGTAAATAATGTAGATGGTTAAACATTGTGCGATTTACCCATCGTGTTAAAATGAGTTTAAACATTGTTTAATTTGGTAATCATTGTGAAAACGCTGATTCGTAAATGGGGTAATTCCGCAGGGGCCATTATTCCTGCTGCTGTTCTGGAGAAAGCTGGGATGAGAATAGGTGACAAAGTGGATATTGAAGCCGTTGAAGGAGGAATTATGTTGCGAGTCGCAAAGCCGATATACACGCTAAGTGAGTTACTGGCCCAATCACCTGAAGGAAGTTTCGAGCTTGATGATGAAGACCGTGAGTGGCTGAATTCTCCTCCTGTTGGCAAGGAGATCGATTAGGTGAGTCTTTATATGCCTGATAGAGGCGATTTAGTTTGGCTCGATTTTGATCCTGCCGCAGGTCACGAACAAGCCAAAACTCGGCCTGCGCTAGTATTGTCACCAGTCGAATTTAGCCGCAAGGCTGGCATGGCGATTGTGGCACCAATAACATCTCGTGTTCGTGGCAATGCGTTTGAAGTACATCTGACAGAAACTCACACGCAGGGAGTTATCATTTGCCATCATGTGAAATCGATTGATTTCCGGGCCAGACAAATGCGTTTCATTGAAAAAGCACCGGATGAAGTGACAGAAGAAGCGCTGTCCAGAGTGAAGGTATTATTTGAATAGTTCAGCGGGATGCAAAGCACCCCGCCTATTTGTTACTCGCCTTCCCCTGGGAACAGGAAAGGATTAATGCTGCTGCGGGCAAAGCCTTCTTGCTCCATGCGTGCATCCAGCACCAGCGAGGCTAAATCGTCGGCCACGGCTTCCACTTTGGCGTCTTTTTCCTGATAGAGGATCTTCAGGTAAGTGCCGCAGTCGCCGCAGCTTTCCGCTTTAATTGCTGACTGTTCGCTTTCCAGCGACCAGTAGTTCAAATCGCGGGTTTGCTCGCAGTTGCTGCATTTAATGCGCACCACATGCCACTCGGTTTCGCACAGATTGCAGTGCAAGTAACGCAAGCCACTGGTGCCGCCGATTTGCACGACGCTGGATACCGGAATCGAGCCGCAAACTGGGCAGAACTGGCGTTGCTCGCCGTATTCCGCTTTCGCACGGCCCGGAATCAAGCTCGCCATTTGCGCCCAGTAGAGCGACAACGCAGCCCAAATGAACGGGGCTTTGTCGCTCGAAACTAGCGCAAAGTCTGAATTAAATAGCGCGGTGGCCATCTCTTCCAGCTCTTGCGAAGAGGCTTTTTCCAGGTTTTCGATAACCGCTAATGCCTGGCCGTCCATTTCTGGTTTCAGCTCGGCAATCAGTGAATTCAGCAGGCGCTGCCAGTGTGGGTCACGCGGCAGCACATGAATATCCAACGGTGGTTTGCCCGTCTCAGAAGACTTCTGAATCAGCGCCGTTAAGTCCATTTGCAGCGGGTGGTCGTAAAGCACCACTTCCTGCGCGTGGGCGATCAGCGCGGCAAAGCGCAGGAAATCGCCCAGTGGATTATCCGTCGCCAGTTCGAGCAGGCGTTCTGCACGGCGGTTATAGAGATTTTTCAGCCGAGGGAACAGTAACGGCGGAATCATCTCCGCCGTACGTTTGTCGCTCTTCTCCAGCTGATCTTGCGGGATTATGCGAATACTCATTCCGATCGTTTTTCCTGTTTCTGGCGAACTTCACGGTACCATTTCGGATGGTGTTTCTTCGCCCAGGACGTCGTGACCCAGCCTTCCACCATCGCGGTAATCGTGCCTTTCACCCAAAGGGCGGCGTAGATGTGGACCATAATAACCACAATCAAGGCCACTGCGGCAAATGAATGCACCATCAGGGCTACGCGTATCACCGGGATTGAGAAAGCAGGAGCAAAGTACGGACGCCAGATAATCACGCCGCTCACCAGCAACAGCACCAGGAAGATAATCGCCGCCCAGAACACGCATTTCTGGCCGAAGTTATACCGTCCGGTGTCACCTACTTCCTCGTTGACGACGATCTTACGAATATTCTTCGCCCAAAAGATATCATCCCGATTGATTAGATTATGGTGCCAGTAACGGAAAAACATGATGATAAACGAGGCAAACATCACCACACCGACGAACGGATGGAGGATGCGCGCCAGCTGCGGCGTACCCAGAATGTGCATCAGCCAGTTAAAGGAGGGGAAGAAGAACCCCAACCCGCTCACCGCCGCCAGAATGAAGCAGAAGGCGGTCACCCAGTGGTTGATACGCTCAGGTGCGCTGTAACGTTGAATGGTCACTTGTTTTTTCATGGTTTGCGCACCTCGTCGTCTTCATGGTGCAAGTTGTCGTCCTCTTCTTCGGCACGGTTCGGGCCGACACCCACATAGTGGAACACGCTGGCGGCGAAGGTCGCAGCAAAGCCAATAGCAGCAAGCGGCTTCCAGACACCTTTCCAGAATTTCACGGTTGGGCTGATGGACGGATTTTCCGGCAGGCCGTGATACAGCGTCGGCTTGTCCGCATGATGCAGCACATACATAACATGTGTGCCGCCAACGCCTTCCGGGTCGTACAAACCGGCGTTGTCGTAACCGCGCGTTTTCAGCTCAGCCACGCGCTCGCCCGCCAGGGTTTTCATGTCGTCTTTCGATCCGAAATGAATCGCCCCGGTTGGGCAGGTTTTCACGCAAGCAGGCTCCTGGCCGACGGTCACACGGTCTACACACAGGGTGCATTTGTAGACACGGTTGTCCTCCGGGTTCAGGCGCGGCACGTCGAACGGGCAACCGGCGATGCAATAACCACAGCCGATGCACTGCTCGGACTGGAAATCGACAATGCCGTTGGCGTACTGAATGATGGCACCTTCCGCCGGACACGCCTTCAAGCAGCCCGGATCCGCGCAGTGCATACAGCCATCTTTGCGGATCAGCCATTCCAGTTTGTCGTTTTGCTCCACTTCCGAGAAACGCATAACCGTCCACGATTTCGCGGTTAAATCCGCCGGGTTGTCGTAAACGCCGACGTTGCTGCCGATCTCATCACGCAGGTCGTTCCACTCTGAACAGGCCACCTGGCAGGCTTTACAGCCAATGCAGGTGGTGACGTCGATAAGTTTCGCAACCTCTTGCTGATGATCCCGCGCCTGAGGCGCGGGCGTGAGGCCATTAGTGGCGGAACGACGGATAATGTCCTGAGATTGATAAGCCATAATTCGTCTCCGTTACACCTTTTCCACATTGACCAGGAACGCCTTAAATTCAGGCGTTTGCGTGTTGGCATCACCGACAAATGGCGTCAGGGTGTTAGCGATAAAGCCTTTCTTCGCCACGCCCTCATAACCCCAGTGAATCGGAATACCGATGGTATCGACTTTCTGGCCGTTCACATCGAGCTGGCGTATACGCTTGGTCACCACCGCTTTGGCTTTAATAAAGCCACGGTTGGAGGAGACTTTCACCGTGTCGCCGTGAGCAATGCCGAGTGAATTTGCGAGCTTCTCGCCAATCTCGATAAACTGCTCTGGCTGCGCGATGGCGTTCAGTACCGCGTGTTTGGTCCAGTAGTGGAAGTGCTCGGTCAGGCGATAAGTGGTGCCGACATACGGGAATTTGTCGTGCTTGCCCATCGCTTCCAGGTCACCTTTAAACACGCGTGCCGCTGGGTTAGAAACCACGTTCGGGTGCAGCGGGTTGGTGCCAAGCGGTGTTTCAAACGGCTCGTAGTGCTCAGGGAACGGCCCTTCTGCCATCTTGTCGATAGCAAACAAGCGCCCTAAACCTTCCGGCTGCATGATGAATGGCCCAACGTCAGTGCCCGGTGCGGCAGTGCTGTAGTCGGCGATATCCGCACCGCTCCACTTCGCGCCATCCCAGGAAATCAGGCGGCGTTTTTCATCCCACGGTTTACCCGCTGGATCAGCAGAGGCACGGTTATACAGAATGCGGCGGTTGAGCGGCCATGCCCAGGCCCAGCCTAACGTGTTACCCAAACCTGACGGGTCGGCGTTATCACGACGTGCCATCTGGTTGCCGTCTGGCGTCCAGGAACCGGCAAAAATCCAGCAACCGCTGGAAGTGGTGCCGTCGTCGCGCAGTTGTGCAAACGAGCTAAGTTGCTGGCCTTTTTTCACCAGAACCGCGCCAGTTGCCGGGTCGACAACGTCCTGCAACGCTTTACCGTTGCTTTCCATCGCCACTTCTTCCGGTGCCGGGTTATCTGGCGTCAGGTAGTTCCAGGTCATGTTCAGCACTTGCTCAGGCAGCGCACCGCCTTCGCTCTGATACATATGGCGCATACGGCTAAAGATGCCCGCAAGAATTTCGCCGTCGTTCAGCGCTTCCCCTGGGGCGTCCGCACCTTTCCAGTGCCACTGCAACCAGCGGCCGGAGTTAACGATAGAACCGTTTTCTTCGGCAAAGCAGGTGGATGGCAAGCGGAACACTTCGGTCTGTATTTTCGACGGGTCGACATCATTAAACTCGCCGTGGTTTTGCCAGAAGTTCGAGGTTTCGGTGTTCAGCGGGTCGATGGTCACGAGGAATTTCAGCTTCGACAGTGACGCAATGACCTTGTTTTTGTTCGGGAACGACGCCACCGGGTTAAAGCCCTGGCAAATGTAACCGTTCACTTTGCCCTGGTTCATCATCTCGAAATATTGCAGGACGTCGTAGCCCTTGTCCCACTTCGGCAACCAGTCGTAACCCCAGCTATTTTCCGCTGTGGCTTTGTCGCCGAAGAAGGCTTTCATCATCGAAACGAAGAATTTCGGGTAGTTACCCCAGTAGTTCACCTGGCCTTCCAGCAGCGGTTTTGGCGTGTTGGCGGCAAGATAAGTCTGGAGATCGGCTTGTTTTTCATTCGGCAGCGTCATGTAGCCCGGCAGGCTTTGCGACAGCAGGCCGAGGTCCGTCAGACCCTGAATGTTGGAGTGACCGCGCAGGGCGTTCACGCCACCGCCTGCCATTCCCATGTTGCCAAGCAGCAACTGAATCATCGCCATGGTGCGAATGTTCTGCGCGCCCACGGAGTGTTGCGTCCAGCCCAGCGCATACAAGAACGACGCGGTTTTATTTTTTGCGCTGGTTTCTGCGATGTATTCACAAACTTTCAGGAAATCATCTTTCGGGGTGCCGCAAATATTGGAAACCACTTCTGGCGTGTAGCGAGAAACGTGCTCTTTGAGCAGGTTCCACACGCAACGTGGGTGAGTCAGCGTCAGGTCGCGTTTGGCGAAACCTTTTTCGTCCAGCTCATAGTTCCAGGTGGTTTTGTCGTATTTACGGTTTGCCGCATCGTAGCCCGAGAACAGGCCGTCATCGAAGCTGTAATCCTCACGCACAATCAAGTTGGCGTTGGTGTAAGCCTCGACATACTCGCGGTTAAATTTATTGTTGTCTATCAGGTACAGCAGTACGCCAGACAGGAAAGCAATGTCTGAGCCAGAGCGAATTGGGGTGTAGAAATCCGCCACCGAAGCGGTTCGCGTAAAGCGCGGATCGATAACAATCAGCTTCGCGCCGTTGTGGATTTTGGCTTCCATCGCCCAGCGGAAACCGACTGGATGCGCTTCTGCCGCGTTGCCACCCATCACAATAACGAGATCGGCGTTCTTGATATCAACCCAGTGGTTGGTCATCGCACCGCGACCAAATGTTGGAGCAAGACTTGCTACCGTTGGTCCGTGTCAGACACGCGCCTGGTTATCCACGGCTAACATGCCGAGGGCGCGGGAAAATTTCTGGGTTAAATAGCCGGTTTCATTACTGGAAGCGGATGCACACAACATACCGGTGGAAAGCCAACGGTTAACCGTGGTTCCCTGGTCGTTCTGGGCAATAAAGTTGGCATCGCGGTCAGCTTTCATCAGTTTGGCGATGCGGTCAAATGCCGTTTCCCAACTGATTTGCTCCCACTTATCCGAGCCGGGCGCGCGGTAAGACGGGAATTTAAGACGGCTTTCGCTGTGGATGAAATCCACCAGTCCTGCACCTTTCGGGCAGAGCGCGCCGCGGTTTACCGGATGGTCCGGGTCACCTTCGATATGGAAGATAGATGCTTTGGCATTTTTCGCACCGTCACCGAGGCTATACATTAATAACCCACAACCGACGGAACAGTATGTGCAGGTATTACGCGTTTCACGGGTACGCAGCAGTTTGTACTGCCGTGTTTCCGCGAGTGCAACGCCTGGTGCAAAGCCCAGTGCCGCTGCCGTAGTCCCTGCCATACCGCCAGCACAGATCTTAAAGAACTGTCTTCTGCTGACCTGCATGGATGCTCCTTTTTTCGACATTTTTCACATTATTATTAGGTGTATTTTTTGCGGTATTGACTGAGAAGGTTCACAATCAAGCCCGTACTGGCTATTGCCCCTAATCCCAAAGGGGTAATGTTTCCAGAATACCACATTAGAATTAAGGCTGTTCCAATCAGGTTAAGACAAAGTGAACAATTCCAACTCAAATCAGAACAAAATTGTGAACACCATCACTGGTGCGCGGACGATCGAACTATGGCAACGCCATGATTTGCTCGAGGCAAAAGGCGACTGGCTGGCTGAAGAAGTGCCGGTAGCCCTGGTCTACAATGGCATTTCCCATGTCGTGATGATGGCATCGCCCAAAGATCTGGAGCTTTTTGCGTTAGGTTTTTCCTTATCAGAAGGAATAATTGAATCCCCATCAGACATTTACGGAATTGATGTTTCACAAGTCTGTAACGGCCTGGAAGTGCAAATAGAGCTCTCAAGCCGCCGCTTTATGGGGCTGAAAGAACGCCGCCGCTCACTTGCTGGACGTACCGGTTGTGGCGTCTGCGGTGTTGAGCAACTCAACGATATTGGTCGCCCGATTACCCCTCTGCCGTTCACGCAAACCTTCGATTTGAATAATCTTGATGCAGCCTTAAACCAGATGCGCGACTACCAGCCGGTGGGGCAACTCACAGGGTGTACGCACGCAGCATTGTGGCTTAACGAAAATGGCCAGATTCTGGAAGGTAAAGAAGATATAGGCCGCCATGTGGCGCTGGATAAACTGCTCGGCGCACGCGGGCGTGAGGGCTGGCACAACGGTGCGGTTTTAGTCTCAAGCCGCGCAAGCTATGAGATGGTGCAAAAGTCAGCCCAATGTGGCGTAGAAATTCTGTTTGCCGTCTCTGCCGCCACCACGCTTGCCGTAGAAGTGGCAAGCCGCTGTAACCTCACGCTGGTTGGCTTTAGTAAACCAGGTCGAGCAACGGTTTACACCCATCCGCAGCGATTGTGTTAACAGGCTGTACATTCCGTTACGTACCGACACCAATCACTCACTGAACGTATTTGTTTGTTGGCATAGAGTTATTTCAACGGGCCAACAACCCACACATAAACAAATACGAGACTATCAAAATGAAAAAAGTATTAACTCTGATTGCTGTTGCTGTAATGGGTATGTCCTCTGTTGCTTTCGCTGCTGAAACTACTGCAGCACCTGCTCCAGCAAAACACACCACTACTGTGCACCACAAGAAACACCATAAAGCAGCTCCTGTAGCTCAGAAAGCACAAGCAGCTAAAAAGCACCACAAAAAAGCAACTACAACCGCAACTCCAGCAGCACCACAGAAAGCCCAGGCTGCTAAAAAGCACCACAAAAAAGCCGCTACTACTGCAACTCCAGTAGCGCCACAGAAAGCTCAGGCTGCTAAAAAGCACCACAAAAAAGCAGCTGCACCAGTAGCGCCAGCAGCAAAACCAGCGGTTAAACCAGCTGCATAAGTTGCAATGAAATCCCTCATTACTAGAAACACCCGGCTTGCCGGGTGTTTTTTTATCAAGCCTGAGCAACTGCTAAAACGCTTTCGGTTTGAAATCATCCTGATGATGGTCATTCTTTATGGAATGGCTGCGGTCTGCTGCTACTTTTTGTTTTTCACGCCGTCCACGACTTAAAATCCCACTGGTTTCTTATTCCACCAATCGTCCGCGCATCACACTCCTGAAAAACTAAATTCCGCCTGACTGTCTTGTAAACAGTTCTTCCTCTTTCTTTCACGCCTCTTAATTAATTTCACTCCCTTTCATCCGCAGAAAAATGCGTGAGCAGTCACATTTTTGAAAGCTGATATTCTTCATTTACGACTCAAATAATATCGGTGAATTCTATTCCCCAACCGATAAGAATAATCCATTGAAATATAGAGTTTTTCTTTATTCTTCAGTCATAGATCTTATATCAAAAATTCGTGACTCAAATCACAAATATCACCACTAAGAAGCATCTGTCAACCACTCCCCTTAATAAATGAATCCCAATTTTGTGATATCGCTTGCAAATTCAAGGCTTGTTTAAAGGGAAAAATGTCTGCAAGGAAAATAAACGAGGCAAGTGTCATGAGAATCGGCATGGTAATTAGCGGCGGTGATGTCACGGGGATAAATAACTTTGTTTTTCAGGTTTCCCGACTGGCTCAAGCAGAAATCGTTTTGTTTAACGGTGGTATTCCGGGTCTATTGCAGAATAAACACCAGGATATTTCCATCCGCGATTTAGTGGATTTTTCCGTAGCATCCATTCCGATTATGTCTTCGGGTAGAACCAACCATAAATTAATGGGTAGCGAATATGAAACCATCGCAAAACAGTTAAAAACCCTGCATATCGATGTGCTTATTATGGCCGGCGGTGATGGCTCACTACAATTTCTGAATAACCTCAGTGAATACGGTGTGAATTGTTTCGGTGTCGGTATGACCATCGACAACGATGTTTACGGCAGTGATTACACCATCGGTTTTTCAACTGCATGTGAACAAGTGATTAAAGAAGTCGCCAAGCTGCGTAATACAGGCCGCGCTTTGCCAGGGCGTGTCTTTATGGTTGAACTGCTCGGCGGTTACTGCGGTGAATTGACGCTGCAATCGGCGATTAAAAGCAATGCTGATTTTGCGCTAATCCCCGAGTGCCAACAATCGTTGAGCGAACTGGCACATAAGATTAGCGCACGACTTGAGACACAAAATAGCGTCGTGATCCTGTGCTCTGAAGGTTATACCAAAGAGTATTCCCCCGGCTTTCAAGGGGCAATTGACACCATGATTAAACAGCTTGAACCGAAAATTGGCGTACGTATTCGTAAGTCAATTATTGGTTATAGCCTGCGTAATGGTGACCCTACCTGCGAGGAAATCTATCAGGGCACTATTATGGCAGGTGAAGTCGTTCGTTGTATCCAGTCCGGTATGAGAAATAAAGCCATTATTATTAATTCGAGTAACAAACCGATCCCTATAGATTTAATCAGTATGCAAAAACGCCTCGTCGACACCGAAGGGCATCATTATAAATTAGCGAAGCAGCTCAATATTATTTGAGGAGACTTTCAATGCTTAAAATTCTTTGTGTATGCGGCTGTGGTTTAGGTTCCAGTTTCGCCATTGAAATGGCAGCAACTGCGGTGCTTAAAAAACTTCAGATTCCGGCAGAAATTGATCACACCACCGTTTCAGAAGCGGGGGCATTTAAATCTGACATTATTTTAACGCAAAAAACGTTCGCCGATATTTTAACCGCCGATGCCAGCGAAGAGGAAATAAAACGCGTCATTGTGCTGCACCGCCTCACGGATAAAGACGAAATCGAACAAAAGATTGTCGCCTTTTTAAAAGAACGCAATGTGAAGGTATTCGACCATGAATAGCATCATTAACTTTATCGTTAAAGACCTGCTAGGACAGGCATCAATATTGATTGCCTTTATTGCCATGCTCGGTCTTTTGCTGCAAAAAAAATCGAAGGGTAAAGTCGCGGAAGGGACGTTTAAAACGCTGCTTGGTTTTTTAATCATGATGGCGGGTATCAACATTATTGTGGATACCCTGACTTTCTTGAACGATATCTTCACCCACGGTTTCGGCATGAAAGGCTACATCACTGATGTGGCGGCCATTGCCGGGTTGGCAAACCGCGAACTGGGTTCCGAAGTGGCACTCACGCTGATGGTGATATTTATCGTCAACATCATCATTGCCCGCATCACGCCGTTTAAGTACATCTTTCTCACCGGGCAAGCACTACTTTGGATGGCAACGATTGGTGCAGTTATCGGCTATAAAGCCGGGCTGACCGGGCTGCCGTTGATTCTCACCGGTGGGATTTTCGGGGGAATTATGGCGGTGCTGATGCCTGCTCTCGCTCAACCCGTAGTGCGCCGCATTACCGGTTCTGACGATGTAGCTCTGGGTCACTTCTGCACTATTGGTTATCTGGTGCAGGCTGCGGTGGCAAAGGTTGTCGGCAAGGGTTCGAAATCTACAGAAGATCTGGTGTTGCCGGATAACTTCAAATTCTTGCAAGACACTTACCTTTCGATGGCCGTGGTGATGATCCCTATGTACCTCATCCCGGCTCTGGCGGCTGGCCCGGAATATATCGGCCAATACTCTCACGGCGTGAATTACCTGATGTTTGCCTTTATGCAGGCGATTCAATTTGTTGCCGGGGTATTCGTACTCTACAGCGGTGTGCGTCTACTGCTTAACGAGTTGGTGCCTGCGTTCCGTGGTATTGCGATGCGTATCGTGCCTGATGCCAAACCTGCGCTGGACTGCCCGGTTCTGTTCCCTTACGCCCCCAATGCCGTGATTGTTGGTTTCCTTGCCACAACTGTCGGCTCCATCATCGGCATGATTGTCTTCCCAATGTTTGGCCTGGCGATGATTCTGCCTGGCTTGTTGACCAACTTCTTTGCTGGTGGCACCGCAGGGATTTTCGGTAACGCAATGGGCGGCAGACGCGGCGCGATTATCGGCGGCGTGGTACACGGCCTGTTTATTACCTTCCTTCCTGCCATCCTGGTGCCAATGCTTGAAAGCTACGGCTTTACCGGTGTGACTTTCAGCGATTCAGATGTGATCAGTAGCGGCCTGATTTTGGGGCATGTCTTCCAGAATAACTGGACGTTTGTCGGCTTATTCATCCTGTTCGTAGCGCTTATCGCCTGGTTCGTGAATGGCAAATCAACCAAACCTCAAGAGGAAAAAGCACATGAGTCTGTATAACTTCCCGGATTTATTACAGGTAGCCAAAGAGCGTAAATTTAAAGCGGTAGGCTCCTTTAATTTGCATTGCCTTGAAATGCTGCCCGCTTATTTTAAAGCTGCCAAAGCAACCAATAGCCCGTTAATGATTCAAATTTCTACCGGGACTGCGGAATATTTAGGTTATCGTTTATTAGTCGATTCAATTCGTTCTTTATCCGAAAGCCAGCAAATACCAACCTGCTTGCATCTGGATCACTGCTCAGATATTGAATCCATCAAAACGGCCATCGAAGCTGGGTTTAGTTCAGTAATGTATGACGGTTCTCATCTGGACATGGCGGATAATATTGCTAATACACGTAAGGTTATTGATATTGCCCGCCCGCGTAATATCTCCGTAGAAGCAGAACTGGGAGCGATTGGCGGCTCAGAAGATGGCAAAGCGGTCGCCATGGAAGATATCTGCTTTACCACCACCGAAGACGCTAAACGTTTCGTTGATGAAACCGGGGTGGATATGCTGGCGGTGTCCGTCGGTACAGTACACGGTCTGTATACTGGCAAAGCGAAAATTCAGCATCAACGCCTGGCAGATATCAGCGAAGTGACCAAAACCCCGCTGGTACTGCACGGTGGCACAGGTGTTAGCGATGAAGATATGCGACGCGCTGTCGCCGGAGGCATTGATAAAGTCAACGTCGGTACTGAAATGAACGTGCAGTGGGTTGGGCACTGCAAAGAAACCTTTGAAAAAGGAAAAGTGAATGACAGCGTGCGCAAATTTTTAATACCGGCAAATGATGCAGTCGCTGCTGTATTAATCGAAAAGATCGCATTATTTAAATAAAGCAGGCGTTATCCTCTACTCTTCATTGTAACCCTGGTTGCGTGGCAACCGTCGGGCGGGAGCTAGCTATGTTTGGATCTTTGAAAAAACTTTTTCACAGTGATAATTCGGATACGGCGCAATATGATATTCAAGCCGTACAACTTGAAACTGAATTAACTGCTTTGGAAAACACATTAACGGAAAACCCAAATAATGGCGAAACACAAAAAGCATTAATGTTGCGCTATAACCAGGCGTTACAAGTTTTTGCGAAGAGTAAAACACACCGTCAGCATATCGATGCTTTATTTGTCAAAATTGATGAGCTGAGAAATATTATTCGTAAGAATATTTAGGGAGTTCGCATGGCTATTAAAGAGTTATTAATTGAAGCCCAGGCGATACAAGTTGGCGTACGCGAAACAGACTGGAAAAAGGTGATTAGACTTGCGGCTCAACCGCTGGTTGATAATGGTTATATCCTGCCCTCCTACTACCAGGCAGTAATTAATAATACCCTTGAGCATGGTGCGTATTACGTTTTTGAAGAGGGCGTCGCCATGCCCCACGCTCGCCCGGAATGCGGGGTGATAAAAAATGGCTTCAGTCTGGTTTTACTTGATGAACCCATCACCTTTGCCGACAGCGAAAAGGCCGATATCGTGATTATGTTTGCCGCCTGCGACAGCAATGGGCATATCGAAGAAGGTATCCGCGCGATTGTAAATTTGTTGGGCGATGACGATGTGATGGCAAAACTGCGTCGGGCAAAAGGCAAGGAAGAGGTGATCGCAATATTATGAGCCAGACCACGCGAACACAGGGCAAAACGGTAGTACTTGTGAACGGCGTACCCGCCTCAGGAAAAAGCACTATCGCCCGTTTGTTGTCCGAACATTTTACGTTACCGCTACTGACTATCGACGGTATCAAGGAACCTTTTATGGCGCAGTTCGAGGAGATAGACAGGCCGTTTAATCGCCGCCTCGGAAGTGCCGCTTATGAGGTAATTTGGTCGATAGTGGCGGATAGCCCAACGCAGTGTGTCTTTATTGTCGATGCATGGTTTGGCTTCCAGCCGAAAGAGATGCTTGAACGTTATATAGAGCAGGCGGGCGTCACCAGAGTTCTGGAGGTATGGAACCACATTCCCGGCGCCCTTGCCGCCGAACGCTATGCGCAGCGGCTTGGCGTAAGACGCCCCGGCCACCCAGGGGAAGAATATCTGCCGGAGTTGGTAAAACTTGCGGATAGCGCTGAGCCTATGTCTCTTGGGCCGGTTTTCACTGTGGACCACCGAGAGCCGATCGACACCGCTGGTCTCCTTGCATGGCTGAGTGAAGAATTTGGAGACTAACCCGAATGTTGCTTCCGTTAGTCGGTTAAGCCCTCTGCGTTCCAGAGGGCTTAGGGAGAAATCAAGAAGCAGGTGAAGCCACGAGTTTGCGTGTCTTACCATAAATAATGGTCAGAACCGCAGGGACAGTAAATGCGACGATTATCGCAAACACTTCATAAATCATTTTTGAATCTGGGCCGCTGAATAGACCTAATTCGAACACATTGAGCACCGGCAGGAAGCTGTAAGTTTTGACGCCCAGCAAACCGGTAATACCACCGCCCAACGCGGCACCAATACAACCGAAGACAAACAACATTCTGTATTTCAGATTCACGCCATACAGCGCCGGTTCAGTAATACCGAAGAAGGCAGAAATTGAGGCAGAAATCGCAATCTGTTTGTCCTTGAGGTTGCGGGCAATAAAGATTGCGCCGAATGCCGCGCCAAACTGCCCCATCACCGCCGACATAAACATCGCCATAATGGTGTCGTAGCCGTTGACCTGAATATTTATCAGCGCGAGTGGGATGATGCCCCAGTGCACACCGAACACTACAAACAGCTGGCCAATACCGGCAAGCAGCGCACCAGAAATGACCGGGCTGAGGTTATAAAGCCATGCATATCCGTTAGCAATACCGACCCCGACGTAATCCGCAATCGGGCCAATTAAGGTGAACACTACAAACCCGCAGATGATGAGCGATAAACAAGGCACAAATACAAACGCAGCCAGCTCCGGGATTATTTTTTTCAGCCAGCGTTCCACATAACTCAGGAACAACACGGCAAATACAGCAGGGATAACCGCACCACCATAAATCTTAACGTTCAGAGCAAGTCCCATAATATGGAATGCACCGGGAACACTTGGATCGGTTAACGGGAAAATCATCGCCGCAGTCAGTGCCAGCGCAGTAAATTTATTAGTTTTAAAACGTTCTGATGCCGTAACTGCGATAAACAATGGCAACATCACAAACACGCCGCTCGACAGCGCATTAAACACGGTGAACACATAAGAATGCGTATCCACCAGGTTCATTGTTTGCAGCAATACCACAATCCCTTTTACAACACCGACACCCGCCAGCACACCGATGTAAGGCGTGAAAATAGCGGAAAGTGTAGCCAGCAAGCGGCTTACCCATGAGCCTTGCGCAGTTGTTTCTTCAGCTACAGGCGTTTGTTCACCGAGCAGCTCTTTAATCGCTGAACATACCTGATCGACTTTCGGGCCAATCACTATCTGGAATTGACTCGGGCTATCCACTAATTTCACAACTTCAGGAAGACCATAGAGCGCTTCCGGATTCACTTTATTTTTATCTTTTAATGTAAAACGTAAACGTGTTGCGCAATGAGTAATATGCTCAATATTCTCGGGCTCACCAACATGTTTAATTATTTGTTGGGCAAGCTGACTATATGTCGTCATGGTATTTCCTTAGTTTCAAGGTTTGCGCTGTATTTATTGCCCGATAAAAATATCGGACAACGTTGTAGGGTCAGACGGGGATATTAGGCGTAATCGCCAGGCTTTGTTTTACTCTTAACGGAAATACCAAAATCGGTAAAAATACGTTGTGGCAAGTTATTACCTTTCGCTTCAGCGATATGGTGCGCCAGAATCTGGAAAGGAATCACCATCAGTAACGGGGCGATAAATATATCTATATCAGCATTAATGGCGAGAGTTCGCTCATCACTGCTTACACCTAATTTAACGGTGTAAATATAATCGGTATATTTTTTCTCATAGTCTTTCAGCAGTAACAAACGCTCACGCGCTTCTCCAGGTGTGTCGAGGAAAAACATCCGGTGATTGCCATTCACTTCAAAATAAGGGCCATGCATAAAGGCTTCCAATTCTACCCCTTGCGATGGCACGCGAATAGTTTCTGCAAACTTGGTTTCCATTTCTTTAATCACACCCACGCTCGGGCCATAGCCAATTGCCGTAAATCTTGGAGAGGCAGTTAGCTCGTCTTTCCATTTTTCGAAAAAGACTTCAGTTGTATCAATAATCTGTGGGATAGATTTTACTGCTACAGCTAATTTCGCTAACTCTTCGGCTTCCTGCGTTTCAGTGATTAAACCATTGCAACGCGCAGTATAAAGACCGAGCAACATGAATTTAAAAATCGTCGCCACATAACCTTTAGTGACGTAACCCACGCGCTCTTCACCAATTTCAATATCGATGGCGTGATCAACGGTTTTCGCCAGTTCGCTGGACAGTTTGCTGGTTAAACCATAGGTCACTAACGGGAAACTTTTGCGGATGTGTTTTATCGCATTGATGGTGGATGTGCTTTCACCGCTTTGCGATACACCAAGCACCAGATCGGTCGCGACATCCATTTTTTCGTAGTGCTGGAAGTGGAACGGCTCCTCCACGGTAACGCGCACGTTCGCCAGGTTTTCAACATAGTATTTCGCGCTTTTGATGGCGTTAATACTTGAACCAGTAGCTAAAACCAACCACGTGCTCTTTCCCTTAATCTCTGGCAGATCTTGTGGATAACGATCAAGCATTGCTGAAAGTGTCGCTTGCTCTTCGTGAATGTAAGTCATCATTGTCGGCTTCATTGGCCCTCCTGAAATCAAAACCTGAAAACGTTTTCAGGTTTTAGGCTAGAGGAGCTTGAGTGGGGTTGTCAATCCACTTTTCAGCAATTGTGGTGGGGATCAAAAAATATCGTATGCGGAGGTTTTGGAGCCTTCAGAAATACTGAAATGCTAAAAGGGAGCTAGCAGGACTCACCTGGTATCAGGCTCAGTTGGATTTTTTCAGGCACTACAGATTCAGTCGTATCTTTCAGCGATGTCAGTAAAACTTGCATCACTGTTTTACCGATGAGTTCATTGTGATGGTTCACAGTAGTAATTCGTGGAATGAAATATTCGCTACCAGGGAAATATTCACAGCTGACAATAGCAATATCTTCAGGCACAGAAATATTTCTATCTTTTAATGCCCTAATTGCTCCTTTTGCGACATGATCATTAATCGCCACAATAGCTTCGGGCAATTTCTCACTCTGCGAGAGCAACTTATCTACCGCTTCATAGCCATGTTGTAAGTAGAAGTTATTTAATACAATGTGATTATCGTCAACCATTATATTAGCTTGCTGAAGCGTATTTTTAAACGAATCTATACGTTGCTGGGTAATATAAACACTTTTCGAGCCACCAATAAATCCGATTTTTTTATAGCCCTTACTTATCAGATGATTAGTTGCAAGTGCAACACACCCAGACTGATCGCGCTCTACACAAGAATAATCTACACCAACTAATTGTCGTCCAACCACGATTACCGGAATGGCCGCACAAAGTTTCTTCAACTCATGAAAATAAGAGTCTGGTACATTATTATAATCAATATTCCCACCAAGAATAATAACTCCATCAATCTGACTATCAGTAATCGAGTTGAAAATATTTTCTTCAGGAATAATTTCACCCTGCGAAGAGGATTTATTTGCAGATTGTGTATCGTAGAGTGTGACTTTATATCCCGCCCGCAAACTCTCATTTTCGATTTGAGCAACCAGCATCACAAAATAGGGGTTACTGATATCGGAAACGACAATCGCCAGCGTCTGTGTCTTTTTGGAAATCATACCGCGCGCCAACAAATTGGGGCTGAATTGCTGCTCCTGAATAACTTTTTCAACCCTGGCGCGAGTTTTATCCGCCACCCAGCTGTTGTTATTCAGAACACGGGAAACTGTCGCAATAGATACATTGGCCAGTTCAGCAATATCCTTGATTGTTAGCGGCTTTTTCATTTTTTTGTCCCGACCCTACAAGGCGTTAATAGTAGGGCAACGCGCCGGGTGAAGCAAAGGGGGATTTTCTTCATCCAAACAGACTGCACTTTTTATTCCATCTGCCGATAACTTAAACAGGAAACGGGGCAACGATGACCCGCCGGGTTACAACCAGAGGTTAAAATGGATAGTTTTCAAAAAGATATTGATGAAAGGGCTAACCTGGCGTTATCCAACAAATTTGAGCTGTTGTTGTTCCGCTTAGGGGAAGGCCAGCACGGCGGCAAATCAGAGCTGTATGGCATCAACGTATTTAAGCTGCGCGAAATTGTGCCAATGCAGAAGATCAATCGCGCTGCTGGGATGATGTCACCGCTGCTGGGTATGGCAAATATTCGTGACCAATTTATCCCGGTTATCGACCTGCCCGCCGTTACCGGCTGCACGCCAAAAACGGGCCTGAATCTTCTTTTGATTACCGAATACGCACGCAGCACGCAGGCATTTGCAGTGGAGTCGGTAGAAAATATTATCCGCCTCGACTGGAGCCAGGTTCACGCTGCCGAATCCGGTGTGAGTAGCCGCAATATCACCAGTATCGCTTCACTCAATAGCGACGAATACAAAGGCGAACTGGCACTGGTACTCGATGTTGAACAGATTCTTTACGACATTATTCCTTCAGGCCGCAAAGTCGATATGGCGGCAATCGAAGGGAACACAAACCCTCTGAAACCGGGTGCTGTCGCGATTGTTGCCGAAGATTCAAAAGTCGCCCGCCAGATGCTTGAACAAGGCCTGAAAGGCATGGGTATTCCGGTGATGATGCATTCCACGGGTTTAGAAGCGTGGGAAAAAATAAAGCTGATTGCGGCAGAAGCCAAAGCCGCAGGCCAGCCGATCACCGATCGTATTGGTATGGTATTAACAGACATTGAAATGCCGGAAATGGACGGATTTACGCTGACGCGCAATATCAAAACAGATATCACGTTAAAACACATTCCGGTGGTGATTCACTCGTCTCTATCAGGTAGCGCCAACGAAGATCACGTCCGCAAGGTGGGCGCGAACGGCTATGTAGCGAAGTTCGATGTGAAAGAGCTCTCGCAGGTGATTAATAAAGCGCTGGAAGGTGCAGTGGTTTAGTAGTTCGATTAGACTGAAAAAGGGCGAGCTGCGCAATGCACCCGCCCTCCGTTTTACTCTAAATAAAACACTTCTTTCAGCTCCGCACTCACCGGGCTGTTATCCGGGTTGCTCGGCATAATCTCGCTCATATGCTTCCACCAGCGTTGGCAAACTTCCGTTTGTGCGACAGCATTCCAGCGAGTTTCAGACTCAATCTCTACCGTGGCAAAAAGTAGGTGGCGTTGTGCATCAAGATAAATAGCGTAGTGATGAGCACCGTGCTGTTTAAGTACCGCTTCCAGCTCTGGCCAAATCGGCGTATGGCGACGTTGATATTCTTCATGAGCATCCGGGTTTACCTGCATCACAAAAGCTTTGCGGATCATAACGCCTCCAGATACAGCTCGCGCACTTCCTCGCGGGTTGCCACGCGTGGATTACATGGCGCACATGGGTCAGCCAAAGCGTTATCCAGCCAATCTTCGATATCTGTGGTTTGAATTCCAAGCTGGCTAAAGCCAGATGGAATACCGACGCGAGTAGAAAGCGCACGAATCGCCAGAATTGCCTCAAAGCTGGCTTCTTCTTCGTTCATATCCTGAGTATTGACTCCCATCGCTGCGGCAACTTTTGCAAAACGTGCAACGGCTTTCGGGCGGTTAAAAGCTTCAATAACTGGCAGTAAAATCGCGTTGCAAACACCGTGTGGCAGGTTGTGCGTGGCACCCGGTTGGTGGGCCAGCGCATGTACCAATCCAAGGCCTGCGCTGTTAAACGCCATACCTGCCAGGTATTGCCCGTAAGCCATCATTTCACGCGCTTCAAGGTTATGACCATCGTCGACTGCTTTCGGCAACCACTGACTAATCAGGCGGATAGATTCCAATGCGTTAGCATCAGTTAACGGATGCGCGGCAACGGAAACATAAGCTTCAATGGCGTGAGTTAACGCATCCATACCCGTTGCAGCAGTGACACTTGCCGGAATATCGAGCATTACGCTTGCATCATCCACAGCAATATCCGGGATGAGGTTAGTGTCGATAATCACTTCTTTTACATGGCGCACAGAATCGGTGATGACGGCGTTACTGGTCATCTCTGCCGCCGTTCCCGCAGTGGTGTTAATCGCCACCAGCGGAACACCCGGGTTAGTGACTTTGCCAACGCCCGAATAAGCGGTTGATGGACCTGGGTTTGCAGTCAGGATCTTCACCGCTTTGGCAGTATCGATTGGACTGCCGCCACCGAAGGCAATCAGGTAGTTACAGTTGGCAGCCTGATAAGCGGCAAAGCCTTTTTGCACCAGTTCTTCGGTCGGGTTCGGGAACACTTCATCAAACAGTTCATAAGAAAGCTGATGCTCATCAAGCGCGCTAAACAGGCTGTCTAACAAGCCCATTTTCACCAGTTGCCCGTCAGTAATGATTAACGCTTTTCCCCACGGTTTGGCGGCAATCAATTTCACCATATCGCCGATGGCACCTGCGCCGTGAAGGCTGATTTTTGGTAAGGCCAACATAAAGCTCATCGTCATGTTCCTTATAGTTCTAAAGCGCTTGCTAACGGGGTGACGCCAAAACGTTTACCAAGAGCGATAAGCTCGTCACGACTGATGGTTTGTTTCATGCCGCCCATCGAAATGACTTTTACCAACACTTCGGCAGACTTCTCGGCTGTGTCGATAAGACCGAATGCCTCATCAAGCGTTGGGCCACTACCGAATACCCCGTGGAACGGCCACAGCACCAGCGAGTGTTTTGCCATTTCACCTGCGGTCGCGTTGCCAATTTCATCGGTACCCGGCACCATCCACGGCAGAATGCCGACGCCGTCCGGGAATACGACTAAGCACTCAGTGCTGCCTTCCCACAGTTTGCGTGTGATGACGTCGGTTCTATTTTCCAGCACGTAGGTCAAGGCAATCAGGTTGGTGGCGTGGCAGTGCATGATCACGCGGTCTTTCCCGCCGGTAGTTTTGATACGCACACTGTGTGACTGGAAATGCGCCGCCAGCTCAGATGTTGGCACAGCTTCGTTTTCCAAGCCCCATAAGATGTGGTAGCCGGTACCCCGGTTGTCGACTTTCACCACGCCGATATTTGCCGCCGGATCAAGTTGCACATTGCGGAAGAATTTTCCTGAACCAGTGACGATAAATGGCGTGTTAGCCAGTTCAGGCATTGGCTGGCTTAATGAGATGTAACGCGGTGCGGCGTGGAAATCAGCCTGGAATGGCGCGATATCGGCTTCATCCAGGCGCATGGTAATGTTGCCGCCATTGCGCTCGTCCCAACCTTTCAGCCAGGCATCGCTGGTTGCTTTGATCATGCCTTCTACAAACCAGGCGTTGAGGATGTTCTGCATAGTCTTGTGTTCCTGTTATTCGTCTGGCAGATGGCTCTGCCCTACGTTCGATAATAAGTAGTAGGGTGGATAAGCGAAGTGTCATCCACCGTTGAGTCGTTAAGCGCGTTTGCTCAACACGTCTTTTTCATAGCTGCGTACCGTTTTCAGCCACTGGGCATCAACCGGCGTGTCGTTGCGCTGGCAGTACATTTCCCACACCGCCGCCCACGGCAGCGATTTTTGCTCTTCGAGTAACGCCAGGCGCGCGGTGTAATCACCTTCAAGTTCCAGCTGGCGCAGCGTCTCGGTTGGCTCGAGCAGCGCGCGTAGCATGGCTTTCTTCATGTTGCGCGTACCGATAACCCAGGCGGCGATACGGTTGATTGAGGCATCGAAGAAATCCAGGCCAATATGAACGCGGTCGAACAGGTCATTGCGGATAATCTCGCTGGCGATCGCCTGGGTTTCATCATCCAGCAGCACCACGTGGTCGCTGTCCCAACGCACCGGACGGCTTACGTGTAGCAGCAGGCGCGGCACATACAACATGGCGCTGGAGATTTTGTCGGAGATGACTTCGGTTGGGTGGAAATGGCCGGCATCGAGACACAGTGCGGTCTGGCGGCTGGTGGCGTAACCAAAATAAAACTCGTTAGAGCCGACGGTGTAGCTTTCCGCTCCAATGCCAAACAGCTTGCTTTCTACCGCATCGATATGGTGTGCCGGGTTGAGTTTTTCGCTCATTGCTTCATCAAGGGCGGCGACTAAACGCTGGCGCGGAGCCAGGCGATCAACCGTGATATCTTTCATGCCGTCCGGGATCCAGATGTTCATCACCGACGGCGTGCCGAGTTGTTCGCCGAAATACGCAGAAATTTTGCGGCTGGCTTTCACGTGGTCAATCCAGAACTGGCGGATTTCATCGTTAGCATGGGACAGCGTAAAACCGTCGGCACTGAGCGGGTGCGAGAAGCAAGACGGGTTAAAATCCAGACCCAGTTTGTTGGCTTTCGCCCATTCCACCCAGTTTTTAAAATGCTCTGGTTTGATTTTGTCGCGGGAAACCGGTTGTTCAGACTCCAGATAAATCGCGTGCAGGTTCAGGCGTTTTGGCCCAGGAATCAGGCTTAATGCACGTTCCAAATCCGAGCGTAATTCGGTGGCACTGCGTGCTTTACCTGGGTAGTTCCCCGTGGCCTGAATCCCACCGCTCAGCGCACCTTCCGGGTTTTCAAATCCGGCAACGTCATCGCCCTGCCAGCAGTGCATAGAAACCGGTAAACGATCGAGCTGTTGCAGTGCGGTTTCAACATCAACACCGACAGCAGCAAAGCGCTGTTTTGCCAGTTCCCAGGCTTGATCAAGAGGTGTGGTCATGCGCAAAACTCCTTACTTGTTTGAATGTTGAGCTGAAACTGCGCGATGTGGCGAGCAATTTCGCTATCTAATTGAGGGGTAAAAGATTTCAGTTCGTAGCTGGCGGCGACAATTTTGCGGAAGTCGTCGACATCAGTAATTTCGTCCAGCGCCATTAACTGGCAGCCAATATTGCCAAGCGTTGAAGCTTCAATCGGTCCGGCGAAAACAGGAATACCGCAGGCATCGGCACAAAGTTGGTTAAGCAAGGCGTTCTGGCTACCGCCGCCAACAATGTGCAGGCAGCTAAACGGGCGGCCACGGACGGCGGCCAGTTCTTGCAGAGTTTTGGCATACAGCAGCGCCAGGCTGTCGAAAATACAGCGCGCCAGTTCGTTGTCGGTGAACGGCACCGGCTGGTTGCTTTCGCGGCACGCAGCCTGAATTTCGCGGCTCATGCTTTCCGGGTTAATAAAACGATCGTCGTTCGGGTTGATCACAAAACGGCAGGCAGCGGTTTTTTGAGTGCGATCGATAAGATCACCCAGATCGGTGATCCCCAATTCTTTGGTGACGCGCTGCAAAAGCCACAGCCCCATAATATTTTTCAGTACCCGGTAGCGCCCTTCTGCACCGCCTTCATTAGTGATGTTTGCGGCTAACGCAGCACTGTTGGCGTAGGGGGTTTTGCTCTCAAAGCCCATTAACGACCAGGTGCCGGATGAGAGATATGCCGCGTCTTTGTCTTTGAGCGGCGCACCAATGACCGCGCTGGCGGTGTCATGCGTGGCAACGGAAACCACCGGGATTTTGTTGCCTTCGCGGCAAACCCATTGGCCGATAACATTGCCAGGATGCGTCGGCTTGCCGAACCATTTATGCGGCACGCCCGCCCAGTCGAGCAGCGTTTCATCCCAATTGTCGCTGTTGATATTCACCAGTTGTGTGGTGGTAGCGTTGGTGTATTCCCAGTTGAGCGCACCGGTCAGCCGGAAGCAGAAATAGTCCGGGATCAGCAGCGCATGTTCGACGTTATCGATAAGTTCTGGCTGCTGCTCCACCAGCGCACGCAATTGATAAAGCGTGTTGAATGGCATGAACTGGATGCCCGTACGACGGTAAATCTCGTCACGGCCAAGTTGATTTAGCGCGGTGTCCATCACCCCATCGGTGCGGCTGTCGCGGTAAGAAACTGGCTGCCCAACGCGATTACCGTCGCAACCAACCAGCACGTAATCCACACCCCAGGTGTCGATGCCGATGCTGTCGATGGCGATGCCTTCGTCGCAGGCTTTTTGCAGGCCGGTACGGATTTCACCTTCAAGCGCATCGACGTCCCAGACGGTTGAACCATCGATCTGTTTTAAGCAGTTGGTAAAACGATGAATTTCACGCAGACAGATGCTGCGGGTTTCACGTTCAAAGCGTGCCAGCATGACACGGCCGCTTGATGCGCCCAGGTCTACCGCAACACTATGGCGTAGAGTCATTTTGGGGGTCCTTGCTAAATGAATTGCCCCCACTCTAAAAAGTTACGCTGTCGTGCACCTTCTCGACACTGACAGCGCCAATCAGCCGTTGGCAAAAAGGCAAAGGTGAACGTGAGTGATGTCACATATTCGTGTTTATCACCCCTAAAACCGCCCTGTGACGCCCTCCGCATTTCCTGATAATTCCCGGCCTTTCTTAAAAAACGAACAGTTTTTAGCTAGTTTCGTGTCGAAACTTTAAGGTGCTGATGAGAAGCGTTATCTACTATCGAGCTACTTTAAATGAGCCTGGGGGTAATGATGACGATATTGCATGGTTTTGATTTTTTCCCATCTGGACATTCATCCGTGGCGATTGAGCCGCGTTTACCCCAGCCCGCATTCCCGGAACACCATCATGATTTTTATGAGATTGTTATCGTAGAACACGGTACTGGAACGCATGTTTTTAATGGTCAACCGTATACGTTGAGCGGGGGCTCCGTCTGTTTTGTGCGTGACCACGACCGCCATTTGTACGAACAGACCGAAAACCTCTGCCTGACCAATATTCTGTATCGTGCACCCGATGCGTTTTGCTTTTTGTCCGGGCTCGATAAGCTGCTGCCACAGGAGCAGGACGGCAATTATCCATCCCACTGGCGCGTGAACCAGCCGGTGTTGCAACAGGTTCGCGGTTTGATTGAAAAGTTTGAACAGATTGGTGAAGCAGCGGATACCCACGCCGTCGCTAACCGTGAAATTCTGTTTATGCAACTGCTGGTGTTGCTACGCAGAGGCAGCATGATGGAAGGTGCTACCAACTCGGAAGGCCGCTTAAACCAACTAATGGCGTGGCTTGAAGACCATTTCGCCGAAGATATATGTTGGGAGCAACTGGCCTCGCAATTCACCCTTTCCCTGCGCACGCTGCATCGCCAGTTAAAACAGCAAACCGGCATGACACCGCAGCGTTATCTCAACCGTTTACGCCTGATGAAAGCCCGGCACCTGCTGCGCCACGGCGAGGAGAGCGTAACGGATATCGCCTTCCAGTGCGGGTTTGGCGACAGTAACCATTTTTCGACGCTTTTTAAGCGCGAGTTTTCCTGGTCCCCGCGTGAGATTCGCCAGGGGCGCGACACACAACTTCAGTAATCGCGAAGGCAATCACCGTTTTTTTAGCCAAAAAAGCCAATACTTTCTGATTGTTCTGGTTTTGAGGTATTGCTGTGGCGGGTCATTTAGTTCTCAAAAAAGCAGATTTTTTCGCCTCCACCGTACAACCCGTAGCGGTGGCCGACCGCTATCCGCAAAACGTCTTTGCCGAACATACCCATGATTTCTGCGAGCTGGTGCTGGTGTGGCGCGGCAACGGCCTGCACGTACTGAACGACCGCCCCTATCGCATCACCTGCGGCGACCTGTTTTATATTCGCGCCGAAGATCGCCACAGCTACGAATCGGTTAACGGCCTGGTGTTGCATAACATTATCTATTGCCCGGAACGGCTGAAGCTCAACGTCGACTGGAGCGAACTGCTGGATAACGCGGCAGCTTCTGGAAAAGACCCGCGCTGGCGTTTGAGCAGCCATGGCATGGCGCAGGCACGCCAGTTAATTGGCCAACTGGAACACGAAAGCGTGAAGCCCGATGCGCTGTCGTTGTGTTTGACGGAAAGCCTGTTTCTGCAGCTGTGTATTCTGCTGCGTCGCCACCGTTACAAATCTCAGGATGCCGCCGGGCCAGACAGCAACGAAACCCTCGATTTATTGATGGCTGCGCTTGGGAAAAGCCTCAACACGCCTTTTGAATTATCGCAATTTTGCCAGCAGCATCAGCTGGCAGAGCGCTATTTGCGGCAGTTTTTCCGCCAACAAACCGGCATGTCCATCAGTCAGTATTTACGCCAGCTAAAGATTTGCCAGGCGCAGGATTTATTGCGCCATAGCGAGCTGTTGATTGGGGATATCGCCACACGGTGCGGCTTTGAGGACAGTAACTACTTTTCAGTAGTGTTTACTAAGGAGACGGGGATGACGCCACGGATGTGGCGTCAACGATACACGCTTCAATTGGATACCCTAAATAATTCAAGTTGCAGGTAGGCGGCAAAGGAACTTATCCCCAGGAGCTTACTAAAGTAAGTGACTGGGGTAAGTGAGTGCAGCCAACAACCCAGCGACTTGAAGTATGACGGGTATTACGCAGCCATACCAAGGCCGACGATGTTTGCCGCAATAATAATCACCACACAACCGATGCTCAGTACACCAACAGGCTTTCTACCTGCTGACTTCCACTCTTTCATGATCAAGCCGACCAAACCGCCGCACAGCACGTAGAAACTCATGTGCAACATCCAGCTCATGTAGTCGTATTGCGCAGGAATTTTGGCGTGGCCCCAGGCGTAGAAGAAGAATTGCAGATACCACATCAAACCGGCAAGAGCTGCGAAAAGCACGTTGCTGATGATCAGCGGTTTTGCCAGTGAGAAGTCGGCTTTTATCGACAAGCTCTGCATTTTTGCCAGACGAATGAAGCAGTAGCCGAGGTTAATTACCGCGCCGCCACCCATAATGATGACGTAACTCGGCAACGCGACATACAGTGGGTCAACGCCCAATGCTGCTGCGGCTTCATGCATCGGTTTTGCGGCGTCCATCGCAAAAGACATACCCGCCGAGAAAATGCCGCACATTACCGCTAGTATCAGCCCTTTTTTCAGGTTGAACTCTTCGGCTTTAATGCCCATTTTGCGTTCTTTAAGTTGCCCTGCGCGGGTGACAATCGCCACGCCCACCAGTGCCACCAAAACGCCCAGCAGTGTCATGCGCCCGCCAGGTGTGCCGATTAAAACATCAAATTTTCCGGCAATAATTGGCGTCATTAACGTACCGACAATCAGCGTGATACCAATTGCGATGCCAATGCCCATCGACATGCCGAGATAGCGCATCGTCAGGCCGTAGTTAATGTTACCAATGCCCCACATCGCACCGAACAGGAAGACTGGCAGCAGGGTTGAAGCGTTAAACGAACCGTAGTAAGCCCAAAAATCAGGAAGCAAAATGTAGCTGACCAGCCATGGCAGGATTATCCACGAGACGAAACCGCCAACGGCCCACATGGTTTCCCATGACCAATGCTGTACTTTCTTAAAAGGGGCGTAAAAGCAGGCGGCGCTTGCAGCACCCACCAGATGCCAGATTATCCCCATTGTTATTGCGTTACTCATTTTCTATCCCTCTGTTTTAGCCAAAAACGCAGGGGTGACAACTGGCAACCCCAATGCCATTGAGTCTAAAGAGTGAACAATGGGCGAACCTTCCATGTACTGCCGCCGCAGGGGTAAAGCTGGCAAAATTCAGGGGGTAGGATTGATGGGAGTCACAGTTCTTTATATCCCTTCAACCTGTTTTTGTAGGGTGGATAAGCGGTACGCGTCATCCACCATTTCTCGGATTAACAGATTTTCACGCTCTGTACGCCAAGCAGCCAGGCGAGTTTTTCCAGAACCTCACCCTGATGCCCAAGACCAATTGCACAATGATGAGCTGGCCCGCCGAGGCACCATTGGGTGGTGAAATCACGAGCATTTAACGGGAAACGGTAGCGGCTGTTGGTGTTGCCGATATCCAGCACTTCGCCCGGCACGGCTTCACCTTCGGCGTACTGCAAACGCACACCGTTTTGTGCATCCTCAACAATAGAAAGGAAAGTTACCGGGCCGGGTTTCACCGTCATCTGAATCGACACGCCTTTGCCCGGTTTGCCGTGATAAACCGGCAGAGGAACAAGGCACACATCTCCTTCGGCCATTAGCGGATGCGCCGGGCCATCATGTCCCCAGAGCACTACATCATCTTTAAACTCAATGCCATAAGGTTCCGAAAACGAGCCACCCGCCCCCAGAAGTTGCTGGATTTTCATTGCCAGTACGTTTTTGATCTCATACTCCCCGGCGACCGGAACGCCGCGCTGAGTCAGCAGCGTGTTGCCGAGAATAATTGAAGTAATTATGTTCTCGTAAGCGTTGCAGTTGCGTCCTTCGTAGTAATAGGCCAGCGCGCCGAGGCGGTTGTTTTCGATGAGTTTGTCCATTGCACAGGCGGTTTGCACCGCGCGTTCCAGTTCGACCTTTTCACAAGACGGATCGATTTGCAGCGAGGATTCAACTTCCTGCCATTTTTGTGCGCAGGTCTCAGGCGTGACTTGCTCGCGATATTCCGCCAGTTCGCACATTTCAAGCGGTTTGAAACGCACGCCGAGTCTGGCACTCAGATTGGTCATGTTGCTGTAAACATCTACCATGCCATCGTAATAGTGACCCAGAACGCCCACCTGGCAAGCAGACAACCCTTTTTGTACTTCCAGCGCCTGTAGCCATTGCGAGGTTTGCTCCCAGACATAGTCATCACCTTGTAATGCACCAACGATAAGTTGATAACGAATACCTGCGCGATTAAATACGTTCGCCAACTCTGGTGCGCTGCACGCCTGGCAATGAGCAAGCCACTCACCGGTACGTTGACCGCGATCGGTCATGTCACGGATTTTGGCGTAGGGCAAACCTGGCTCCGGTTGCAGCGCCAGGATAATCACCGGCTTATTTATTTTTTGCACCAGCGGCAGCACGGTTGAGCTAAGCGCGTAAGTGCTGATGTAAAGCACAATGGCATCGACCGGCTGGCTTTGGAGTTGCGTAGCAAACGTATCTGCATTGGCGACGCTATCAATCAGCCCACCGTTAATGACAGTGGCGTTAAGCGTTGTGAGGCGTTGGTCAATGTGCTGCAAATAGTCCGTCAGGCGTTGTTCGAGGCCCGAAAACTGTGGCCAGTAAGTATCAAGGCCAATACCGAAAAGGGCGATATTAAGCGACATAAGGATGCTCCTGCGTATGAAGAAACGCTGACTATCACCCTAATTTTTCCGTACTGCCTTTGCCGCAATGCCAGTTTCTGAACAGCGTGGCAAAAAACGATTTATCCACCTGACAACGCTCACATTTTCGCCATCATGCCAAAAAGCTATAACCTTATAAAAACTACGGCATTGATAATCATTTTCAATATCATTTAATTAACTATAATGAACCAACTGATTACGCGGCGTTAACAGGTTATTCGCCGTTCAACTGCATACCCTAAACATTTCGAGTCGCAGGAAGGCGGCAAGTGAATGAGTCCTGATGAGCTTAGTGAACTAAGTGATTCAGGTGAGTGACCGCAGCCAACGCATCTGCGGCTTGAAAGGTGACGGGTATAAATGGAGATGAGAATATGAGCTACACCCTGCCATCCCTGCCTTACGCATACGACGCCCTGGAACCACATTTCGACAAACAAACGATGGAAATCCATCACAGCAAACACCACCAGGCGTACGTAAACAACGCGAATGCAGCGCTGGAGTCTCTGCCAGAGTTCGCAAGCCTGCCTGTTGAAGAGTTGATCGCTAAACTGGATCAACTGCCGGCAGACAAAAAAACCGTTCTGCGTAACAACGCAGGCGGCCACGCTAACCACAGCTTCTTCTGGAAAGGCCTGAAAACTGGCACCACTTTGCAAGGTGATCTGAAGGCAGCCATCGAGCGTGATTTCGGTAGCGTTGATAACTTCAAAGCTGAATTTGAAAAAGCAGCAGCAACACGTTTCGGCTCCGGCTGGGCGTGGCTGGTTCTGAAAGGCGACAAACTGGCTGTGGTTTCTACTGCAAACCAGGACAGCCCTCTGATGGGCGAAGCGGTCGCTGGCGTTTCTGGCTTCCCAATCGTGGGTCTGGACGTTTGGGAACACGCTTACTACCTGAAATTCCAAAACCGTCGCCCTGACTACATCAAAGCATTCTGGGATGTGGTGAACTGGGACGAAGCAGCAGCACGTTTTGCCGCTAAAAAATAAGTTGCATTGCAGCTGACGAGAGGCGAGCCTGATGGCTCGCTTTTTTTATGTCTGTTGCAGGGAGGTTCAGATGCACTATTCGCTAAACGTTTATATCGGCAAAATTCGTGAATATCAGGGCAGTAGGCCGAGTGCTATCGCCAAATATCAGGTCGATGGTGAACTTAAACTCACTGAACTGGGCCTTGAAGGCGATCAGCAGGCTGAAAAAGTTATTCATGGCGGGCCGGATCGCGCGTTATGCCACTACCCACGTGAACATTATCTTCACTGGGCGCGTGAATTCCCCGAACAAGCTGAGCTTTTTACCGCTCCTGCCTACGGTGAAAACTTATCGACCGAAGGTCTGACAGAAAAAGATGTCTATATCGGCGATATTTTCCGTTGGGGAGAAGCACTGATTCAGGTCACGCAACCGCGCTCACCCTGCTTCAAGCTGAATTACCATTTTGGCATTAGTGATATGTCTTCTTTGATGCAGGAAACAGGTTATTGCGGCTGGCTTTATCGGGTCGTAATGGCAGGAAATGTATCGACGGAATCACCGCTTGAGCTGGTTTCTCGCGTTAGTGATGTGACGGTTGCAGAAGCAATTGCGACAGCATGGCATATGCCATTTGATGATGAGCAGTATCACCGGTTACTTTCGGCTGCGGGGCTATCCGTGAGCTGGACACGGACCATGCAGAAACGGCGACTGCTGGGGAAGATCGAAGATAATTCCCGAAGACTTTTTGGGAAATAAACCCCAGATACGAAAAAACCCGCCGAGGCGGGTTTTTAAATTCTTAGCTTTGCTAACGTTAACCTTACAGGTTAGTTACGTTACCAGCAGCTGGGCCTTTAGCACCACTTTCGATGGTGAAAGACACTTTCTGGCCTTCGTCCAGAGACTTGTAGCCATCAATCTGGATAGCAGAGAAGTGAACGAACACGTCTTTTGAGCCATCGTCAGGAGTGATGAAGCCGAAGCCTTTGTCAGAGTTGAACCATTTTACGAGACCAGTCATTTTGCTAGACATAGATATTACCTTTTAAATTAAATTTGCCTTCCGGCGCAATTGGAATGTTTTACAGATTTTTTAAAGCGATAAAGGAAGGTAGATCACGTCGAAGGGTATCTATGATAACTCTTTGAGGACTGCGCTACTAAACTGCTTAAGGGTCTGTGCTTCAAACCGATGAATGCATTAACTCATATAACAGCAGTGAATAACAAGGTTTATTTTAGCCGTCCGAAGGGCTGGAGCTCAGGCCATCTGCGGTCTGGACGCTCAGAGTAGGGGTAAACTCAGTAAATAACATTGTGGCGATAGAGCGCCGATTCGAAATCTTCCTTCATGCTTGCATAGAGTAAAATGCCGATTTCAGAATGGTTGCTGTCATCATAAAAACAACGATACTCATTTTCCACATCCAGCCACTCACGAATCCTGACACCTTTGTCCGCGAGAGTACCGTTTATACGATATCGGCTTGGGTCCTCTGAAATAGCCGCAACCGAACGTAACAACAGCGATTCAATGAACGTTCCCGCAGCTTCCACACCGATAAATTGTGACTTAAAGAATTCAATATCCTGGAGGCTTTTCACCGCAGTTTCGGTAAGTACAATGCTGTGTTCCTTCACTTTATACTCCCTGTTTATTTCCTTGCGGAACGGAGTCGTTGGAGGGCCGCTTCAGGCGAAACCGTTTTCCCTTCAGTCACATCGAGCTTAGCCTTCATCACCAGTTTTAATAGCGCGTTGCTCTGGCGCTCACGTAGGCGTTCAGCCTCTTCCAACTGGCGCTCTGCTGCTGTCTGAACAAAGAGTTCCGCGACACCGTTTTTCGTGACGTAAACGCCGCCTTCAAAAAGCTCAGGGTTGCTTAACCCTTCTCGGGCAGTCTTTTGGGACATTGTATTTGGCATGAGAACTCCTCATAACGGACAGTTAATGACGAGTTTATGAACAGCATCAGGTGGTGTCAAATTTATGACAAATTTGTACCCTGGGTAGGAATTAAGCGCGGATGTGGAATGCTAAAGCGGGAGATTATTCCCCGTCTTTCGACGGGGAAAACTGCAATTACTGCATTGAAGTTTGAGCGGCTGAATAAGCCTGCATAAACGCCTGATGCTGTGAAGTCAGCGGAGCAATCAGCGAGTTGTACTGGCTTGCCTGCTGTGAGGTTGGGAACTGAATGCCACCTGCAGTAAAGCCAACTTGAGTGCCCTGCTGCTGGATGAAGTTACCCACTTGCACCAGTTGTGCTGTGAAAGTTTGTGCCGCAGGGATCAGTGGAGCCATAGCGTCTGCCGGAGCAGTAACCACTTTCTGATAAACCTTGTCGTAAACAACTTTCAAATCGTCAGGCTGCTTTAAGGTGGAACGAGCGCTGTCTGCCTGCATTTTGGCATTTTGCACTTGTTGGCCTAACACGTTCAGTGAACCGTTAGCCTGGCTCAGAGGTTCGCGCTGAGTCATATAATCTTGTGGTACACGAATGCTGTTTACGCTGTCAGCGACTGGCTTCATGCCGTCATCCATTGCCTGGTTTACCTGTTGGGCAAAGCCATACAAAATCGCGTAATCAGAAACCAGTGGACCAAATTGCTTTTTCTGATCGGTTGTCAGCGTTGGCAGGCGTTCACCGCTGCGCATCGCTGTGTTTTGTAAGAAATCGATAAACGCTTTACGTTGATCGCCTTCTTTATCAAAACAGCCACTCAGACTCACCACCATTAAAATTGCCGCAAGCGGCGCAAACCAGCGTGACCAGGACTTACCTGTCGCCATCTTTTCTACTCCTTCACCATTCAATGCAAATACGCAAATGCGCACCCAATAATGCTGCTAAGGATAGTCCAACCTGACTTTGCAAGATACCCTTTCACAACAATCTCTTTCAGGCAGATTTGCGCTGAAATGGTGCATTTTCATACGCTACTCTGCACCTTATTGGCACATTTCCCTTCAATTGTGCACACCCCTAAATGTAGGTTAATCCTCTGTAATAAATAGATAAATTATCTATTTTTCACACCTGGCATTCATCTTGCTGATATCTGGATGCAGGGGTGATACGGGCAACCGATGTCGCCATACAATTTGGTAATGGATCACTAGGGTTCCGGTCGAAAGATGCTGGTCCGAGAGTGATCGACCGCCCTCTGGCGGTTACACGGCGGGACAAAAGCCCGGGAGGATAAGCGACCATTGAGCGCCGCCCTCCTGCACCTTTTTCCGCAACCGTCAGAGGAACCACCATGCTTAAAGCTTGCCACCGTGGAATCTTGTTTGCCGCAATCGCGCTGTTTAGTGTCAGCAGCTTTGCCGCAAAACCCTCGTTTAAACTCTGCTGGTCTATCTACGCAGGCTGGATGCCGTGGGATTACGCCCAACAAAGCGGCATCGTCAAAAAATGGGCCGACAAATACGGCATCGATATTAAATTTGTGCAGGTTAACGACTATATCGAATCGGTGAACCAATACACCGCCGGAGGGTTTGACGGCTGCACCATGACCAACATGGACGCGCTGACCATTCCGGCCGCTGGCGGCGTCGACAGCACCGCACTGATTATTGGCGACTACTCCAACGGTAATGACGGCATCCTCTCTAAATCCGCAAAATCTATTGCCGAATTAAAAGGCCAGCCCGTTAACCTGGTCGAGCTTTCTGTTTCACACTATTTACTGGCTCGCGCGCTGGAAAAATCAGGCCTGAGCGAGCGTGATGTGAAGGTGGTGAACACCGCCGATGCGGATCTGGTCGCGGCATTTACCACGCCGGACGTGAAATCTATCGTCACCTGGAACCCGCTGTTAGCCGAAGCGCAAAAACAGCCCAACGCCAAACTCCTGTTCTCCTCCGCCCAAATCCCCGGCGAAATTCTCGACCTGTTGGTGGTGAACACCGAAACCCTGAGAGCCCACCCGGAACTCGGCAAAGCGCTGACCGGAGCCTGGTTTGAAACGCTGAAAGTCATGCAGGGAGAATCGGAAACTGCCAAAACCGCTCGCACGCAAATGGGCCAGGCCGCAGGCACCGATTTAGCCGGGTTCGACGCCCAGCTCGCCGCCACGCATTTATTCAGCGACCCGAAACTGGCGCTCGATTTCACCGACAGCCCACAACTGAAAACCACCATGCAGATGGTTGCCGAGTTCTCCTTTAAACACGGCTTATTGGGCGATGCCGCGCCGTCTGCCGACGTCGTCGGTGTGGCGACACCGGCCGGAAACTGGGGCGATACCAACAACACCAAACTGCGTTTCACCGATGAGTTTCTTCACCTCGTCGTGAGCAACGCGCTGTAAACCGGAGGTGCCCGATGCGCAAAATCATTAACTATCACCCTCAGCCAATGACCCGAGTGCTGATGGGCGCCTTGCCATTAGTCGCGCTGATTTTCTTCTATCTGGTGTCGTCTGATGCCCGCCTCGCCGCCAACAGTTACGACAAACTGCTGCCGGGGTTTGATGCAATGTGGGCGGCTATCGACCGCATGGCGTTCACGCCAAGCCCGCGGACTGGCGAATATCTGTTCTGGACAGACAGCGCCGCAAGCCTGCTGCGTTTGCTGACAGGCGTTGGACTGAGTGCCTTTCTGGCGCTGGTTTTTGGCCTGTTCTGCGGCGCGCTTCCAGTGGTGCGTTCAGTGCTTTCACCGCTAATCACCTTGATTGCATTAATCCCGCCGCTGGCGATTTTACCGATTCTTTTCATCACCTTTGGGCTGGGGGAAGTGTCAAAAGTGGTGCTGATTGTCATCGGCATTACGCCGTTTATCGTGCGCGATTTACAGCTCCAGGTGCAGGCGATTCCCCACGAACAAATGGTGAAAGCCCAGACGCTGGGCGGCCACAGTGCACAAATTCTCTGGCGCGTCGTTCTGCCACAACTGTTGCCACGCCTGATTGATGCGGTGCGTTTGTCGCTGTGTTCCGCCTGGCTGTTCCTGATTGCCGCCGAAGCCATAGCCGCCACCGAAGGGCTGGGTTACCGCATCTTCCTGATGCGCCGTTATATGGCGATGGACGTAATTTTGCCGTACGTGGCGTGGATTACGCTGCTGGCTTTCACCCTCGACCTGCTGCTGCGCGTGGTTAACCGCCGCTGCTTCCCGTGGTATTACGCAAAATAAGGAGGCGCTATGGCGTTGCTCGAACTGAAAAATATCGAAAAGCACTACGGTGACCAGGTGGTGCTGGAACGGCTGAATGTCAGAGTGGAAGAAGGCGAGTTTATCTCGATTGTCGGCGCTTCAGGCTGCGGGAAAACCACCTTTCTGAAGATGCTTCTCGGCACGGAATCAGCCACCAAAGGCGAATTTTTGCTGGATGGAAAACCTATCTCACAAGAACCGGATGCGCAGCGTGGCGTGGTTTTCCAGCGCTACTCGGTGTTTCCGCACCTCACCGTAATTGGCAATGTGATGCTGGCGGAGGAGTTCAGCACCGCTCGCTGGTTGGGCCGTGTATGGGGCAAGAAACGCCGGGGAATTCGTGAACGCGCCCGCGCCATGCTCGATCAAGTCGGCTTACTACCCGCACAAAACAAATACCCGCACCAACTTTCTGGCGGTATGCAGCAGCGCCTGGCGCTGGCTCAGGCATTGATGAAACAGCCACGCATTCTGCTGCTTGATGAGCCTTTTGGCGCACTCGACCCCGGCATTCGCAACGAAATGCATTTGCTGATCAGCGATTTGTGGGAGCGTCACCGCCTGACCATTTTCATGATTACACACGATCTGAAAGAAGGTTTTTCGCTTGGTTCACGTCTGTGGGTGTTCGACAAAGTGCGCCACGACCCGCAAGCACCGGACCGCTGGGGTGCGAGCATTACCTACGATATCCCACTTGATAAAAAACCCGCCAGCGCGGTGGATGCCGAACCCGAACGTAAAGTCGCCTGAAATAAGGAGCCAAATATGGCCTACCAAACCGAACTCCCCGCGGGCAGCCACTGGTCGCTGATCATGCGCCGTGGCACCGCGTTGACGCTTACCGACATTGACGGAGGAGTGAACGCCGCCGCACTGTTTTACAACCCGGAAAACCTGCTGGAGCGCTATAACGCGCCGGACACCCTGAAATGCCAGCACACTTTCCGCTTAACCGCCGGGCATTGCCTGTATTCCGATATGGGCCGCATCTTCTGTGGCATCGAACAAGACAGCTTTGGCTGGCATGAAACCGTCTGCGGCAGCAGTAACGCCGCACAAATCGCGCTGCAATTTGGTGCGCTGGATTACCAGCAAGCCCGCAACGAACGCCACCAAAACGGCTACGACAGCTTCCTGATTGAACTGGCGAAATACGGCCTTGGCAAACGCGACATGGCGGCAAATATCAACTTTTTTGCCAAAGTCACCGCAAGCGATGAAGGCGATTTAAAACTCGAACGGCAGGGGCTGGCGGGTGCAACTGTCACGCTGCGTTTTGCGATGGACACCTTAGTGATTCTGCACACCTGCCCGCATCCGCTGAACGAGGCAATGACTTACCCGCGCCAGGCGCTCGGCATTCAACTGGACGCCACCCGCCAGCCACTGCCGGAAATCTGCCTGCAACGTGAAGAAAACTGCCGTGGCCTGCATAACAACGAACTTTATATCCTGACTGAAGGAGCCTGCGGATGCTGACTGAAAGCCCACGCCATACAGAAACTGCCCAGCTCAAAGCCACGGTAAACGCCGGTGATTACTGGGTTTATCGCCTGCAAGAAGGCCAGACACTGCGCATCACCGATCTGGAAGGCAACCAGGCGGCAGATACGCTGTTTTATAACGCCGACGACACCGCCGAACGCTATAGCGTAACCGATACACTGCGCGGCCAGCGCAACGTTTTCCTCACCAGTGGCAGCGTTTTGCGCTCGAACGAAGACCGCCCTATGCTGGAAATTGTGGCCGATACCTGTGGCCGCCACGACACTCTCGGCGGTGCCTGTGCCACCGAGAGCAACACCGTTCGCTATTCACTTGAAAAACGCCATATGCACGCCTGCCGCGACAGCTGGCTGCTCGCCGTGGCGCAGCACCCGGAATATGGCCTGACGCGCCGCGACATCACCCACAACATCAATTTCTTTATGAACGTGCCGGTCACTCAAGAAGGCGGATTGCAGTTTGCCGATGGCATTTCAGCACCGGGGAAATACGTCGAACTGGTGGCGAAAATGAATGTTCTGGTGCTGATCTCCAACTGCCCGCAGCTCAACAACCCTTGCAACGGTTACAACCCAACGCCGATTGAAGTCGCCGTCTGGTAATCATTTAGCGCTGCGGGACGGCCCGCACTCCAGCGCCCGAATTGACAGCAGGACGACCTGCGAGCCTGAGAAACCGCTATGTTTAAACGAGTCTTGATTGCCAACCGTGGCGCGATTGCGGTGCGTATCATCCGCACCCTCAAGCAAATGGGCATCACCGCGATTGCGGTTTATGCCGAAGCCGACAAACACTCCCAACACGTGCGCCAGGCCGATCTCGCCTTCTCTTTAGGCGACGGCAACGTGCGCGAAACGTACCTCAACCAGGACAAACTGTTTGCGATCCTCAAAGAATGTGGCGCAGAAGCAGTGCATCCGGGTTACGGTTTTTTGAGTGAAAACGCCAGTTTTGTCGAGCGCTGCGACAGTGAAAATATCGTGTTCCTTGGCCCCACCGTTGAACAGATGGCAGCTTTCGGCCTTAAACATCGCGCCCGTGAACTGGCAGAGTTGAACCATGTTCCGCTGCTTTCCGGTAGCGGCCTGTTGACTTCGCTGGATGTCGCACTGGAAGAAGCAAACCGCATCGGCTATCCGGTGATGCTGAAAAGCACGGCGGGCGGCGGCGGAATTGGCATGCAGTGTTGCGATAACGCATCGGCATTGAACGAAGCATTTACCCGCGTAAAACGCCTCGCAGGCAACAACTTCTCCGACGATGGCGTCTTTTTAGAGAAATTTATCGCCCACGCTCGCCATATCGAAGTGCAGGTTTTTGGTGACGGAGCGGGCAACGTTATCGCACTGGGCGAACGCGATTGTTCAGCACAGCGCCGCAACCAAAAAGTCATTGAAGAAACTCCCGCACCACGCTTGTCTGACGCAACCCGCAGCGCTTTACACCGCACGGCGGTCGAGCTTTGCAGCGCGGTGAATTATCGCAGCGCCGGAACGGTGGAATACGTTTACGACGACATCAGCGAGCAATTCTGGTTCCTCGAAGTGAACACGCGTTTGCAGGTGGAACATGGCGTGACCGAGATGGTTTACGGCGTGGATATTGTGAGCTGGATGGTGGTGTTGGGTGCAAATGAGCTGCCCGCACTCGAAACTTTGCGCACCACGCCGCACGGCCATGCGATTCAGGTGCGCGTGTATGCCGAAGATCCGGCGAAAAACTTCCAGCCGGTGGCTGGGCTGTTAAGCGAGGTGATATTCCCGCAAGAAGTCGACGGCGCAACGCTTCGCGTCGATCACTGGCTGGCGACGGGCTGTGAAGTGTCACCGTTTTACGACCCGATGCTGGCAAAAGTCATTGTTCATGCGGATTCTCGCGAACAGGCGCTTTCTTCGCTTGCAAACGCTTTGCAGCAAACGTCGCTGTATGGCATCGAAACCAATCTCAAATGGCTGCGATATTTGCTGACTTTGCCAGAAGTGCAGCAAGGGCGAGTGATTACCGCCACGCTCGGCAAGGTGAACTGGCAACCTGCGACGCTGGATGTGTTGACCGGCGGCACCATGACCACCATTCAGGATGCGCCGGGGCGCAGCGGTTACTGGCATGTCGGCGTGCCGCCTTCCGGCCCGTTCGACAACCGCGCCTTTACCGTCGGCAATAAATTGTTGGGGAACGACGCACAAGCCGCTGGCCTGGAAATCACCTTACGCGGCCCGACGCTGCGCTTTAATCAACCGTGTGCGTTCGTGCTAACCGGGGCTGAAATCGCCGCAAAACTAGATGATAAGGCGGTTTCAACAGGTGTGGTCGTCAACGCCAACGCAGGGCAAGTTTTAACGCTCGGCGATATTATCGGCGCGGGTTGCCGCAGCTATTTGCTGCTGGCGGGTGGGCTGAATTGCCCGCAATATCTCGGCAGCCGCAGCACCTTTACGCTGGGTAAATTTGGTGGTCACGCCGGGCGCGCGCTGCGTGCAGGAGATGTGCTGCATCTTGCCGCCGCCGAGCACCGCACCGCCGCGTCGTTAGCCGCAGAAGATTATCCGCAGCTCAGCAATAGCTGGCAACTGCGCGTGGTTTACGGGCCGCACGGCGCACCGGAGTTTTTCACCGAACAGGATATTCAGGCGTTTTTCGACGCCCGCTGGCAGGTGCATTACAACTCAAGCCGCACCGGTATTCGCCTGATTGGCCCAAAACCGACCTGGGCGCGTAGCGATGGCGGCGAAGCTGGAATGCACCCGTCGAATATTCACGACAATGCCTATGCTTTTGGCACCGTGGATTTTACCGGCGACATGCCGGTGATCCTCGGCCCGGACGGCCCGTCGCTCGGCGGATTTGTCTGCCCGGCGACGGTGATTAGTGACGATTTGTGGAAGTTGGGGCAGCTTAAGGCCGGGGATACAATTGAGTTTGTGGCGGTGAGTCTGGATGACCGCACTGCTCAATCGCCAATCCTCTACCACGATCCCGCCAACAACGGCATGCCGTCTGTCACCATCCGCGCGGCAGGGGATCGCTTTTTACTGGTGGAATACGGCGAACAAGTGCTGGATATCGCGCTGCGTTTTCGCGTCCACGCACTGATGCAGCGGCTGGAAGCACATCCGCAGGAAGGCCGCCTGGAGATGACGCCAGGCATTCGTTCGCTACAAATTCATTTCGACAACCTTCTTTGCCCGCGCCAGCAACTGCTGGAAACGATTATTGCCGCCGATCACGCGCTGGGAGATTTGCAGAACGCCAAAGTGCCGTCGCGCACCGTCTGGCTACCACTGAGCTGGGACGATGCCGCCTGCCGCGAAGCGATAACTCGCTACACCCAGTCGGTTCGCCCCGGAGCACCGTGGTGCCCGAGCAATATCGAGTTTATTCGCCGAATTAACGGGCTGGATTCCATTGAAGACGTGAAAAAAATCGTCTTTGACGCCAGCTATTTAGTGATGGGTTTGGGGGATGTTTACCTGGGCGCACCCGTCGCCACGCCGCTTGACCCGCGCCACCGCCTGGTCACCACCAAATACAACCCGGCGCGCACCTGGACTGCGGAAAACTCGGTCGGCATTGGCGGCGCATATATGTGCGTGTATGGCATGGAAGGTCCTGGCGGATATCAGTTTATCGGGCGAACCCTGCAAATGTGGAACCGCGACCGCCAGACTGAAGTTTTCACCAAACCGTGGCTGCTGCGCTTTTTCGACCAGATTCGCTTTTACGAAGTCAGCGCCGAAGAGCTGCTGGAAATCCGCGAGCGTTTCCCGTGGGGCGACTATCCGCTGCGCATTGAAGAAGGCGAGTTTAGCCTCGACGCGTATCAGCAAATGCTTGAGCAAGAAGCCGAAACTATCGACACCTTCCAGCAGCAACGCCAACACGCGTTTGATGAAGAACTGGCGCGCTGGCGGGCGGAGGGGCAATTCACATTTGACAGCGCACTTGATGAAACGCCGACCAACGACGAGTTCATTCCCGACTCCTGTTGCGGTGTGGAAAGCCAGGTCGCCGGGAGCGTGTGGCAATGGCTGGTTGAGCCAGGCGAGCAGGTGAAAGCCGGGCAAACCATTGGCATTCTGGAGTCGATGAAGATGGAAATCCCGATTACCTCGCCGGTTGATGGCGTTATTCGCACCTTCCAGCGCCAGCAGGGCCACCAGGTTCATGCCGGGCAATTGTTAATGGTGATTGAAACCGCAGCATAAAAGTAAATGTTGCTTGATTGTTAAGCCCCTCACAAATCCGGTGACATCCTGTCGCCGGAAATCTCATTTCAACCTATTAATATTTAAAGCTTAATTTGACTCGCTCTGCTGACACCTACGTAATCAGTACGATAATCGCACACAAACACCTGCCGGATGATTGCCCAATAGCTTGCTGAGTGGTTTGATTTAACGAACGATTAACGAATTATTGTTCGATAATCGAACACCTCAGCATCCTTCAGGACGTGCCTTATGACAAAGACAACAACGACAGATATTCAGGCATTTATTAACAATAATAAGTTTTCCAGATATCAGTGGATGATCCTTATCCTCTGTTTCATAACGGTGGCGTTGGACGGCTTCGATACCGCGATTATTGGTTTTATCGCCTCTGACCTGGTGCAGGAATGGGGCGTGCAGAAATCTGACCTTGGCCCGGTGATGAGTGCGGCATTGGTCGGATTGGCGGTGGGTGCGTTAACCGCTGGGCCAATGGCTGACCGCATCGGGCGCAAAAAAGTGTTGGTGTTGTCGATTCTGGTATTCGGTGGTTTTAGCCTGCTGACAGCATTTGCTACCAGTCTGACATCACTCGCTCTCCTGCGTTTCCTCACCGGGCTTGGTCTGGGTGCGGCAATGCCAAACGCAGCAACACTGATGTCAGAATATGCACCGGAACGTAAACGCGCACTGCTGGTGAACCTGATGTTTGTCGGCTTCCCGATTGGTTCTTCAATGGGTGGCTTTGTCTCCGCATGGATGATCCCGCATTACGGCTGGCAGAGCGTACTGGTGCTGGGCGGCGTGATGCCACTCATTCTTTCTGTGGTGCTGATGATTTGGCTGCCGGAATCCGCACGTTATCTGGTGGTGAAGAACAAACCGCAGAAAGATATCGCCACGATTTTAAAACGCATTGCCCCGCTGCCATCAGGCGAAAACCTGCGCTTCGTGCTTAACGAAGTCGGCGGCCATATCAAAGATAAAACCGCGCTGGGCGTGATTTTCTCGCCACGATATCTGGTGGGAACCTTAATGCTGTGCCTGACCTATTTTATGGGTCTGCTGATTTTCTATCTCCTGACCAGCTGGCTGCCGCTGCTGATTCGTGACACCGGCGCAACGCTCAGTCAGGCGTCGATTATCACCGCGCTGTTCCCGCTCGGCGGCGGCATTGGCGTGCTGATTATTGGTGCACTGATGGACAAGCTGAACCCGAATAAAGTCGTCGCGGTGGGTTATTTACTGACGGGCCTGTTCGTCTGCCTGGTCGGTTTCTCCACCTCAAGCCTGGTATTAATGGGCGTGATGGTGTTTATCGCGGGCACCATTATGAACGGCGCACAATCGTCGATGCCTGCGCTGGCGGCTGGTTTTTATCCAACCCAAGGGCGTGCAACTGGCGTGGCGTGGATGTTAGGGCTGGGGCGTTTCGGCGGGATTTTGGGCGCGTTTAGCGGCGCATTCCTGATGCAGGCCGAGCTGTCGTTCAAAACTATTTTCATGCTACTGGCAATTCCGGCACTACTTTCCGCCACCGCGTTGATGGTGAAATCCTGGGCGGGCCAGCGCGCATTGGCAGAGAACCGCGCCAATAACCACGAGCTGGATAAAGTTACGCAAAAAGCATGATGGAAAAATCTGTAAGCACGGCGGGCCAGTCCCGCCGTTTTGCGTAAAATGCATAACCATTTACAAATTTATACTCAAGCCCGCTCATCACAGGCTTTTCAATTCGTTATACCGCTTAGTTTTTTTGCTGAAACGCATAAGCCTGACGCTGCAAGAAAATAGTTAGCCTGAAAACCATCGGCACGCTTTTTTTCCAACTACTCTTAATAGGCTTCTTACCGTTCACGAGGTCGATGTGTGATTTATGAGGAGTTCTCGATGGAATACAAAGATCCAATGTTTGAGCTGCTAAGTAACCTTGAGCAGATTGTTTTTAAAGATAAGCATCAAACGATGGCACTTAATGATAAGCCCAATGCATTTTCTGAATTTGAACAACTTAGAAAAAGTACCGGGCTTAAGATTGATGATTTCGCCCGCGCAATGGGTGTGAGTGTTTCAATGGTACAGGAGTGGGAATCAAAACGACTCAGACCCTCCAATACCGAGCTGAAGTTGATGCGCTTAATGCAAGCGAATCCAACGATCAGTAAGCAGTTGATGGAATGATTTTGTACTTTGTACTCTGATTGCCTTGTCCCAAAATTGTTAACCAAAACCCCGCCTGAGCGGGGTTTGTCGTTTTGAAAGCTACGTAAATAGTATGAAACGAAACGGCAATGCTCGAAAATCTGACCTGTGTCACTCCCGTAATCACAAATCTAATCCATAACTTAATGAGGGTTATTAACACGTAAAGCAAAAGGAGGTTGTATGTCTAAGAAAATCCTGGTTCCTATCGATATTTCCGAAACAGAGCTGACACAGCAGGTTATCCCCCATGTAGAAGGGTATGCAAAGCAGGACGATGCCACGATCCACTTCCTGGCCGTCATCCCTGACTATACCTATTTTGCCGCTTACGGCCTGGGCTATACCTCGATTGCACCAGATGCCAGGGAAAGGGAAGCTGCCGCCATGGAATCGCTGAGCGAAATAGTGGCTAAATTTAACCTGCCTGAAGATCGGATTGAAAAGCATGTTCTGAGCGGTTCGCCGAAAGATCATATTCTCCAACTGGCCGATGACATTGACGCCGATGTGATTATTCTGGCCTCCCACCGCCCAAGCATGTCTACCTATCTTCTTGGCTCAAACGCTGCCGCCGTAGTTCGCCATGCAAAATGCTCAGTACTCGTGGTTCGCTGAATCATAAAAAACCCCGCGCTGCGGGGTTTGAGGTTAATGGCATATTTTTTCCCTGGCCGGATTAGCATCGCGACAACCTGTCTAATAAATAGCTAGCCCATTGATAAACAAGCGTAAACATTCAGGCGAAAAAAAACCCGCCGGAGCGGGTTCGTTAAAACAGCAGAGAACTTATTGCAGCAGAGAAATATCCGCAACCTGCAAGAACAGCTCACGCAGTTTGGAAAGCAGCGTCAGACGGTTAATACGCAGCTCTTTGTCTTCTGCGTTAACCATCACTTTGTCGAAGAATTTATCGACCGGTTCACGCAGCGCAGCCAGTTCTACTAACGCTTCCTGGTAGCGGCCTTCAGCGAAGAATGGCTCCAGTTTATCGCGCAAGATAACCAACTGACGGGCGAGATCCATTTCTTCCGCTTCTTTCAGGACCGAAGCACGCACGTGGTCTTGCAGCGTTTCGTCTGACTTCGCCAGAATGTTGGAAACACGCTTGTTCGCAGCGGCCAAAGCTGACGCTGCTTCCAGGGTACGGAAGTGCGAAACCGCTTTCATGCGCGCATCGAAATCTGCAGGTTTAGTTGGACGGCGAGCCAGCACGGCCTGGATGGTATCCACGCTGTGGCCTTCTTCCTGATACCAGGCGCGGAAACGGCCCAGCATAAAGTCGATGACTTCGTCGGTAACCTTCTGGTTGGTCAGCTTATCACCGTAAAGACGCACGGCCTCTTCGGTCAGAGTTTGCAGATCAAGCGGCAGGTTTTTCTCAACGATGATACGCAGAACACCAAGGGCTGCACGACGCAGAGCAAACGGGTCTTTGTCGCCTTTCGGATGCTGGCCAATGCCGAAGATGCCCGCGAGGGTATCCATTTTATCGGCGATTGCCACAGCACAGGCCACCAGGTTAGACGGCAGTGCATCACCCGCAAAGCGCGGCTGATACTGCTCGTTGAGCGCAACAGCAACATCTTCTGCTTCGCCATCATGACGCGCATAGTGCATGCCCATCACGCCCTGGGTGTCGGTAAACTCGAACACCATGTTGGTCATCAGGTCGCATTTAGACAGTAAACCGGCGCGCGTTGCGTGGTTCACGTCTGCGCCAATCTGGCCAGCAATCCAGCCTGAAAGGGCTTCGATGCGGTTAGTTTTGTCGCGCAGCGTACCGAGCTGTTGCTGGAACAGAACGGTTTCCAGACGCGGTAAGTTGTCTTCGAGGCGCTTTTTACGGTCGCTGTTGAAGAAGAACTCGGCATCTGCCAGGCGCGGACGCACAACCTTCTCGTTACCAGAGATAATCTGAATCGGGTCTTTCGACTCGATGTTGGCAACAAAGATAAAGTTCGGCAGCAATTTGCCGTCGTTGGCGTAAACCGGGAAATACTTCTGGTCACCTTTCATGGTGTGAACCAGCGCTTCCGCAGGAACGGCGAGGAACTTCTCTTCGAATTTCGCGGTCAGAACCACCGGCCATTCCACCAGAGATGTCACTTCTTCCAGCAGGCTTTCGCTCAGGTCAGCGTTGCCGCCAATCTTGCGAGCCGCTTCTTCAGCGCCTTCTTTGATAACCGCTTTACGCTGCTCGTAGTCGGCAATGACTTTGCCGCGGGTGAACAGAATTTCAGGGTATTGATCGGCATTGTCGATGGTGAATTCTGGCTCGCCCATAAAGCGGTGGCCACGAATCACACGGTCAGATGCGATACCCAGAATGTTCGCTGGAATCACTTCGTCACCCAACAGCAGGGTCACAGTGTGAACCGGACGCACGAATTGGGTGTTGTTATCGCCCCAACGCATCAGTTTTGGAATCGGCAATTTGGTCAGCGCGGTGGCAATCATCGCAGGCAGAAGGGCTTGTGCGCTTTCGCCTTTAACGTGGGCGCGGTACATCAACCATTCGCCTTTATCCGTCGCCAGACGTTCAGCCTGGTCAACGGTGATCCCGCAACCGCGAGCCCAGCCTTCAGCGGCTTTGCTTGGTTTGCCTTCTGCGTCAAATGCCGCAGAGATAGCCGGGCCACGTTTTTCAACTTCACGGTCAGGCTGAGACTCCGCCAGATTAGAAATTTTCAGGGCCAGACGGCGTGGGGCTGCAAACCATTTTACTTCGCCGTAAGCGAGGTTAGCCGCATCCAGTTCCGCAGTAACGTTTGCAGCAAAGGATTCAGCCAGGCTGCGCAGGGCTTTTGGTGGCAGCTCTTCAGTGCCAATCTCCACCAGGAAAGTTTTTTCAGACATGGCAGCCTCTTATTTGTTCTTATTGCACATCGGGAAGCCAAGCGCTTCACGAGAAGCGTAATAGGCTTCGGCCACGGCTTTAGTCAGAGTACGAATACGCAGAATGTAGCGCTGGCGTTCGGTAACCGAGATGGCCTTACGGGCATCAAGCAGGTTAAAGCTGTGCGCAGCTTTCAGAATGCGTTCGTAAGCAGGCAGTGGCAGTGGGTTTTCCAACGCCAGCAGGTGCTGCGCTTCTTTCTCATACTGCTCGAAGCAGGAGAACAGGAAATCCACATCGGCGTGTTCGAAGTTATAAGTTGATTGCTCAACTTCGTTCTGATGGAACACGTCGCCATAAGTGGTTTTACCCAGCGGGCCGTCGCTCCAGACCAGATCGTAAACGCTGTCGACGCCCTGGATGTACATCGCCAGACGCTCTAAACCGTAAGTGATTTCACCGGTAACAGGTTTACATTCCAGGCCGCCAACTTGCTGGAAGTAGGTGAACTGAGTCACTTCCATACCGTTGAGCCACACTTCCCAGCCCAGACCCCAGGCACCCAGCGTTGGGTTTTCCCAGTTGTCTTCTACGAAGCGAATGTCATGAATAGTTGGGTCCATACCCAGCTCTTTAAGCGACCCAAGGTACAGCTCCTGAATGTTGTCAGGAGAAGGCTTGATCACCACCTGGAACTGATAGTAGTGCTGTAAGCGGTTCGGGTTTTCACCGTAACGGCCATCGGTAGGACGGCGAGATGGCTGCACATATGCAGTCGCCATCGGCTCTGGCCCTAAAGCCCGTAGGCAGGTCATTGGGTGAGAGGTGCCGGCGCCGACTTCCATGTCCAAAGGTTGAACAATGGTGCAGCCCTGGCGCGCCCAGTAGTCCTGTAAAGTCAGGATCAGGCCTTGAAAGGTCTTGGTATCAAACTTTTGCATGTTGATTTCGCACGCGTTCGAGAGGGTTAAAAAGGGAAGCGGTCAGTATACACTCAAAACCATTCGAGTTGCATCAAGACGGCAACTGAATGAATCCCCTGGAGCTTAGTAGACTAAGCGGCTGGGGTGAGTGAAGGCAGCCAACGCAGAGGCAACTTGAAGGGTGACGAGTGTACCTGTTGAGGGCATGTATACAGCCTGAATACACGCGTAATATCCGGCTGTTTGCCTTGTGTTGCGGCTTTATGTCGTCGAAAGGTGTAAGAATTGACCACTTTCGTCGAATGAGCAGGTAAACCCTTCCCGGCGAACAGTGCTGCCTTGAATCTCATAACTACCCTGATACTGCTTAAAATCGACAACGCTAATCTGTTGCTCGCGGGTGTTATAACGATATGCAGCTTCCTGCCGACAGGTTTCAATCATCGCATCACCTTCAACAATAGGGTGTTGTGCGACTTGCGCGTATTGCGGTTGTTGCTCTGGTGTACTGCAAGCGCTCAATAACAGAACGCAAAAAACGAGAGCCCAGCGGCTATTTTTTATTTTTGGCATCATCATTAGTTATCTGTAAGTTAAAATCTTTTCTGTTATTCAATAATTAACAGGTATTGAGCATTCTGCAAACCCGCATGACACCTTACAAGGGTGCTTACGCAAACTCAGATTAATACCCGCTTAAAACACCAGAGGAACGAATGCAGCAGAAAATTAACTGGATTGATAATTTACGCGGGATTGCGTGCCTTATGGTGGTCATGATCCACACCACAACCTGGTACATCACTAACGCCAATATTGTCACGCCATTTAGTTGGGATTTGTCGAACGTACTCAATTCTGCTTCTCGCGTCAGCGTTCCACTGTTTTTCATGATTTCAGGTTATCTGTTTTTTGGTGAGCGCAGCGCACAACAACGCCACTTTTTGCGTATCGTCACATGCTTGCTGTTTTACAGCATAGTTGCGCTTATCTATATCAAGTTGCTCACCCCTATCAACGCTGGGCTTTCGCTGCGGTATATCCTGCAAAAACCAATGTTCTATCACCTGTGGTTCTTCTTTGCGATCATGGTGATATACCTGCTTTCACCGTTGATTCAGGTGAAAAAGGTTAATGCGATGGTGATTCTGGGGCTGATGGTTTTACTCGGTGTTATCGCCAACCCGAATACCGTGCCGCAGACGCTGGGCGGGGTGAAATGGCTGCCGATTAATTTATATATTCGCGGCGATACGTTTTATTACGTGTTGTATGGCCTGCTGGGCCGCGCGATTGGCATGTATGAGACGGATAAACGCTGGATTAGCGGGCTGGCGGCGGGAATTTTTGCGCTGTGTATTTTTTCGATTTCGACCGGCACGCGCCACCAGTTAGAAGTGAACGGTAATTTTGCCGATACTTTCTATGTTTATTGCGGGCCGCTGGTGTTTATCGCGGCGATTAGTTTATTGGTCGTGGTAAAAAACTGCCTTAATAACAGGCCATTGCCGGGTTTGGCTTTAATTTCTCAGCATTCGCTAGGGATTTACGGCTTCCATGCGTTAATTATTCACTTCTTGCGCACTCACGGTTATCAGCTAACCAGCTCGCCGGTCCTCGACATTTTGTGGATTTTCGGCGCAACACTCACAGGAAGTTTACTGCTGTCCATGGGATTACAGCGGCTGGATACGCGAAAATGGGTGAGCTAAGCATTCCTGGCGCGGGCACGGTGCAACTGGCGGGGCGAAGAAAAACCAGCAGCTATGGCCGCCTGCTCCATGCGTTGCCCCTGCAATAAGCGCTGTTCGGCGACTGCCAGGCGCAACTGCTCGAGATAATCCCGCACTGAAATCCCCAAATGCTGTTGAAAAAGCCGTGATAAATGGCGTGAGCTAACGTGAACTTTGTCGGCAATTTCCTGCACATCCCACGCCGATTCCGGTGCGGCTGACAACAAATCCTGCGCACGATGCACGGCCGGGTGGATGTGGTTGCGATAGCGCAGCCAGGGCGATAATTGCGGGTCATCACCCGAACGGCGAAACCACACCACCATTTCACGCGCCACGTCGAGTGCGGCTTTCGGGCCGCAGTAGCGGTTAATCAGATGCAGCGAGAGATCAATCCCGGACGTGATTCCGGCGCTGGTCCAGATGCCCCGGTCTTCGACAAAAATGCGGTTTTCTTTTACCTGCGCGGTGGGCGCTGCTGCGCGCAATCTTGCCAGCACATCGTGGTGAGTGGTGCATTGCACGCCATTCATCAGCCCCGCTTTCGCCGCCAGCAGCGAACCGGAACAGACGCACATTAAGTTGAGTTGCTGGCTGTGAATTTGCGGTTGCAGGCGCGTCAGCCAACGGCGCACCGCTTCAGCCTGTGGCGTATCAAAATAGCGATTCGAATCGCAAACGCCCGGCAACACTAGCAAACTACCTGCCGGGAAACTTTCCGGCAGCGGTTCGATACCGGAAAAATCGAGCCCAATGGAAGTAGTAACTTGTGGGTCCGGGCCGATGAAATGCAGATGAAATGCATCACCTGCCAACACCAGCGTTTCCGCAGGGCCGCTCAGGTCAAGAGACAGAACACCAGGCAACACAACGAACCAGACCCCAATACTCATTATAAAGACTCCAGGCACTCGGCAACGGTTTGAATTTGCGCAAAACGCCCTGCCAGCACGGTTTCCGTGCGATGACGCAGAGTTTGCGTATCCAGCGTAACCCCTTTCCAGCTCATCGGGAAGGTGAGCATCGCTTCGCTAACAAATGAAACACGATAACCCAAATCGGACGCCACTCGCGTGGTGGTTTCGCAACATTGTTCGGTACGAATACCGCAGATAATCAGGTGGTTAATGTCACGCTGGCGCAGCCACAGATCGAGGCCGGTATCGGTAAACGCGTTGTGTACGTGTTTCTGGAACGCGACATCAGCGTGGTGCTGCAAGAAAGGTATCGCTTTAACGTAGCCGGAAGCCAGCGAGAACGGGCCTTCATCATCAACATGGAAGATATCCACCACCGGTATTTTCAAATCCTGGCAGCCGGAAATCAGCTGCGAAATGGCTTGCTGGAATGCCGGAAAGTCATCTTCTTGCCAGTATTCACGATGGAAAAAAGATTGCTGCGTGTCGATATTAATCAGAGCGGAACGGGACATTTTCGGACTCCTAATCACTGGGTATGAACCCATTGTGACAAGGGTTAGCGTAGTTGCTAATACCAAAAACGGACAGAGTGAGGGTGAAATAGGACCAGATGAAATCTTTGAGATTGTGTCGGATGGCGCTAACGCTTATCCGACCTACGAAACACCAAGCCTTTGTAGAGTGGATAAGCGCCAGCGTCATCCACCAGCCCTTATAAACTGTGTTACTCTCCAGCCTGAAACCTTTCGGAGAAAACCATGATCAGCAAGGCAGCGCGCCCAACGATAAGCGACGTCGCAAGAGCGGCAAAGACCGGTAAAACCAGTGTTTCCCGCTATCTTAACGGCGAGCAAAATGTCCTGTCTGACGACTTACGTTTGCGCATCGAAACCGCCATTGCTGAACTCGATTACCGTCCAAGCCAGATGGCTCGCGGCCTGAAACGTGGGCGCACACGCTTAATTGGCCTGATCATCGCCGATATCACCAACCCCTACTCTGTCGATGTTCTAAGCGGCATAGAAGCGGCCTGCCGTGAAAAAGGCTTTACGCCGCTGGTCTGTAACACCAATAACGAAGTGGATCAGGAGCTACATTACCTGGATTTGCTGCATAGCTATCAGGTGGAAGGCATCGTAGTGAACGCCGTAGGTATGCGCGAAGAAGGGTTAAATCGCCTGCAACAATCCGCCCTACCGATGGTGCTTATCGATCGGAAAATCCCGGATTTTGCCTGTGATGTGGTCGGGCTGGATAACACTCAGGCTGCAACCACGGCAACCGAACACCTTGTAGAACAGGGTTTTGAAGCCATTCTATTTCTGAGCGAACCACTTGGCACGGTGAACACTCGCCGCGAACGTCTGCAAGCATTCCGCACAACGCTCAAACGCTATCCTGGTATTGTCGCCGAAAACGCCGAAGTGCCTTTGCATGAAGCCGATTTGATGGATAACACGCTGCGCCAGTTCCATTCCGGCCATCGGGGAATGCGTAAAGCGGTGATTTCCGCAAACGGCGCACTCACACTTCAGGTGGCCCGCTCCCTGCGGCGTATCGGCCTGCACTGGGGCTCCGATATTGGCCTACTGGGGTTTGATGAACTCGAATGGGCCGAGCTTGCGGGTGTTGGCATCACCACGCTAAAACAACCGACCTGGCAGATTGGTTACGCTGCTCTCGAGCAAGTCGTAAAGCGTATCGAAGGCGGTAGTGACACCGTTTATGAGCAGGTCTTTTCTGGCGAATTAATCGTTCGCGGCTCCACCACCCGTTAATCAATGTTCGTGATAGCGATCATAAATTAGACACTGCTGGCTTTTCTTTGGAACCGGTTCCATCTAGCGTAATAGTTATATTAGTTAGATGAGCCAGGCCGGAGAATTTTATGCCGAGAAAAATTATTGTCGTCACTGCCGCTTACGGGCATGACCGCATCGCAGCACTAGGCGGGCAACACGCCCTGCTGCCAATTATCGCCAATGCCGGAGCTGACGGCGTGGAAATCCGTCGCGAATTGTTTAGCCGCACTCAGCTTGATGCATTGCCAGAACTGGCGCAGCAAATCGCCGACCATCAACTAGAATCCTGTTATTCCGCGCCGGAACCGCTGTTTGTGGAAGACGGCAAACTCAATCCGCTGATCCCTTCTTTGCTGCTTGAAGCTCACCAACTCAACGCAAGCTGGCTGAAACTTTCACTCGGCCATTTTCGCGGCAGCCAGCAGTTCTCTGTTTTGCAGCAGTGGCTGGCACAAAGCGACGTGGCTTTGGTAGTGGAAAATGACCAGACCAGCAGCGGCAAACTTGCTCCAATGCAACGCTTCCAGGCCGCCTGCAATGTGCTAAACCTTCCTGTGACGCTCACTTTTGATATGGCCAATTGGCTATGGGTTGAAGAATCGCCAGAAGCTGCGGCACGCGTACTTGCACCGTCGGTCAGTTATATCCACGTGAAAGCCGCCGTAGCGCACCATTATCACTACCGGGCGATTGCGCTCGATGATGCCGAACCTCGCTGGCTGGAACTGCTTAATAGTCTGCCAGCAGATGCACCACGTGGGATTGAGTTCCCGCTTGAAGGCCGCGATTTGACGGCTGTAACCCGTCATTACGTCAATTTATTACGCGAGGAGTAAGCGATGTCGACACAACTTGATGTCATTACCATTGGTGAAGCGATGGCGATGTTTGTCGCAAAGGAAACCGGCGATTTAGCCGCCGCAGAGTCTTTTGTTAAACGGGTCGCGGGCGCAGAACTGAACGTCGCCACCGGGCTTGCGCGCCTTGGGCTGAACGTGGGCTGGGTTAGCCGTGTGGGCAATGACTCTTTTGGCCGCTACGTACTACAACAACTGGCAAAAGAGGGGATCAATAGCCACGGCGTGACTACCGATGAGCGCTACGCAACAGGCTTCCAGCTTAAATCTAAAGCAGAAAATGGAACCGATCCCATTGTGGAATACTTCCGTAAGGGGTCCGCCGCCAGCCATCTTTCTGTTGCTGATTTCAACGAAGAGTACTTTTGTTCGGCACGCCATCTGCATTTGAGCGGCGTGGCGGCAGCGCTTTCTGCCAGCTCATTAGAACTGCTCAATCACGCAGCGAAAGTGATGAAAGAAAAAGGCAAAACGATTTCGTTCGACCCGAATCTGCGTCCGGTATTGTGGAAAAGCGAAGCGGAAATGGTGAAGCAGTTGAATAAACTCGCTTTCCAGGCCGACTGGGTTCTGCCGGGCCTGAGCGAAGGCGCAATCCTGACAGGCCACAAAACCCCGGAAGCGATTGCCGATTTCTATCTCGACCACGGCGTGAAAACCGTGGTGCTGAAAACCGGTGCTGACGGAGCGTGGTTTAAAACTGCCACTGGCGAGAAAGGCGCAGTAAATGCGGTGAAGGTCGAGAATGTTGTCGACACCGTTGGCGCTGGCGACGGCTTTGCCGTAGGGGTGATAAGCGCCCTGCTCGAAGGAAAATCCTTACCACAAGCAGTTAGCCGCGGTAATAAAATCGGCTCACTGGCGATACAAGTCATCGGCGATAGCGAAGGGTTACCCACCCGAGCGGCGCTTGGCGAATAAACTAAGATTGCGTCAGCTGTGCCCTACACTCGGCATGATGCGTCTCTCCTCAACATAGAGGCTTGCCTATGAAAACCCAGTCCCTTTCATCAAAGATAATCGCGCCAAAACGTTGGTGGTACATCATGCCAATCGTGTTTATCACCTACAGCCTGGCGTACCTTGATCGTGCCAACTTTAGTTTCGCTTCCGCCGCAGGCATTAACGAAGACCTCGGCATCACTAAAGGTATTTCGTCGCTGCTGGGAGCACTATTCTTCCTCGGTTATTTCTTCTTCCAGATCCCAGGGGCGATGTACGCCGAGCGCCGCAGCGTACGCAAACTGATCTTTGTCTGCCTGATTTTATGGGGTGCTTGTGCCTCATTAACCGGCATGGTCAGCAACATTCCAGCGCTGGCGGCGATTCGTTTTATCCTCGGCGTAGTTGAAGCCGCCGTGATGCCAGCAATGCTGATTTACATCAGCAACTGGTTTACTAAATCTGAACGTTCGCGGGCTAACACCTTCTTAATTCTTGGTAATCCGGTGACGGTGCTGTGGATGTCTGTCGTTTCCGGCTACCTGATTCAGGCATTCGGCTGGCGCGAAATGTTTATCTTTGAAGGTATTCCGGCGGTCATCTGGGCATTCGCCTGGTGGGTGCTGGTAAAAGATAAACCGACCCAGGTTGGCTGGTTATCTGATGCTGAAAAAGCGGCGTTGCAGGCGCAACTTGAGAAAGAACAAGAAGGGATTAAAGCGGTACGTAATTACAGCGAAGCCTTCCGCTCGCGTAATGTTGTGCTGCTTTGCATGCAGTATTTCTGCTGGAGCATTGGCGTATATGGATTCGTGCTATGGCTGCCATCAATCATCCGTAACGCAGGTGCCGCGGGCATGGGAATGGTTGAAGTTGGTTGGTTGTCATCGGTGCCGTATCTGGCAGCGACAATTGCCATGATTGTTGTCTCCTGGGCCTCGGACAAAATGCAAAACCGTAAGCTTTTTGTCTGGCCATTACTGCTTATTGGCGCGTTTGCATTCCTCGGCTCCTGGTTGGTAGGTGCCGATCACTTCTGGGTTTCCTACACTCTGCTGGTGATTGCTGGTGCTGCAATGTATGCACCTTATGGCCCATTCTTCGCGATTATTCCGGAAATGCTGCCGCGCAACGTTGCCGGTGGCGCGATGGCATTAATTAATAGCATGGGCGCTCTCGGTTCGTTTGTTGGCTCCTGGTTTGTTGGTTACCTTAATGGCGCAACCGGCAGCCCGGCCGCATCCTATGTATTTATGGGGGTAGCATTGCTTGCCTCGGTGTGGCTAACTCTGATAGTGAAACCGGCGATAAACCAACAAGTTCCGGTGAGAGCACACCACGCCTAATTTCAAGTCGGGCGGTCGTTATACCGCCCGGCGATTTTTAAACTGTTCAACGGAGAACGCCATGAAGCCGTCCGTCATCCTCTACAAAAAGTTACCTGACGACCTGCTTGCCCGTCTTGAAAGTCACTTTACCGTCACTCAAGTCAGTTCACTGAGTGCTGAAAATCTCCAAAAAAACGCGGATGTTTTCGCTAATGCGGAAGGGATTTTGGGTTCCAGTGAAACGGTCGGAAAAGAGTTTCTGTCCCACACTCCTAAGCTGCGTGCGGCTTCGACGGTGTCCGTGGGCTATGACAATTTTGATGTCGATGCCCTGAATGCGCGTGGAATTGTACTGATGCACACGCCAACGGTGCTCACCGAAACCGTTGCGGACACCATGATGACGCTGGTGCTGGCGACGGCTCGCCGCGCGGTGGAAGTGGCTGAACGCGTGAAAGCCGGTGAGTGGAAAGGCGGTATTGGCGCGGACTGGTTTGGCATCGACGTGCACCATAAAACGCTGGGGATTCTCGGCATGGGCCGCATTGGCCTGGCGCTGGCACAACGGGCGCATTTCGGCTTCAACATGCCGATTTTGTATAACGCACGTCGCCATCATCAGGAAGCGGAAGAGCGCTTTAACGCCCGTTATTGCGACCTCGACACCCTGCTGGCCGAATCCGATTTCGTCTGTATTTCCCTGCCGCTGACCGATGAAACGTATCATCTGATTGGTGCGGAGCAACTGGCGAAAATGAAGTCTTCAGCGATTTTGATTAACGCCGGGCGCGGGCCAGTGGTCGATGAAAAAGCATTAATTCAGGCACTGAAAGACGGCAAAATTCACGCCGCCGGTCTGGATGTGTTCGAGCAAGAACCGCTGCCAGTGGACTCGCCACTTCTCAGCCTGCCGAACGTTGTGGCGCTACCGCATATCGGTTCCGCAACGCATGAAACTCGATACAACATGGCGGCTTGCGCGGTGGATAATTTGATTGCGGCGCTGAGTGGAAATGTGAAAGAGAACTGCGTGAACCCGCAGGTATTGAAGTAATGTATTGCGGCGGATGACGCTTGCGCTTGTCCGCCCTACGGATTTATCGGCGTTTAATTAAGATCTTGCATTAACTTATCAAAAACCTCATCTCCGTCAGATAACTTACCTGTTTCAGCCTGGACGGAGGAACGAATAAGTTTATCGCGCAAAGCCTGCAATTTAGACATATCAACGGCTCTTTCCGCCGCAGCAAGACTATGAGCATTTTGTAATTTCAACCACACATCAGCAGAACTTCCGATCACGACTGCCAGCTTAACCGCCATTTCAGGCGTAAGCGCTGCTTTTTCAGTTAACAATCGGCTTGCTGTTGAAGGTGCGATATCCATCGCTTTGGCAAACTCACGCAGGCTCACGTTAAGTTCATCAAGCGCTTCCTGAATAATCGCTCCTGGATGTGGGGGATTTTTCATTTTCATTAGTGGTAGTCCTCGTAATTTAAGATCCAGGCATCTGATGATACCCTGGATTCTGTTCCCTTGTAGGGAACACTACCATTACTGTTCCGCATCGCGCAACAGCATTTGCTTAGAAGCTTCGCAAAACCTGAATTTTAAGCAAAATAAAAGGGATGAACCTTAAAGGATCATCCCTTTTTAAATTCGGACTTTATTAGAAATCAGTCTTAGAAAAACCGGTCATTTCTTCGAGGTCCATCTCACGGCCTAACGCCGTCATTGGATGCACGATAACCAGGCCGCGCACTGCTTTCTTCAGAGCGCCCATGTTGGCTTGTTCTTTCTTAGTGATGGGACGCTTGTACGGCAACGCCATCAGTTTTTGTGCTTCTTTGCTCAGCTTCTGGTTACGCACCGCTTGCAGGCGAACGATCTCAATTTCCAGTTTCGCTTTCTCTTTTTCCATCTCAGCGTACTTTTCAGCATCGTTGATCAGATGCAGTTCTGGCATCTCGTGACGGATAAGATCGAGGCGATCGCTCAGGCGTTTGATTTCTGCTTTTTCGATTTCTTTCATTTTTGATTAACCGTGAATAAAGTTCATTGCTGGCAAGGATACACCATTCGGCGTGAGAGGGACTTACTTCTGGAAGGCTTTTTTTAAGCTGATCCGGGAGATCAGCTCGGTCAAAGAGAGCACCATCGTCGATCGAACAATTTGTTGATAGCGCTGTTTTTGCATGGCAAACAGCTCGGGATCGCTGCCATCAACAAACTTTGGCGTCGGCGGTAGAGCAGAAACACAGTGCAGTTCACCGAACGGGCCGAGCATTTCATCGTCGGTAAAATTATATTCGCTACCGTCGTGATTCAACTCTTCGCGCAGCGCCATAAGCAGCTCGCAATCTTCGTACTCTGGGCGATTAAGCACGCCGAGACCGTAGATAAGTTTGAGACGCACGGAAAGATCCCCTAACGGGCCATCGCCATCCAATAACGGTTCAACCGCGTATTTTACCGCATAATCGTCTTTACGGAAGACCTGCAACACCAGGATATTCACCGCTTCGGTAAGAAGCTCAACCGCGGTGATCAGCAGGCTGCGTACGGTTTTACCGGCATTAAGACGCTCAAGCACACGGTTTTCAAAGGCCTGGGTTTCTTCCATCTTTGCCTACATCACTAAAAGTATTATTGGGTGCAGCCACTTCTTGCCGCACCCGCTTTCCATCACTATTTGCCGTTGTATGCGCTCACCGCTTCTGCCACAACATCGCTATTGGCATCGAGGCCGGAGATTTCAGCAAGCGTCGCCTGCGGGCCTTTTTCTGCCAGTAATTTCTCAAGTTCTTGCGCTTGCGGATCTTCCGCGCTGCGGTAATGCATCGCCGCAGCAATACCTTTGATCAGGTATTGGCGTGGTAAACCGTATTCGATAGTGCCCAGCAGCGGTTTAATCAGACGGTCGCCCGCACTCAATTTACGCAGCGGCTGGCGGCCAACGCGCTCCACATCATCTTTCAGATAAGGGTTCTCGAAACGACCAAGGATTTTCTGGATGTAGGCTGCGTGCTTGTCTGCATCAAAACCGTAGCGCTTGATCAGCACCGCACCACTTTCGTCCATTGCACCTTTCACGACGCTACGGACTTTTTCATCCAGAATCGCATCGCGAATGGTCTGATGACCGGCCAGTTGGCCAAGGTATGCGGTTATAGCATGCCCGGTATTCAGCGTGAAGAGTTTGCGCTCAACAAACGCCATCAGATTATCAGTAAGTTCCATGCCAGGAATGTTCGGGAGATCACCTTTGAACTGGGTTTTATCAACAATCCATTCGCTGAATGTTTCAACCGTGACTTCAAGCGGGTCATTAGTGGCAGATTCTGACGGTGGAACGATACGGTCAACGGCAGAATCAACAAAGCCAACGTGCTGCTCAACCCACGCTTGATCATCTTCTGAAAGCGCCTTCATGACATGAGCTTTAAGCTGGCTGGTGCCGCGCACCATATTCTCGCAAGCGATGATGTTCAGCGGTTTCTCATTACCGTTGGTACGACGCAGAACCAGACCTTTCGCCACGGCTGGTGCAATGCGTTCAAGCACGACCGGGCCGACTGCCGTGGTCACCAGGTCCACATCGGCAATCAGGGTAATAACTTCATCGCCAATGCTGCTAACAGCATTAACATTGGAAACGGTATCGATTTGCTTTTGCTCGCCAACAACGTGAACCTGGTAGCTATGGCGCGCATTCAGCGCGTCCAGCACAGTCTGGTTCACATCGGCAAAGGTCAGTTGAATACCAGCGTCTGCCAGCAGTTTTCCGATAAAGCCACGTCCGATATTACCTGCACCAAAATGTAATGCTTTCATGTCGTTCACCTTCTTAAATTTGAATTACCCGAGAGGGTTCGGGTGAGGAGGTTTGTGGTATTGACCACCCTCACCAGAACCCTCTCCCATTGGGGAGAGGGAAATGGAGACTTACTTCTTACCTGCCAGCAGGTCGAGAACTTCCTGAACACTGGTGGTATTCGCCAGGCGATCAATTACTGAATCATCATCCAGCGCGTTGGTCAGGCTGGTGATAACCTGGATGTGTTCGTTATTGCGAGCGGCAATACCGATAACCAGGCGGGCAATATCATCAGTTTCTTCACCGAAGTGAACACCGTGTGGATACTGGCAGAACACAACGCCGGTTTTCAGTACGCGGTCTTTCGCTTCAACTGTACCGTGTGGAACGGCGATACCTTCACCCAGATAAGTTGGGGTCAGTTTTTCACGCTCAAACATCGCATCAACATATTCAGGCTGGACGTAACCACCGTTCACCAGTTGCTCACCCGCAAAGCGAATGGCTTCTTCTTTGTTGGTGGCCGTCAGGCCGAGGAACACGTTGCCCGCACCCAGGCGGAACAGCCCTTCTTCGCTTGGTACAAAGCTGTCTTCCAGGCTGGTCATCACCTTCACTTCTTTCTCGCTCAGGTTATGGGAGGCCACCAGACGCTCGGTCAGGTTGGAGTACAAGCTGCTGTCGAGGAAGTTGGTCAGGGAAATATGCTGTGCCTGTGGAACCTGGCGCATCGCACGCTCGGTCAGGTCACGGTGGGTAATCACCAGGTCAACATCATCCGGCAGGCTGTTGATTGCACAGTTAGTCACGGAGATATTTTTCAGGCCTGCATCGCTGACTTTCTTACGCAGCACGCCGGCACCCATAGCACTTGAACCCATACCTGCATCACACGCTACGATGATTTTACGTACGTGGCTCAGGTCGTTAGACAGACCAGCACCTACCGCCAGTGGCGCAGTTGCACCTTTGGATTCAGCTTTCATCTCTGCCATGCGGCGAGCGGCTGCTTCGATATCGTCTTCTTCTTTAACTTTGCTGGTTTTCAGCAAGATGGCTGAAACCACGAAGGACACCACTGTTGCTGCCACGATTGCTGCGATGTTCGCGAAGTACGCACCTTTTGGAGTCATCGCCAGAACCGCCAGGATAGAACCCGGAGATGCCGGTGAAACCAGACCGCCGTTCAGGATAGTCAGAGTGAACACGCCAGTCATACCGCCGAGGATAACGGCCAGAATCAGACGTGGGTTCATCAGCACATATGGGAAGTAAATTTCGTGGATACCGCCCAGGAAGTGGATGATTGCCGCGCCGCCCGCAGACTGCTTAGCATTACCACGACCAAAGAACATGTACGCCAGCAATACGCCCATACCTGGACCTGGGTTTGCTTCAATCAGGAAGAAGATTGATTTGCCCAGTTCGTGGGACTGCTGAATACCCAGCGGCGAGAAGATACCGTGGTTGATTGCGTTGTTCAGGAACAGGATTTTCGCTGGTTCTACGAAGATAGAAGCCAGTGGCAGCATGTCATGGACAACCATGAAGTTAACGCCCGCCGCCAGAACTTTGGACAGGACTTCAACCGCAGGGCCGATACCCATGAACGCCAGAATCGCCAGAATCATACCGATGATGCCAGCGGAGAAGTTGTTCACTAGCATTTCAAAGCCGGATTTGATTTTGCCGTCTACCCACGCGTCAAAATGTTTAATCGCCCAGCCACCCAGAGGACCGGCAATCATCGCACCGAGGAACATCGGCATATCCGCACCGACGATAACACCCATGGTGGTGATTGCACCCACCACACCACCACGGTCACCACCAATCAAACGACCACCGGTATAACCGATGAGCAATGGCAGCAGATAGGTAATCATTGGGCCTACCAGTTTCGCCAGTGTTTCACTTGGCAACCAACCGGTCGGGATAAATAAGGCGGTGATAATACCCCAGGCGATAAACGCGCCGATATTTGGCATTACCATGTTACTCAGGAAACGACCAAAGCTTTGCACTCTGATCTTGATATCGGATGACATACGCACACCCCTTATTGTGTTTACGCGCTGAAAAGCAGCCCGAGGTTTATTGTTAATGTGGTGGCAAGCAACGCTGCCAGATGCTCTAAGTGACGCAAATCTGGCACTGAATCGTTAAGGTGTCCAGCAGGCTAGATTTTGTGTGACTAAGATCACTCATTGCAGGGTGTGGTGAGGCATGATCAGGCGATCCAGATCACATAATTGGTGTGTAAAAAAAACACAGCGGCTAAATTTTGCTCACCATTGACGCCTTTGTGTGATTAACATCACATTTCACGAGAGGTACTTTGTTATTTAAATGTGATGAGATTCACAAAATATTTTACGTGGATTTTTGCGAGTGTGATCCAGGGCAAATCGGGCATAGGGAGAGAATGGATTTTGTCAGAAAATTACAGCGCAGCGGCAAACAACATCGTGGGATCCCAGGCGTCTTAAGTCTTCCTGATCCATACTTACCCTTTGTCGATTAAAATGGACGATGTAATGAAACTTATCGGTAATTACACCAGCCCGTATGTGCGCAAAATCTCAGTGATCCTGCTGGAAAAGGGCATCACGTTTGAGTTTGTAAACGATAACCCCTGGACTTCAGAAAGCACCACGCCGCAATACAACCCGCTGGGCAAAGTCCCGGCGCTGGTCACCGGCGATGGGCAATACTGGTTCGATTCACCGGTAATTGCCGAATATCTTGAGCTGTTGGATATCGCCCCAGCCCTCATCCCACGCGATCCATTAGCTGCACTGCAGATGCGCCAGATAGAAGCGCTGGCCGATGGCATTATGGACGCGGCTCTGGTTTCAGTACGCGAACGCCAGCGCCCGCCGGAGCAGCAATCTGAAACGGAACTACTACGCCAACGTGAAAAAATAAGCCGCAGCCTGACACTGCTCGAACAGTACGTCGCAGATAAAAAACTGGATGCGGAAAACCTAAGCGTCGCGACCATTGCGGTGGCATGCGCTGTGGGCTACCTCAATTTCCGTCGCGTTTCGCCAGGCTGGTGTGTCGATCGCCCACATTTAGTCAAACTGGTGGAGAAACTTTTCGAACGTGAAAGTTTTGCACGTACTGAACCGCCAACAGCATGATCTCCCGCCATGACAGGGGGGCAACTCCCCCTGTAAACTATCGCAATATTTCACCATTCTGCGGCTTGCTATGACTACCCATCGCACCTTGTACAGCCAACTTCCAGCAATCGATAAACTGTTACGTGACGCCTCATTCAGTACTTTGCTGCACCATTTCGGCCACACTCAGGTGGTGAACACCTTACGAGAGATGCTGGAGGTGGCACGGGAACACATTCGTACTCAGGAGATCCTGCCGCCCTGGAACAGCGATTGGGCAGCTCATGCGCAGCTTCAGCTTGAGTCAGGCCAGCGCAGCGCCCTATTACCAGTATTTAACCTGACCGGCACGGTACTGCATACCAACCTGGGTCGCGCATTGCAGGCAGAAGCCGCAATTGAGGCTGTGACTCAGGCAATGCGCTACCCCGTAACACTGGAATATGATTTACATGGTGCAGAGCGCGGGCACCGTGACAGAGCATTGGCGGGCCTGCTTTGCGAACTGACCGGTGCGGAAGACGCCTGTATCGTTAATAACAATGCGGCAGCCGTATTGCTGATGCTGGCGGCATGTGCCAGCGGCGAAGAGGTTGTAGTTTCACGTGGCGAGCTGGTCGAAATTGGTGGTGCATTCCGTATTCCTGATGTGATGCGCCAGGCGGGTTGCCAACTTGTGGAAGTTGGCACGACAAACCGCACGCATTTGAAAGATTACCGCCAGGCGGCGAATGAAAATACGGCGCTATTGATGAAAGTCCACACCAGCAATTACCAGGTTGCGGGCTTTACTAAAGCGGTCGATGAAGCAGAACTGGTAGCACTCGGTAATGAGCTAAATATCCCTGTTGTGACTGATTTAGGCAGCGGTTCGCTGGTCGACTTAACTCAGTGGGGATTGCCAGAAGAGCCTATGCCGCAACAGTTGATCGCTGCAGGCGTAAGCCTTGTGAGTTTCTCTGGTGATAAACTGCTCGGCGGCCCGCAAGCGGGCATTATCGTCGGCAAAAAAGATCTTATCGCCCGCATTCAAAGCCACCCGCTTAAACGCGCATTACGCGCCGATAAAATGACGCTGGCTGCACTCGAAGCGACGTTGCGCCTGTATCAACACCCGGAAACATTGGTCGAACGATTGCCGACGCTGCGTTTGCTAACCCGTAACGCCAGTGAAATCACACAGCTTGCACAACGCCTGTTGCCATCCCTTGAAGGCAAATATGGCGAGCAATTTACCGTTTGCGTAGAACCATGTTTATCGCAAATTGGCAGCGGCTCGTTGCCGGTGGATAGGCTACCCAGTGCAGCTGTGACTTTCACACCAAAAGATGGGCGTGGCGCAACACTTGCCGCGCTCACACAAGCCCTACGGGAACGACCAAAACCGATTATTGGCCGCATCAGCGATGGGCGTTTATGGCTGGATTTACGCTGCCTTGAAGATGAAGCTGGTTTCATGGAGAACCTGAACCCATGATTATTGCTACCGCCGGGCATGTTGACCACGGCAAAACCACCCTGCTGCAAGCCTTAACTGGCGTGAATGCTGACCGTCTGCCCGAAGAGAAAAAGCGCGGCATGACTATCGACCTGGGCTATGCATACTGGCCACAACCCGATGGCCGCATCCCTGGTTTTATTGATGTGCCAGGCCATGAAAAATTCCTCGCCAATATGCTGGCAGGCGTGGGGGGTATCGACCACGCGCTGTTAGTTGTCGCCTGCGATGATGGCGTGATGGCGCAAACTCGCGAACATCTCGCTATCTTGCAATTAACCGGCAAACCGTCACTAACCGTGGCCTTGACCAAAGCCGATCGGGTGAGTGATGCGCGAATCGATGAAGTCCGCGAAGCGGTGCTGGAAACACTCAGTGAATTTGGCTGGCAAGAGGCGGCTTTGTTTGTCACAGCAGCCACCAGCGGCACAGGAATTGACGAGCTACGCACACATCTACTCGCTCTACCGGAACGTGCACACCCTCGCCAGCATCGTTTCCGTCTCGCTATTGATCGTGCTTTTACCGTCAAAGGTGCCGGTCTGGTCGTGACCGGAACCGCATTAAGTGGCGAGGTAAAAATTGGTGACACACTATGGTTAACCGGTGCTGATAAACCGATGCGTGTCCGCGGTTTGCATGCCCAAAATAGTAAAACCGACACCGCTTTTGCCGGGCAACGCATAGCAGTCAACATTAGCGGCGATGCGGAAAAACTGGATATCAAACGTGGCGACTGGCTGCTGGCGGAACAACCCCTTCAGCCAGTTGAGCGAGTGATCGTTCAACTGCAAAGCCATGCACAGCTGCAACAATGGCAGCCGCTGCATATCCACCATGCAGCAAGTCATGTCACCGGGCGCATTTCTCTGCTAGAAGATGACCTCGCCGAACTGGTTCTGGATACGCCGTTATGGCTTGCAGACAATGACCGCCTGGTTCTGCGTGATATATCCGCTCGCGTCACACTTGCAGGAGCGCGCGCCATTCTTCTGCACGCCCCACGCCGCGGTAAACGCCAGCCCGCCTTCCTCGCGTGGTTACAACAGCTTAAACATGCAGAAAATGACCCGCAGGCGCTCGATATCCATCTACAACGAAGCGCCGTTACGCTGACTGATTTCGCCTGGGCGCGGCAGCTGATCTCTCAGGGCTTGCAAGATTTGCTAAACAGAACCGATTTTCTGCGCGCGGGTAATAGCCTGCTTAGCGAGGAAATGGCCGCACGCTGGAAGCAAAAACTACTCGATACCCTGGAGCGTTATCACCAACAGCATGACGACCAGCCCGGCCCTGGCCGTGAGCGTCTGCGTCGCATGGCTTTACCAAGCGAAGATGAGCCACTGGTTTTGGCATTGATTGAAAAAATGCGCCAGGAAGGATTACTCGCGAGCCGACAAGGCTGGCTACATCTGCCCCATCACAAACCGGGCTTTTCCGCAGAGCAGTTGGCAGTTTGGGAGAAAATTGACGCTCTATTTGGTGATGACCCTTGGTGGGTTCGCGATCTGGCTCGGGAAACACAACAAGATGAACAAGTAGTACGTCAGCTACTGCGTTTTGCCGCGCAACTTGGGTTAGTGACTGCGATCTTAAAAGATCGTTATTACCGTAACGATCGGATTCAAACCTTTGCTAATTTGATCCGCGAGCTGGATCAAACGCAAGGAGCCACCAGCGCTGCGGATTTCCGAGACAGCCTCGGCGTGGGTCGCAAACTAGCGGTGCAAATTCTCGAATACTTTGACCGAATTGGTTTTACCCGCCGCCGTGGCAATGACCATTTACTGCGTGATAAGGCGCTATTCCTGGCCGAGAAATAGCGTAATAAACACATCTCACCTGGCCCAATGCCAGAGTGAGACGTGTCTTTTTCAACTCATATCAGAACAACCCTAACGGCTTATCGGAGTAACTCACCAGCAGACACTTGGTCTGCTGATAATGATCCAGCATCATTTTATGGGTTTCACGCCCGATACCGGATTGTTTGTAGCCCCCAAACGCCGCATGCGCTGGATAAGCGTGATAACAGTTAGTCCACACGCGCCCCGCCTGAATGCCACGGCCCATTTTGTACGCCAGATTACCGTTACGACTCCAGACACCAGCGCCGAGGCCATATTCGGTATCGTTCGCCAGCTCCAATGCTTCTTCTACAGTTTTGAAGGTCGTCACAGCGAGCACCGGCCCGAAGATCTCTTCCTGGAAAACGCGCATATTATTTTTGCCGAACAGAATGGTTGGCTCGAGGTAATAACCCGCTTTCAGGTCACCCTCCAGTGCTTTGCGGCGCCCACCAGTCAGGACATCAGCCCCTTCTTTTTTGCCGATATCGATGTAGTTCAGAATGGTTTCCATCTGCCCTTGTGACACCTGCGCCCCCATTTGGGTACGTGAGTCCAGAGGGTTGCCACTACGGATAGATTCCACACGGCGAATCGCACGCTCCATAAAGCGTTCATAGATGGATTCCTGCACCAACGCGCGGCTCGGGCAGGTACACACTTCGCCCTGGTTGAAGGCGAACAGCGCAAAACCTTCCAGTGCCTTGTCGAAAAATGCGTCCTCTTCGTCCATCACATCAGCAAAGAAGATATTTGGGGATTTACCGCCCAACTCCAGCGTTACCGGAATTATGTTTTGCGTCGCATACTGCATTATCTGTTGGCCCACTTCAGTCGAGCCGGTAAAAGCAACTTTGGCGATACGTTTGGAGGTCGCCAGATATTCACCGATTTCACCGCCAGCACCGTTCACTACGTTGATGACACCCGGCGGTAGCAAATCGCCCACCAACTCCATCAGCAGCAGAACCGACAGCGGCGTTAAACGTGCAGGTTTGAGCACGATGCAGTTGCCCGCAGCCAGTGCCGGAGCCATTTTCCAGCTCGCCATCAGCAGTGGGAAGTTCCACGGAATAATTTGTGCTACTACACCGAGCGGTTCATGGAAGTGATACGCCACCGTATCGCCGTCCACTTCACTGATCCCGCCTTCCTGAGCGCGAATACAGGACGCAAAATAGCGGAAATGGTCGATAGCCAAAGGCACGTCGGCACCGCTGGTTTCACGGATTGGTTTGCCGTTATCCCAGGTCTCAGCCGCCGCCAGCAGCTCAATATTCTGCTCCATGCGATCGGCAATTTTTAGCAGAATATTGGCACGTTCCTGAACTGACATACCGCCCCAGCCTGCTTTTGCCTCATGCGCTGCATCTAACGCTAAATCAATATCGCCTTTGCTGGAGCTGGCTATCTCGCATAGTGGTTGCCCAGTAACTGGGGTAAGGTTTTCGTAGTATTTTCCCTCGACAGGAGCTACCCACTGGCCGCCAATGAAGTTGTCGTAACGAGGTTTAAGCTTGAGCGGGAAACCATACTCGCCCGGGATAATTCGGGTATCGGGAGGATTATTTGTCATGTGAATCTCCTTGTCGTTTGCACTCTCAAGCGTAGTCGCCAGCGGTGAATTCTTCGCCAATGTTTGAGCGCTTTACGACACAGGTCACGGATTGGTTTTTCGTTGATTAAGAGTAATCAGCCTGCAGGTTATTGGTTTTGATACATACTTAAAGTTTACCTTTTCCCGTTTCGCTACAAGGATTGCTCATGCGCCTGTTTATTAGTTTCGATGTGGGCGGCACCCACGTTAAGCATGGTTTATTCACTGAAGAGGGGGAGGTGCTGATCGCTGAAGAGTATGACACTCACTATGACCGCCAGCAGTTTCTGGATGCCTGGCAAAGTGTGGTGGCGGGCTATCGGCAGCATAATGAAATTGCCGGGATTGCCATCAGTTTTCCCGGTTATATCAACCCTCATACCGGCAATGTCCCCAAAGCGGGGGCGCTTGAGTTTCTTGACGGCTGCAATTTGCTGGAGATTTTTGGCGAACTGACAGACCTGCCCATTACCGTTGAAAATGATGCTAACTGTGCAGCCCTCGGTGAGATGTGGTTGGGTGCGGGCAATGAATATGATTCGCTGGTCTGCGTGACGATTGGTACCGGCATTGGCGGTGGCATTATCGTAAACCGAGAACTTATGCGCGGTTCGCACTTCAGGGCCGGTGAGTTTGGCGTATTGCCGGTAGGAAAATATGGTGAGGATATGCATCAGTTAGCGTCAGCCAAAGGGTTGATGGATGCATGCCGTCGCGAGATGAATATCCCGGCAGATGAGAAAATTCGCGGTCAGGATATTTTTGCCCGTGCTGAAACAGATCTGCATATTCAGGGTGTTATCGACAACTGGGTGAAATACCTGGCGCGTGGGATTTATAGCGTTGTGTCACTATTTGATCCTCAAGCGATTTTGCTGGGCGGCGGCGTCAGTACTCAGCCTATGCTCTACCCGATGCTGGAACGTCACCTGGAAGGGTTTAAGTTCTGGGATGTGCTACAAGTGCCGATTCGCCCCTGCAAGCTGGGGAATAAGGCGGGTATGCTCGGCGCGGTTTGGCTGGCAAAACAGAAATAAAAAAAGCCCGACGAATTTGTCGGGCAACGGACGATTAATGAAATATTTCTTATATACCTCTCATACTTCGTGCCACACAGGAAAAATGCGCTTACATGCTTCCAGGGTGTGGCACGGAATAATCAAGGTAACTTCTTTCTGCACTTTCGGGATGAATTCACGTTCTCAGGGGTGAATGCTTACTGTTCACCTGCAATCTCAACCACAACACGGCGGTCTGGAGCCAGGCAATCAATCAGTTGTGACTTAGGCATACCGTCTGCACAGGTGTTGCCGGTCACGGAATCACTTTCACCACGGCCTTCGGCACGCACATTTTGAGCAGGCAAACCTTGCGCTATTAATGCATCAACAACCGCTTGTGCACGCTGAGCAGAAAGCTGCTGATTGTATTGCTCTGAACCCAGGCGATCGCTGTAGCCAACAACTGTTGTTGAGCTGTTTTTCGCAGCTTGCATATCCGGGCTGTTATACAGCTGCTGGATTGCCGCATGGCCTTCTGAAGTCAGCTCAGCGGAGTTAAAGCCGAACAGCACGTCAGATTTCAGATTGAATTTTTTCACCTCAGGAGCCGCTGGCGCAGGTTCCACAACCGGTGCAATTACTGCGTCATCATGCTGGCCGAAGCGATAAACAACACCGGCTGATACAGAGCTTACATCGCTGCTGAGACCAATCTGGTTGGAGTTTCCGACGTTGCTCACCCATTGGTATTCCAGACGACCAGCCCAGTTTTTGGTGAAGGCATATTCGGTACCGACTGCGGCCAACGGGCGCACGCCAGTTTCAAAATTGCTATGACCTGCGTTGTTAACTTCTGCGCGGTAACCCATCGCACCAGCACGGCCATAAATATCCCAGTTATCAGTCAAGCCGTAGCTCGCTTTCAGAGAAAGTTGCAGGCCCTGGCTTTCCATTTTTCCGCCAGCAACACCGTTATTACCGTTGATACCCATGTTGCCCAGGTAGTCGTATCCACCTTCAACCGCTAACCATGGAAGAACTTGATAACCTGCAAATACGCCGCCGCTGACGTTGTCTTTATCGAAATCGAAGTCAGTTGCGTTGCTCACGTTATCGTTGAAATCTTTGTTGCCGCTGGCATCAAAATAGTGCGACCAGCCCATTTTAGCGCCGCCGTACCAGGTATTCGCGTCTGCCGCAGCAAATACGTTAGAAACTGCGCAAGCGTTCAGCACGATTAAAGCTACAAGAGTCTTTTTCATATATTCCCTAACATATCCCGTTTCTGAGCAAACGACCCAGAATTAAAAAGCCATAAGTTTGTCGACACGGATAATAGAGGGAGAGTTCACAGATTTGAAATTATAATAAGTTTATTTTTAAATTTTTTCTTATCAATAAGATCAATTACCAGGCACCATCACACAATGGCGTCTGGTAATTGACATAAAATGCTAGAATCACATTTTAAGTATTCTTGCTTGCGTCAAATTTTATCTGGTAATTCATTCATCTGTAATAAATAACCGCCTCTTTTAAGCTCGAGATGATTCGTTGCCTTTAAAGCAAACAGGACATTAAGAACACTGCTGCGTGATAAATGTGTTCTTTCTTGTATATATTCAAGAACTGAAACACGCATTCTCGTCTCCAATGGCAACTGGATGATTTCCTGAAGATGGTTGCAAATAACTGAATAGGTACGCTGCTGAACCACCAAATCATCTCGATAAAAGAGATAACTATTAAAGTAAGCTAATGTAATAGATACGTCACGCCACAGATTTTGTTGGTCGAATATTTCCATAGCTTTTTTAGCACTGACGCGCAATATCGTTGAATCAGTATCGACGCGCAGAATATGGCAGCGCAGGGTTTGCAGTGATTCAGCCAGACCAAACAAATGCGGATCGTATGCACCGGCAATCACCAGCCCATCGGTGGCGCGCAACACCGACAACTCACCCTGGATAAACAGATAGAGCTGCGCTTCGCCTTTATATTCCCAATGCAATCTTTTACGAGGCACGACTTTCATTTCTGTGCTGAAAGGCTTCAATGCTTCAAGCAAACGCCCAATGGATTCATCCGGTCTGACGGGTGCAGATAACGGCATAATTTTTCCTCGGTGAATGAGTTCGTTATGATTATAGGCATCATGCCAGAAGTTTAAAATTAAATAAAAGCTGTATTGAGCAAGATGCTTTACCAGGGCATCATCGCAAATGTAACAATTGAATATCCAGAAACAATTTATACTTAGTTGAAATAATAACATACATCATTTAAATTTAAATTTAATTAAATATCCACTCGCCAAATTAACGTCTCCCCTCTACCTTTTCCGGTTCCCATCTCACCGGAAATTACTCTTATGTTCTTAGATTATTTCGCACTGGGCTTATTATGCTTTGCCGCTCTAGTCGTATTTTACGGAATAATTGTCATTCACGATATCCCCTACGAAATCGCCGTTGAGCGCAACCATCCTCATCAAGACGCTATTCACGCTGCCGGATGGGTCAGCCTCTTAACGCTGCATGTGTTATGGCCTTTTATCTGGATTTGGGCAATGTTGTACCGTGAAGACCGTGGCTGGGGCTTTCGCGCCAAAGAAAATGACACCATGGTACAACTGCAAACCCGCCTCGCTTTGCTTGAAAAAAAACTCGCCGCTCAGAGTGCCAATAGCCCGAAAGACTTGCCCCATTCAGACTAATTAAATGACCAGGAAATATCGTGGAATTATTACTGATCCTTATTTACGCAGCCATTTGTATTTGTATATTCAAACTATTCAAAATACCCCTGAATAAATGGTCAGTGCCAACCGCAATATTAGGTGGGGTTATTCTGCTGAGTGGTTTAGTCCTGACGATGAATTACAACCATCCGTACACTGAACGCGCGCAGATGCTAACCGTGACGGTGCCGATTATTCCTGAAGTCCAGGGTACGGTCATTGCAGTCACCCCTAATACCAATAAGATGCTGAAAAAAGGTGATTTTCTTTTCAGAATCGACCCCACGCCTTACCAGTCAAAAGTCGATGTGATTAAAGGCGAAATTGAAACCGCACAGCAAAATGTTGAAGTGCTCAAGGCCCGACTTGCCGCGCAAAACGCCGATATCGAACAGTACAAAGCTAATCGTGACCTGGCGTTAAAAGATGCCAACCGCTACCGCGAAGGCAGCCGCGACCGCATGAAAAGCCCGTTTACCGATCAGGAAGTGGTGACGGCGCAAGAAAACTATCTTGCGACTCAGGCGCAATGGCGTTCAGCACAATCGAAACGCGACCAAACCAAAGCACAGTTGGCCGCTCTGATCGGGGGCGAAAACGCTACGGTATATAAGCTCAAATCCAGCCTGAAAGAGGCGCAATATAACCTCGACAGAACCACCGTTCGCGCTCCAGACGCGGGTTACGTCACGCAGGTTTTACTCAAACCGGGCATGTTCTTGCGCCCGCTGCCGCTGCGCCCGGCAATGGTATTTGTGCCACTGCAAAAAACCGATATTTATGCGGCATTCCGCCAGAATTCAGCACTGCGTTTACACGCAGGCGACAAAGCCGAAGTGGTGTTTAACGGAATTCCTGGCAAAGTTTTTCCAGGCACGGTGAAGCAGATTTTGCCGGTGGTTGCCAACAGTAGCTTCCAGGCTCAGGGATTCTTGCAGGGATTGAGTCAAAATCCGGGTCTGGATGGTATTTACGCTGACATTTCCTTAGACCCTAACCCTGAGATTAAAGCGCTACCGAAAGGCACAACCGCCCAGGCGGCGGTGTACACCGACCACGTTGAGCACTTGTCGATTCTGCGCAAAATCCTGCTGCGCATGACGAGCTGGACGCATTATCTCTATATCGATCACTAACTTTATGACATAGCTCTCGGCTGTGTTATCCACCTTTCCAGGCATTACACCAATGCTGATGGATATCATCCTCCAGTCTAAAAGAACAAAACCCAGAATGACTGGGTTTTGTTCCTGGACTCAATGGGGATTATCAGTTACCTGTTGGTACATCGGCACTAGCAGCGGCGTTATACTGCCGGCCAATTTTTGCTCTCAAATCTGGATTACGTTTTTGGAGCTTATTATTTACCACCAAATAACCGGTAAATAAGCCGAGGAACACAACCAGAGAGAACCACTCCGCAACACCAATTTTGGAAAGCACAATCCCGAAACCAGCAAATATTGCCGTGAGTAGAGTCATGACTAGCACAGTCTGGCGAGCCGTTAAGCCACTACGCATTAAAATATGATGTAAATGATCGCGGTCAGGATGGAAAGGGCTATGTCCACGGCGAATGCGACGTACCATGATAGTCACCATATCCATCAGTGGCAGAGCTATTACCCACAGAGCCGTAACGGGAGCCATCACAGCTTCGCCACCCTGGCTTCCTAGTATCACCAGCCAGAGCATCGTAAAACCAATCACCATACTTCCAGCATCACCCATAAATACTTTGAAGCGTTTATTCCCGATTAACCCCATGTTGAGCATTAAATAAGGGATTAAGGCAACAATCATCAAGAAACACCACATGGCGCGCAAATGAGCACCCGCCAGTAGGAAGACCACCATCAAAGCTGCAAAGGTTGCACTCGCAACGGAGCCGAGTAGGCCATCTACGCCATCAACCATATTAAAAGCATTGATTGCAGCCCAGGTTGCAAAAAGCGTCACCAGATAACCGACTGGACCGAGTACGAGTTCGTACCCACCCAACACATGGCCAAATGTCTGAAGGTATAGACCATCAACCATAATCACAACTGCGGACAATGCCTGGATAAACACGCGTGGTATCACCGGCAAGTCAAAACGATCATCGGCAATACCGACAAGCAGCAGTAGCGAGATGCTCACTAAGTAGGGAATAAAATGTGTTTCTGTGTGTGGTAGAACTTCAGGCCAAAAGAGGAAAAAAATCACTATGGCACAGTAGAAAGATATCCCACCGACTAATGGAATTTCTCCTTTGTGTTGCTTACGCCCACCGGGCTTGTCAACCAGACCACACTTCAAGGCGAGCTTACGAGCGATAAGGAGGGCGGTCATCGCTGTTAAGAACATAATGATAACTTCGATACTCATGGCAAGACCTTATTTCTTTTTAGCAAAGTTGCCCCTATGGAGAATGTAGAAATTTCCACAAAGTATTAGAGAAATTCATTAGATGTGTAGGACTGGTACGATAGCCACACATTTTATTAACATAGGATAAATACGAAAGTAGCGCCATTATATTACGTCTAAATTTTCAGGTCAAAATCATAATTCCTGAAAGGCATTAGCCTGAAATATGTTTAGCTACGTTACTATTTTTCTTGTTATTTTATATTTTTCAAATAAAACAACACGTTAAAAACAATCTCTTTATTGCTCATTGTTTTCCAAAACTACCCATATATTAATTTTTTAAAACCATCAAATAATTAACGCAGCTTTTTCTTGTGTTTTTTTCTTCATGCTCGTCAATATATCTTAATTATAATGGAAAACTTTAAATCTCTAGCCGTGATCTGGAGTTCCGGGACAAAAAAATGAAGATTCGTACTCGCCCTTCTTCTCGCTTGCTCATCATCAACAATAGCGGCGCGGTGCTGTTATTTCGCTTTTCTCATCGTGATGATGCACTGGAAGGAAAGGTTTATTGGGCAACGCCCGGAGGCGGCCTTGAACCCGGTGAATCATTTGAACAAGCAGCCATTCGCGAGCTACACGAAGAAACTGGACTCGTAAGGCTTGAGTGCGGGCCATCTGTCGCACAACGCACATTCATGATGCAACTACCGAGTGGTGAAACCGTACAGGCTGACGAGCGCTTTTATGTCATCAATGCTTCTGAAAGTGAACTTTCGCAGGCGGGTTGGAGTGAAAACGAAAAACGGGTGATAAGTCAGCAGAAATGGTGGACGCAATCAGAGTTGCTAGAGACTGGCGAAGTGATATTCCCTGAGGGACTGACAACGATTTTGGCAGAAATAGTAGATGATGAAGAATCAGAGAGTTAAAAATATAAAAGGTGGGCCACAGTAAAGTTTGCCCACCTGATAACTACTTCTTCTTATTGAGCATCGACTTTAAATCTGCAAACGGATTGTAGGTCGCTTCACCCACGTCTTTCTGTGCATCTTCGCCCGCGACTACGGTTGTGCCGTATTGGTCAGCTTCGGTGTACTTTGAGTGCTCATGATCGTGGCAATACAGGCACAGAAGTTCCCAGTTACTGCCATCTTCCGGGTTATTGGTGTGATCATGATCGATATGGTGAACCGTCAGCTCGCGCAAGTTTGAATACACAAACTCACGCGAACAACGCCCGCATACCCACGGATAAATTTTTAACGCTTTCTCACGATAGCCGCTTTCCAGCCGCGTATAGTTTTTTGGGATCAGTGCCATGGACGTTAATTACCTGCTTAAAAGTGTAGGGCTATAGAAAGAGTTTAAACCCCCTCTTTATCAATCCCCAAACGTTTCATACGTGAAAGCAACGTCGTGCGTTTTAATCCCAATCGCTGTGCCGCACCACGTGGGCCAGCAACTACACCGTTGGTTTCTTTCAGCACACGCAAAATTCGCTGCGCTTCATCTTCACCTTCACGAAACTCTTCACTTGCCACCATCTGCGTCGGTTTTTCTTCAGGTTGACGATATTCCATCTCAGGCAAAGAAAGATGCAGCACATTGCCACGAGTTAATAGCACCGCACGTTCAATCACATTTTCCAGTTCACGTACATTCCCCGGCCAGTCCATACGGCTGAGCGCGCGTAAGGTTTCGGCCGGAATACTGTCAATATTACGGTTCATGCGATGGGCGATTTTGAAGGTGAAAGATTTCACCAACAGCGGAATATCTTCCGGTCGCTCACGTAGTGGTGGCAACATAATCGGGAACACATTCAGGCGATAATAGAGATCGCTTCGGAATTCACGCTCACTCACCATCTCTTTCAGATTGCGATTGGTGGCGGCAATCAGGCGTACATCGACCTGCTGAACTTTGTTGCTGCCGAGGCGTTCAAATTCCTGTTCCTGTAGCACGCGCAGAAGCTTAGGCTGTAACTCCAGCGGCATATCGCCAACTTCATCAAGGAACAGCGAGCTTTTATCTGCCAGTTCAAAACGCCCGATACGCTGAGTGTTTGCACCGGTAAATGCGCCGCGCTCATGACCAAACAAGTCGCTTTCCAGCAACCCGGCAGGCATCGCCGCGCAGTTAATTTTCACCATACGACGGCTGTTGCGTTCGCTTAGATTGTGAATTGCTCGAGCAATCAGCTCTTTACCCGTACCTGTTTCTCCTAGAATCAACACGGTACTGTCGCTTTTCGCTACCATCTCGACTTGTTTAAGCACATTCGACATCACGTCGCTGCGGCCAATAATCTCACCAAAATCACTGGCGACATTATTGATTTGCTCGGTGAGATAGAGGTTCTCGTCGACCAGGTTTTCTTTCAGGCGATTGATTTCCTGATATGCCAGCGCGTTATCTACTGCAATAGCAATACGTTCGGCAATCTGGCGCATCAGCTTGAGGTTTTGCGGAGTAAAGATGCCCGCTTCACATTGCGCCAGCTTCAGCACACCCACAATGTTATTGCCAAAGGTGAGAGGCAGCAGGCAAAGCGTCTGAATTTGATTGCCCCACATTTCAAACAACATGCGCTCATATGGCGCGAGCTGGTCACCGTGATGCAAATTCAATAGCAGCATTTCACCGCTTTTGAATACCCGTTCAGAAAGTGTCCCCCCTAAAGCGACATCACTCTGATCGTGGATCGGCGACTGCTCTTTCACGAAATGGGTGGAATAGACAGTAAGCCGATCTTTGCGGTTTCCGCGCAGCACAATACTTATCGAGTCTATCGAGAAATAGTGGTGAATCTCGTTGGCGATCTCGCTTATCAGTTCATCAAGATCGAGCTTAGAAAGTACCGCGTTTGTCACTGCCACCAGGATACGGAAATCGTCACGTTCGCGGCACAGTTGTTGGTAACCAAGGTTTGAGTCGATACGGTTTTGGATTTGTTCCGCAGCCAGAGCCACAACATGGGCCAGGGTATGCATGCGGTTGAGTTCTTTATCTGTCCAGGCAATATCGTTGTCGCGAATAAATTCGCAGCCGCCAAAGATTTTCCCTTCTGCGGCCAGCGGCAACAGACAGTAACGACCAAAGGGGGCGTACAGTTCAAGGTTCATCACCTGTGGCCAGGTGTCATTGAACTCTTCCTGAGTACAAATCAACGCCTCCGGGCGCGAAAGCACACGCCGCACCGGCCCATTGGCCAGCACCATTTCATCTTCGTAATGCAGTTCTTTGCCGTGTTTGTCCATGCCATAGAAGGCCACACGCTGATGTAGCGGATGATAAAGCAGAATATTCACTCTGTTCGCCAGCGCACCTTGCTTTGCCAGTTGGGTCAGGCAATTGGCAAGTGCCGGGAGATCAGGTTGCTGCAACAGGGTACGCGTAATATCAAATAGGCCCTGCTGCCCGAGATCGCTCATCGGTGTGTATGGCATTTTGCTTATCCAAAAAAGAGACCCGGTGAGTTACCGGGTAGGGAATATATTGATCATACAAATAGCGCTCGACGCTTTAGTGTAGCCAGGGCGGCACACAGCGCACTTGGCTTAGGTCAACAAATGCGTGGCAGCGGCTCTGAATGCGGCAAGTCTAATGTCCGTTTTACACCATATAGCCCGGCAACACGTACACCTTTACGTTCAACAACATCACCAATAATTGCCGCATCCTGACCTAAAGGATGAGCACGCAGTGCCGTCAGTACCGCGTCAGCAGCTTCACGCTCTACTGCGATAACCAGTTTACCTTCGTTGGCAAAATTAAGCGCATCGAGGCCAAGCAACTCACAAACACCACGCACCGCCGGGTTCAATGGCAGCTGACTTTCAGCCACTTCCATTCCACAACCACACGACGCTGCAAACTCATGCAATACAGCATTCACGCCACCGCGCGTCGCGTCACGCAACGCTTTAACGCCGGGAATATTCAACAGTGGCGCGATTAGAGGTGCCAGCACCGCACAGTCACTGATCAGCGCACCTTCCAGACCCAGCGATTCTCGCAGATTTAGGATAGTCGCTCCGTGGTCACCCAGAGTTCCACTGACGATCAGCACATCACCCACGCCGATCTGTTGCGTGCCCCAGTTCAAACCTACGGGAATTGCGCCAATCCCAGCCGTATTGATAAACAGCTTATCTGCCGCTCCACGCTGTACAACTTTGGTATCACCAGTAACCACCGCGATACCGGCCGCTTTTGCGGTTGCAGCCATGCTGGTGACCACACGTTCGAGCGTTTCAAGCGGCAAGCCTTCTTCAAGGATAAACCCGCAGGATAACCAGCGTGGGGTTGCACCGCTCACTGCTACGTCGTTCGCCGTCCCGCAAATGGCTAACTTGCCGATATCACCACCGGGGAAAAACAGCGGGTCGATAACATAGCTGTCGGTTGAAAATGCCAGGCGATCTCCACTCGCAGTGAGTTCAGCCAGCGGTAAACGCGCCTGATCTTCTTGCTCTGCAAGCCAGGGATTATCAAACGCCTGCATAAACAAGTCAGCTACCAATTTTTGCATTGCCTGGCCGCCACTGCCGTGGGCCAATTCAATAGTTTTCATGCTTCACTCTCCTGGCTGCGATATTGATACCAGGCAGCACATGCCCCTTCAGATGACACCATCAGTGCGCCAAAGGCATTTTGTGGATTACAGGTTTTACCAAACATCGGACATTGATGCGGTTTACAGCGCCCGGTGAGCACATCGCCACAACGGGCAAGCGGGTCGTCGTAAACTTGCTGCGGTGCGGGTTTGAAATGATCTTCCGCATCAAACTGACGATACTCGTCAGTCAGTTGAACGCCGGAATCGCTTATAGTGCCAAGCCCACGCCATTCGGCATCACCACGTACGGTAAAGACGTCTGCGATAGCTTCCTGCGCAAGGCTATTACCGGCATCCGGCACCACACGTTTGTATTGGTTCTCCACCTTGCTGTTTTGATGGATTTTTTGCTCAACCAGCATCACCACGCCTTGCAGCAAATCCAGTGGTTCAAATCCAGCAACCACTAGCGGGCGCTGATGCTCGGTGGCAATAAAGTCATAGGCTTCAGTGCCAATCACCATGCTGACGTGGCCGGGCGCCAGGAAAGCATCAATGCCGTTATCCGGCTGCTCCAACAAACTACGCAGCGTGGGAATAAGCGTAATGTGCTGGCAGAAAAAGTAGAAATTATTGATGCCCTGCGCTTTCGCTTGTTTGAGCGTAATAGCAGTGGTCGGCATCGTTGTTTCAAAACCGAGGCCGAAAAATACCACTTTGCGATCCGGGTTCTGGCTCGCAATAGCCAGAGCGTCCATTGGCGAGTAAACCACGCGCACATCTGCGCCACGTGCTTTCGCCTGCATCAGCGAACCGTTTTTACCCGGCACACGCATGGCGTCGCCAAAGGTACAAAAAATCACTTCCGGATGGCTGGCGATTTCAATGCACGCATCAATGCGCCCCATCGGTAACACGCACACCGGGCAACCCGGTCCGTGGATAAATTCGATGTTTTCCGGCAGCAACTGGTCGAGGCCAAACTTAAAGATAGCGTGAGTATGGCCGCCACAGACTTCCATAATGCGCAGAGGACGTTCTGCCGTGTAAGTCAGTTTTGGGGCGCGTTCACGGAGTACATCAATAAGCTGCATGACTTTTTCCGGCGCACGGTATTCGTCAACGAAGTGCATCATCCGCGTTCTTCCCCAAACAGCAGACCACCAACATCGGGTTCCACTTCAAACATGTTTTGCAGGGCATCTAAGGTGTCGCGAGCTTCTGCTTCATCAATAATCGCCATTGCAAAACCAACATGAACCAGCACCCATTGGCCAATTTGCGCATCGCCCACCAGCATCAGGTTTACATCGCGTTTGATACCACACACATCTACTTTAGCGCTGCCGTCTGGCAGTTTTTCAACAATCTGACCCGGAATGCCTATGCACATCGTTGCGTCTCCAGCCAGTTGAGCCACTCATCCATACCTTCGCCACTGGTCGCAGAAACCAACAAGATTTCAATATTCGGATTCACCTGGCGGGCGTAGTCGAGACACTTATCAACATCGAACTGCAAATAAGGCAGCAGGTCGATTTTGTTGAGCAGCATTAAGGAAGAAGCGGCAAACATATGCGGATACTTAAGCGGTTTGTCTTCGCCTTCGGTCACCGAAAGCACCGCTACTTTGTGGCGTTCGCCAAGATCAAAACTCGCCGGGCACACCAGGTTGCCAACGTTTTCGATAAATAGAATCCCGTTACGCTCAAGCGGCAAACGCTGCATGGCATCACGAATCATCTGCGCATCGAGATGGCAGCCTTTACCGGTATTCACCTGAATGGCTGGCGTACCAGTAGCACGAATGCGTTCGGCATCGTTCACGGTTTGCTGATCGCCTTCAATTACGGCACAAGGCACATTACCGTGCAGGCGTTTTAAGCTTTCAGTAAGCAATGTGGTTTTACCGGAACCCGGGCTTGAAACCAGGTTAAGCACCAGCTGTTGCTGTTTCGCAAACTGCTCACGGTTATAAACAGCGAGCTGGTTGTTTTTATCCAGCACGTTGAGTTCGATTTCCAGCATACGGCGCTGAGTCATGCCCGGCGCATGGGTGCCTGCGGCACCGTGGCCATAATGCAGATCGCCCTGCTCATCTGCCGTTGGGGCAAATTTAACGCCGGTGATTGGCGTTAAAGCGCGTGATGCTGGCGCGAAAGGTGCACTACGGAAACCAGAGTGCGGATTGCGCTCGTCGCCTTCTATATACAAGTTGCCTTCAGCGCAACCACAAGTACTACACATGATTCGTCTCCTCCACTTCCAGACGCTTAATCTGCACGCCATCGTCTGCCACTACGCGTAAATTACTGCCTTCGCACAACGGGCAGCGCCGTACCAGCTGGGTTAACAAGGTGATGTGTTGCTGGCAGTCGTAACACCAGCATTCCGCTTCTTGTTGATGAATATGAAGCTGGCAGCCTTCGGCTAATGTGTCGCGGCACACTAATTCGAAACAGAACTCCAGCGCGCTTTGCTCAACGCATGAGAAAGCGCCTACTTCAAGCCAAACACCAGTAACGCGGGTGGCGCCGTGTTGGCGGGCTTGAGCTTCGATGAGTTCCAGTGCGCGTTGGCAGAGGGTGATTTCGTGCATATTGCCTCCGGGGATGTCTGCTGGAGGTAATGCAAGGATGATGCCAGGGTTTATATCCATTTCTCTGACAGACCGAATTTATTCCGTTCACTGAAAGTTTACCGATCCCTGAACTTACCGAAACGGTGAACGAATCAAGGGTGCTACCGCAGCACCCTTGATAATCCCGGCTCCCGGCATCTAAATCGCCGCTTCGCGGTAAACCTTCGTTTTTCCTTTCAGTCTCTGGGTCGGTTGTGATGCGCTCCCGGCGATCACAACCTCTCGCCGTTCCCGACGGCGAGACCCGCTCCTTTTAGTCAATACGAAGGCGATTTAAGCCGGACTCAAAGGTCAACGTCAAAAGCTAAAGATAGCACGGAGCCGGTTTTGACCTTGTTCCCGGTATAAATTGCCCCAGCGTTACCCATAAGTCAGGGTTGAGCTGCCGTCCGCCGTGAAAGAGAGCGATCGCCGGGAGCGAGTCGCGAACGACCCTGAACGTTGGGGATAAGCTGGGGTTTACCGCGCAGCGGCAATTTAATCACCGGGCGCCGGGGTTGCCAGGGGGCTGGCGTGAGCCACCTGGCACGTTCACCGTTCGCAGATATATGTAAGATCGGAGAACTGTCGGGTGAACGGAACACCACCTTACTCAGCATAAACAATGCTGACATTCCCCCGTCAAACATGACGAAATGACATGTCATCCCTGTGCCTATTTGTATCCTATTAATACAAAACCCAATAATTTCAGCAAAATACAACATTGGCACGAAACGTGCTCTGTAGACGCAACAGCAAAAACAGAGTGATTTAATAATGAACATTTGGGAACTGAGCGAAAAAGCCGAATACATTGCCGACAAGCACCAGCGCTTGCTCACGCAATGGCAACATTACTGCAATAGCTTGATTCAGGGCATCACCCTTTCTAAAGCGAAACTACATCACGCCGTAGGGTGCAATCCTGATGATTCCCTGCGCTTCTTCTTATTTGACCATTTCGTCATTCACGTGCGCCTCGCCGAAGGCTTCAATAGCCACACCATCGAGTACTACGTTGAGAAGCGTAACGGTGAAGATAGAGTGTTGATTGCTAAAGCAATCCTTGATGACGAAGGCCGCGTAGACAACAGCATCAGTAACCGTAACCGTGAAAGTGTTCTCGAGCATTACCTCGAAAAAATTCATCCGGTATACGAAAGCTTGTACAGCGCCGTTCACACCGATACTCCGGTATCGATGGGGCAGCTGCAACAAAGCGCTCAGGCCTGATAGCCATGTTGGGTGTCGAAAACTGTCGAAACGACAGCCGTCGGCACAGTTTCGTCAAAAATGATGATGTGCTCTAAGGATACTTAGGTGAATCGCTTTATTATCGCCGACTCCAAACTTTGCATGGGTTGCCACACCTGTGAGGCGGCTTGCTCTGAAACGCACCGTCTGCATGGCCTGCAATCCATGCCTCGCCTGAAAGTGATGCGTGACGCGAATGATTCCGCGCCGCAAATGTGCCATCACTGCGAAGACGCGCCTTGCGCTGGCGTCTGCCCAGCTAATGCCATCACCCGCGTCGATGGTGCGGTACAGCTCAATGAAAGCCTGTGCGTAAGCTGCAAACTATGCGCTATCGCCTGCCCATTCGGCTCTATTGAATTCTCGGGCAGCCGTCCCATCCATATCCCGGCAAACGCTAACAGCCCGAAAGCGCCACCTGCGCCTCCGGCTCCTGCTCGCGTCAGTTCGCTTATCGACTGGGTGCCAGGTGTTCGTGCCATCGCTGTGAAATGCGATATGTGCAGTTTCGATGAAGATGGTCCAGCGTGCGTACGCACCTGCCCAACAAAAGCGCTGCGCGTGGTGGATAACAATGACATTGCCAAATCCAGCAAGCTCAAACGTGAACTGACTTTGGGTGCGACCCTTGGCGATCTCACCCTGTTTACCCAGCCTGAGGTGAAAAAATGAGTGCTTTTGTCCTGATTCATTGGGCGCTGATGGGCTTTCTGCTAAGTGCGATTCTGGCCGGTATCACGGCATTTAATAAACCGCTGAGCGGCGTTATTGCTGGCCTGGGTGGTGCAATTAGTTCCGTATTGGTACTGATTGCCGGTTTCGATGCGTTAACCGGGTTTACCGGTATGGCGCAAGTTTGGCAGTTGCATCTACAGCTCAACGCCTTTAACGGCATCTGGCTGGTAACGCTGGGTCTGCCCGGTCTGTTTATCTCACTGTTCAATATCGACTGGCATCGTCATCACGCCGTAAAAGCCAATGGCTTGCTGGTGAACCTGGTGATGGCCGCAGCCGTAGCAGCACTGGTGGCCGATAATATCGGCATGTTAGTTGTGCTGGCAGAAATCGTCGCACTGAGCGGCTACTTCCTGACTGGCTGCCAGAAATCCGGGCAGTTGTGGTTTGCGCTGGGCCGTCTTGGCACCGTGCTGCTGGCGGTTGCGTGCTGGTTACTGTGGAAACAGTACGGCACGCTGAGTTATGCCGAATTGCACCTGATGACCAACGGCGCGCCGATTAGCTCTGTTGTCTGGCTGCTGGGTCTGGTTGGTTTTGGTTTGATGGCGGGGATTATTCCGCTGCACGGTTGGGTACCTCAGGCACATGCCAACGCTTCTGCTCCAGCAGCGGCGCTGTTTTCAGCTGTCGTGCTGAAAATTGGCCTGTACGGCATTATGAGTTTCTCACTGATCAGCAATGTTATGCCGCTGTGGTGGGGCATTCTGGTGGTCATTCTGGGGATGATTACTGCGTTTATTGGCGGTCTGTATGCGCTGATGGAACACAATATCAACCGCCTGCTGGCTTACCACTCTCTTGAGAATATCGGCATTATTCTGCTCGGTCTGGGCTGCGGCATGATGGGCCTTGCGCTGAATGAATCCACGCTGGTTGCACTCGGCATGATTGGTGGCCTGTATCACCTGTTCAACCATAGCGTATTCAAAACTACGTTGTTCCTTGGCGCAGGCGCGGTTTGGTTCCGTACTGGTCATCGCGACATCGAAAAACTCGGTGGTATTGGCAAGCGTATGCCGCTGATTTCCATTGCTATGCTGGTGGGTTTAATGGCAATGGCAGCACTGCCTCCGCTCAACGGTTTTGCTGGCGAATGGGTCATTTACCAGTCCTTCTTCCACCTTGGCACTTTGCCGCTGTTTGTCGCTCGCTTCTTAGGCCCATTGTTGGCTGTAGGTCTGGCGATTACTGGCGCACTGGCTGTGATGTGTATGGCGAAGGTTTATGGCGTCACCTTCCTGGGTGCACCGCGCACACCAGAAGCTGAAAATGCTACCTCTGCGCCGTTCCTGATGAACCTGAGTGTGGCGGCCCTTGCCGCATGTTGTGTGATTGCCGGTGTTGCTGCTCCTTGGCTGATTCCTCTGTTGCAGAACGCGATTCCATTGCCGCTGCAAACGGCTAACACCACCGTTTCACAACCGATGATCACCCTGCTGCTGATTGCCAGCCCACTGCTGCCATTCATTTTGATGGTGATTTTCCGTGGCGACCGTCTGCCAAACCGCACACGCGGCACGGCCTGGGTCTGCGGTTACGACCATGAACAAGCAATGGTCATTACTGCGGGTGGTTTTGCTCAGCCAGTAAAAGCGGCGTTCGCGCCACTGCTGAAACTACGCAAAACCCTGAACCCAGTGAAATGGGTGCCTGGCTGGCAGTGTGATTGCCTTGCCGGTACGTTCCGTCGCCTGGCAATGATCGAACTGGCCGTGTTGCTGGTTGCGGTTTGCGCTTAAGGAGCCTGATATGAATACCATTTTCTTTTCGTTGATTCAGGCGCTGGTGTTATTTGCCGTCGCGCCACTGTTGTCCGGTATTACCCGTGTCACTCGCGCCCGTATGCACAACCGCCGTGGGCCTGGCGTGATGCAGGAATATCGTGACCTGTTCAAATTGTTCAGCCGCCAGAGTGTGGCACCAGCCGCCTCCGGCTGGGTGTTCCGTCTGATGCCGTTTGTGATGGTTGGTGTGATGCTGACCATTGCTACTGCGCTGCCAGTCGTCACGCTCTGGTCACCACTGCCTTCACTGGGTGATTTGATAACCCTTATCTACCTGTTCGCCATCGCGCGTTTCTTCTTTGCCATTGCAGGCCTGGATACCGGTAGCCCGTTTACCGGCATCGGTGCCAGCCGTGAAGCGATGCTTGGCGTGCTGGTTGAACCGATCCTGATTCTGGGACTGTGGGTTGCCGCACAAGTCGCAGGCAGCACGCACATCAGCAATATCGCATCCACGATTTACCACTGGCCTGTCGCGCACAGCTTAACGCTAATTCTGGCGCTCGCCGCCTGTGCCTTCGCCACCTTTATCGAAATGGGCAAACTGCCATTCGACCTCGCAGAAGCCGAGCAAGAGTTGCAGGAAGGCCCGCTGACCGAGTACAGCGGTGCGGGTTTTGCCGTGCTGAAATGGGGGATTTCCCTCAAGCAATTGGTCGTACTGCAAATGTTCGTTGGCGTGTTCCTGCCATGGGGCCAGATGAGCGAATTTAGCTGGGGCGGCCTCGTCATTGCGCTGGTTCTGGCGGCAGTAAAACTGGTACTTGGCGTGCTGATTATCGCGCTGTTTGAAAACAGTATGGCGCGTTTGCGGATGCTGGAAGCTTCAACAGTTACCTGGGCCGGTTTTGGCTTTGCCTTTTTAGCCTTCGTCTCCTTGCTGGCGGCGTGATTTAAGAGAATTTATCAATGTCTGAAGAAAAGATTGGCCAACATTATCTCGCCGCTTTGCATAAGCAGTTTCCTCATGCGGTGATCGACGAAGCGTGGCAAACCAAAGACCAAATCACTGTCACCGTGAAGCTCAACATGCTGCCAGAAGTGGTGGAGTGGCTTTACTACCAACAAGGTGGCTGGTTATCCGTATTGTTCGGTAACGATGAGCGCCAACTGTGCGGCAACTATGCAGTTTATTACGTGCTTTCCATGGAAAGCGGCGTTAAATGCTGGATTACCGTGCGCGTAGAAGTCGACGCCGACAAACCAGAATTCCCATCCGTTACACCGCGTGTGCCTGCTGCTGTATGGGGTGAGCGTGAAGTGCGTGATATGTATGGCCTGCAACCTGTTGGCCTGCCGGATGAACGTCGCTTAGTGCTGCCAGATGATTGGCCAGATGACCTGTATCCGTTGCGTAAAGACAGCATGGATTATCGCCAGCGCCCTGCCCCAACCAGCGATCAGGAAACTTACCAGTTCATCAATGAGCTGGGCAGCAAGAAAAACAACGTGGTGCCGATTGGCCCACTGCACGTAACCAGCGATGAGCCAGGCCACTTCCGCCTGTTCGTTGATGGCGAAAACATCATTGATGCCGATTACCGCCTGTTCTACGTCCACCGTGGTATGGAAAAATTGGCTGAAACCCGCATGGGTTACAACGAAGTCACCTTCTTGTCTGACCGCGTATGTGGCATCTGTGGTTTCGCCCACAGCACCGCGTACACCACGTCAGTTGAGAATGCGATGGGCATCGTGGTGCCAGAGCGCGCCCAGATGATCCGTGCGATTTTGCTGGAAGTTGAACGCCTGCACAGCCACCTGCTGAACCTCGGCCTGGCTTGCCACTTTGTCGGCTTCGACTCAGGCTTTATGCAGTTCTTCCGCGTACGTGAGATGTCCATGAAAATGGCAGAAATCCTCACCGGCGCACGTAAGACTTACGGCCTGAACCTGATCGGCGGGATTCGTCGCGATCTGCTCAAAGACGACATGATCCAGACTCGCCAGCTCGCACAGCAGATGCGCCGCGAAGTGAAAGACCTGGTCGATATTCTGATGAGCACGCCAAACATTGAACAGCGTACCGTCGGCATTGGCCGCCTGGACCCACAAATCGCCCGCGATTTCAGTAACGTCGGTCCAATGGTCCGCGCCAGCGGTCACGCCCGTGACACCCGTGCCGATCACCCGTTCGTTGGTTACGGTTTGCTGCCAATGGAAGTTCACAGCGAAACAGGCTGCGATGTGCTGTCCCGTTTGAAAGTGCGTATCAATGAAGTTTATACCGCGCTGAACATGATTGATTTTGGCCTTGATAACCTGCCTGGCGGCCCGCTGGCTGTAGACGGTTTCACCTACATTCCAAACCGTTTCGCACTTGGCTTCTCTGAAGCTCCACGCGGCGATGACATTCACTGGTCGATGACCGGCGACAACCAGAAGCTGTACCGCTGGCGTTGCCGTGCGGCAACGTATGCCAACTGGCCGACTCTGCGTTACATGCTGCGTGGCAACACCGTTTCTGATGCGCCACTGATCATCGGTAGCCTGGATCCTTGCTACTCATGTACTGACCGCATGACGATTGTCGATGTGCGCAAGCGCAAGACCAAAGTGGTGCCGTACAAAGAGCTTGAGCGTTACAGCATTGAACGCACTAATTCGCCGCTGAAATAAACGGAGTCACAATGTTTAACTTCATCAAAAAAGCCATTAAAGGCGGCGTGGCCACTGAGTCTTACCCGCTACAACCCATAGCCGTGGACCCAAACTTCCGTGGCAAACCGGAACACAATCCGCAGCAATGCATTGGTTGTGCGGCCTGCGTTAACGCATGCCCATCCAACGCATTAACAGTGGAAACCGATCTGGTAGCCGGTCAACTGGCATGGACCTTCAATCTGGGGCGCTGCATTTTCTGTGCTCGCTGTGAAGAAGTCTGCCCAACGGCTGCTATCAAGCTTTCTCAGGAGTACGAGTTAGCTGTCTGGAACAAAGCCGATTTCCTGCAACAGGCACGTTTTGATCTGTGCAATTGCCGCCAGTGCAGCAAGCCATTTGCGGTGCAAAAAGAGATTGATTACGCGATTGCGCTGCTTGAGCACAACGGTGACAAATTTGCCGAGGCGCACCGCACTGCGTTTGAAACTTGCCCGGAATGTAAACGCCAGCAAAGCCTGGTATCTTCCGACCAAATCGATCTTAGCCGCCAGATTAGAGAGGTGCGCTCATGAGTATGTTACTCGGTCCACGTGACGATAAAGGCATGCCAGTGCCAATGACGGTGGATGAGTCCATCGCCAGCATGAAAGCGTCGCTGCTGAAAAAAATCAAACGTTCCGCGTATGTTTATCGCGTTGACTGCGGTGGTTGTAACGGCTGCGAAATTGAAATTTTCGCCACCCTTTCGCCACTTTTCGATGCAGAACGCTTCGGGATTAAAGTTGTTCCATCTCCGCGCCATGCAGATATTTTACTGTTTACCGGTGCTGTGACTCGCGCCATGCGTTCCCCCGCGCTCCGTGCCTGGGAATCAGCACCGGACCCAAAAATTTGCATCTCATACGGTGCATGCGGTAACAGCGGCGGTATCTTCCACGACCTGTATTGCGTCTGGGGCGGTACCGACAAAATCGTGCCGGTGGATGTCTATATTCCGGGTTGCCCTCCAACGCCTGCGGCAACGCTGTATGGTTTTGCCATGGCGCTGGGTCTGCTGGAGCAAAAAATCCACGCCCGCGAAGCCAGCGAAATGGATGCGCAACCGGCGCAGATTCTGCACCCGGATATGGTTCAGCCATTGCGTGTGCGTATCGACCGTGAAGCACGCCGCCTGGCGGGTTATCGCTATGGCCGCCAGATTGCTGACAGCTACATGGAAAACCTCACCGCCGGAAACGGCAGTGTTGAGCAATGGCTGGCGCACGAGAACGACCCACGCCTGACGGAAATCGTCGGTAATCTCGAAGCACTGGTGAAGCAGGAGCGCGTGTAATGAGCGAGTCGGTGGTGTTTTGCCAGCTTAGCCGTAAGTTTGTCGATGAAAACGACAACACACCGAGTGATGCGCAACAGGTGGTTTATTACAGCCTGGCAATTGGCCACCATCTCGGCGTTATCGACTGCCTGAAAGAAAATTTAGTGTGTTCGTTTGAGCCTTACAAAGCGTGGATTGCCACGCTTGAAGAGGGCAGTGAGGCGCGGCGTAAAATGGAAGGTGTGCCGCGTTACGGCGAAATCGTTATCGACCAAAGCCATGTCGTTTTACTGGCGAAAGCGTTCGATGCCGCAAAACCAACACAAACTGAACAGCAGCAAGAGTGGAGCCAGGAATTGCTCGATATGCTGCAAGCTATTCAACAAGAACCCGCCATCTATTTGATGGTACGGAGACGCTATGACTAACGTTTTACTTTGTGTCGGCAACAGCATGATGGGTGACGATGGCGCAGGCCCATTACTTGCCGAGAAATGCCAGGCCGCCCCACAAGGCGACTGGATTGTTATCGACGGCGGCACCGCTCCTGAAAATGATGTGGTGGCGATTCGCGAATTACGCCCGGACAGATTGCTGTTGGTAGATGCGACGGATATGGGCCTGAACCCAGGCGAAATCCGTATCATCGACCCGGACGACATCGCTGAAATGTTTATGATGACCACCCACAACATGCCGCTTAACTATTTAATTGATCAGATTAAAGAAGATGTTGGTGAGGTGATTTTCCTTGGCATTCAGCCTGATATCGTCGGCTTTTACTACCCAATGACTGACGCAATAAAAGCAGCGGTTGAGACGGTGTATCAAAGCCTGGCGGGTTGGGAAGGTAAAGGCGGTTTTGCGGATTTGGAAGCGCCTGAGTTCGAGTAAATTCTGGAAGATGTCGCGGCGCTAAATCCCCTACGGGTCTTGTAGGTCGGATTCGCGCTGTGGCATCCGACCATTCGATATCACACGTATCGGATATTGAGTGAGATCCTTGCACCACAGGCTGTGGCATAACGCTCAAGCATCTTCATACTGGCGCTAAGTGGGTTCTTCTCAAGACGGCTAATACCTGATGAATTTGTCCCGAGCTTGTTAGCCAACTCTATTTTCGAAAGCCCTGCTCTTTCACGCATTTCATAAAGTGCCTGAATCAGCATCAGCTCCTGATCGGCTTCGTTATATGCCTGAACGGACTCAGCATCAGAAAGCATTTTTGTTTTCAATTCATCAAGAGAGAGTGGTTTCACTTCATAAACTCCTTCAGCCTTAACCGGGCAATGTCGATTGCGTTAGCCGGCGTTTTAGCTGTCTTTTTCGTAAAGGCATGCAAAATATAAATGGTTTGCCCATAACTAAAAGCATAGACCGCTCGAGCAATATCTTTGTCACCGACTCGTAGTTCGAAAAGGCCATTTCCCAGGACTCGGCTATGAGGCATTTTTAGCTGATTACCTTCAGATGCCAGGCGTTCAATTAAGCGAAACATGCGGCCTCGCAGTTGTGCAGGCAAGGCACCAGTTCTTCAACCGCAGCTCCATGCGTCAATATTGTATACATTCTAACCCCTCCGTTCCCTGAAACATATCAAGAGGGGAAGCTTTCCCTAATCAATTTCTCTACTCACTGGCACGAACTGCGAGCGGCTTTCCAGAACTCTCTGTCATTTGCCCAAATGACATCGTCATATGTGTCGATGTCACTGTCATCCCTTCCCCGATCAATGCGCAATCCCTTGAATCACGGTAGTTTCAAAGTTGGCACACTTTATGTATGCCTAGAGCAGTCTTATAAAAAAACACTCTATCCAGGAGTCTATGATGAACCGTTTCATCATTGCTGATTCAAGCAAATGTATTGGCTGTCGCACTTGCGAAGTGGCCTGTGTCGTAGCACATCAGGAAGCACAAGATTGCGCAGTATTAACACCGCAAACCTTCCTTCCACGTATTCATGTGATTAAAGGCGTGAATGTTTCCACCGCGACAATGTGCCGCCAGTGCGAAGACGCACCGTGTGCCAACGTCTGCCCTAATGGCGCAATCAGCCGTGAGCATGGTTTTGTGAATGTGATGCAAGAACGTTGCATCGGCTGCAAAACCTGTGTGGTTGCCTGCCCGTATGGCGCGATGGAAGTGGTTGTTCGCCCTGTTGTACGTAACAGCGGTGCAGGTCTTAACGTGATGGCAGAAAAAGCCGAAGCGAATAAATGCGACCTTTGCCACACCCGTTCAGAAGGCCCGGCCTGTATGGAAGCCTGCCCAACCAACGCAATTATCTGTGTTGATCGCAATAAACTTGAACAAATGAGTGCCGAAAAACGCCGTCGTGCTGCGTTCGATGCGACTTCATCCCTGATTTTCTAAATCCATTTACTTCTACGTTAACAGGTCTGTTACTGATGAAAAAAATTACCAGCGTCTGCCCTTATTGTGGCGCAGGCTGCAAACTCAAACTGGTTGTTGAGAAGAACAAAATTATCCGTGCCGAAGCGGCTGATGGCGTGACTAACCAAAATGAACTCTGCCTGAAAGGCTATTACGGCTGGGATTTTCTCAACGATACCAAGCTGCTCACACCGCGTCTGACGCAGCCGATGATCCGCTACGAAAAAGGCGGCAAGCTTCAGCCGGTGAGCTGGGAAGAAGCGATTAGCTACACCGCTAAACGCCTGAAAACCATCAAAGAGCAGTATGGTCCGCGTTCGATTATGACAACCGGTTCGTCACGTGGGACAGGTAACGAAACCAACTATGTGATGCAGAAGTTTGCACGTGGTGTCTTGCATACCAACAACGTCGACTGTTGTGCGCGTGTTTGCCACGGGCCGTCTGTTGCAGGTTTGCAAGTGACGCTGGGAAATGGTGCGATGAGTAACTCCATCGGCGATATCGAAAACTCAAAATGCCTGTTGGTGTTTGGGTATAACTGCGCCGATTCACACCCGATCGTGGCGCGTCGTGTGATTAAAGCGAAAGAAAATGGTGCGAAAATCATTGTATGCGATCCACGACGTATCGAAACCGCGCGTATTGCAGACCAACATTTGCAGTTGAAAAACGGCTGCAATATGGCGCTGGTGAATGCTTTTGGTTACGTGCTGCTTGAAGAGCATCTCTACGATACCGAGTACGTTGCGAAATTTACCGAGGGTCTGGATGCGTACCGCGAAGTGGTTAAAGGCTACGCGCCAGAAGATGTTGAGCACCTGACCGGTGTTCCGGCACATCAGGTCCGCCAGGCAATGCGGACTTTTGCCGCCGCACCTTCAGCCACCATTATGTGGGGCATGGGCGTGACGCAGTTTGGCCAGGCGGTCGACGTCGTTAAAGGGCTTTCAAGCCTTGCGCTACTGACCGGCAACCTGGGTCGTGAAAACGTCGGCGTTGGCCCGGTTCGTGGTCAAAACAACGTGCAGGGCGCGTGTGACATGGGCGTGCTGCCAAACCAGTTCCCGGGTTACCAGGATGTAGTTGATCCAAAAGTGCGTGCCAAATTCGCCAAAGCCTGGGGCATCAACGTTGAAGATATGGACGACCAGGTTGGCGTGCGTATCACTGAAGTACCGCATATGGCTATCCATGGCGAGATGAAAGCCTACTACATCATGGGCGAAGACCCGTTGCAGACCGAAGCCGACCTTGGCCTGGTACGCAAAGGTTTTGCAGCGCTCGATTTTGTGGTGGTGCAGGACATCTTTATGACCAAAACCGCTGAAGTGGCGGATGTGATTTTGCCAGCCACGTCATGGGGCGAGCACGGCGGCGTGTTTACCTGCGCCGACCGTGGCTTCCAACGTTTTGAAAAAGCCATTGATGCCAAATATAACGTCAAACGTGACTGGGAAATTATCAGCCTGCTCGCAACCGAGATGGGCTACCCAATGCACTACGACAACAACCAGCAAATCTGGGACGAACTGCGTGAACTCTGCCCGCTGTTCTACGGCGTAACCTGGGAAAAAATGGGCGATATGGGCCATGTGCAGTGGCCGTGTCCGACACTGGATCACCCGGGTACGCCGTATCTCTATAAAGACAGCAAGTTCGACACCCCAACCGGTAAAGGCCAGCTGTTTGCGGCGCAGTGGCGTGCGCCAGCCGAAGTGCCAGATGCCGAATATCCACTGGTGCTGTGTACCGTGCGCGAAGTCGGCCACTACTCCTGCCGTTCAATGACCGGGAACTGTGCTGCATTGCAAACACTCGCCGACGAACCTGGTTTTGTGCAGATGAACCCGACAGATGCCAACCTGCTCGGCATTAAAGACAAACAGCTGGTGTGGGTCAGTTCACGTCGCGGCAAAGTTATCAGCCGTGCCGAAGTGAACGAGCGCATTAACGTGGGCTCGGTGTACATGACTTACCAGTGGTGGATTGGGGCTTGTAATGAGCTGACTCAGGACAACCTTGACCCGATTTCCAAAACACCGGAAACCAAGTATTGCGCGGTCAACGTCAGCCAGATTGCTGACCAGCAATGGGCAGAAAACTATGCTCAGACGACATATAGCGATATGAAAGCGCGTTTGCGCCAGGCAGTAGAAGCTTAAAAACGGTGGATGACGCTGCGCTAATCCCTCCTACGGGTTTTGTAGGTCGGATTAGCGTAAGCGACATCCGACAAAATTTTCCCAGACGAGTACCAATAGTGAATTTTAACGGCGTGATGCTACGCATTCGCGGCAAAGTACAGGGCGTAGGTTTCAGACCATTCGTCTGGCAACTTGCACAACTTCTCAAACTCACGGGCGATGTCTGCAATGACGGTGCCGGTGTGTTGGTGCGCCTGTCCTCCAATGCCGATGCGTTTATCACCGAGCTTCACGCCAAATGCCCACCACTTGCTCGTATCGATAGTGTTGAACAATCGACAATGCAGTGGGAAACAATCCCTCAGGATTTCACCATTCGCCACAGTGCCAGCAGTTCGATGGACACGCAAATCGTCCCGGATGCCGCAACCTGCCCGGACTGCCTGCGTGAGCTAAATGACCCGAACGATCGTCGTTATCGTTATCCGTTTATCAACTGCACCCACTGTGGCCCGCGCTTCACCATCATTAATGCTATGCCGTATGACCGGCCCAAAACGGTGATGGCTGCGTTCCCGTTATGCCCGGCGTGCGAAAAAGAGTACCGCGATCCAATGGATCGCCGCTTCCATGCCCAACCTGTCGCCTGTCCGGAGTGTGGACCGCAGATTAGCTGGCAATGTGGTGAGCAAAACCTTGAGCGTGAAGACGCATTACAAGCAGCCGTCGCAGCGTTAAAAGACGGAAGAGTGGTGGCAATAAAAGGGTTGGGCGGTTTCCATCTGGCCGTTGATGCCCGCAATGATGAAGCCGTTGCTCGCTTACGTGAACGCAAACATCGTCCGTCCAAACCGCTGGCGGTGATGCTGCCAGATTCACGCAATTTACCCGCAGATGTCATCTCAGCGCTCAATACGCCAGCCGCACCCATTGTGTTAATGGCGAAGTCCGCATTAAGCGGGCTAAGCGAATTTATCGCCCCGCATTTGAGCGAAGTCGGCGTGATGCTACCCGCCAACCCGCTACAACACCTTTTGATGCAGGATTTTGGCGGCCCACTGGTGATGACCTCCGGCAATTTAAACGGCAAACCACCCGCCATCACCAATCAGCAAGCCCTTGAAGAATTAGCAGATATAGCAGACGGCTGGTTGTTGCATAACCGCGATATCGTCCAGCGCATGGATGATTCCGTGGTGCGCGCAAGCGGTGAGATGCTACGCCGTGCCAGAGGGTTTGTGCCAGATGCTCTCCCATTGCCCCAGGGTTTTGAGGCGCTACCGCCGATTCTGGCGTTAGGTTCTGACCTGAAAAACACCTTCTGCCTGCTGCGCGGCAACCAGGCGGTGCTCAGCCAACATCTGGGCGATCTGGCTGAAGATGGCGTTGAACAGCAGTGGCAAAAAGCTCGTGCACTTATGTGTGAGGCTTATGATTTTAAAGCGCAATACGTCGCGATAGACGCACACCCTGGCTACCACAGTTCCCGTCTCGGGAAAGAGATGGGGCTGCCAGTGAGCACCGTTTTACATCATCACGCTCACGCGGTGGCGTGTATGGCTGAACACAGCTGGCCGCTGGATGGCGGTGATGTGATTGCCATAACCCTTGATGGCATCGGTTATGGCGAGAATGACCAACTGTGGGGCGGCGAGTGCCTGCGGGTTAACTATCGCGGATGCGAACATCTTGGTGGATTGCCTGCGGTGGCGCTGCCGGGTGGTGACCTTGCGGCGCGCCAGCCGTGGCGCAACCTGTTTGCTCATTGCCAGACATTTGTTCCTGACTGGCAACACCATCCTGAAACGGCAGTAGTGCGTACGCAAAACTGGCCATTGCTGGCCACAGCCATAGAGCGTGGCATTAACGCGCCATTCGCCTCCTCCGCAGGGCGTTTATTTGATGCCGCCGCGGCGGCACTAAATTGCGCACCGCTACAGCAAAGCTATGAGGGTGAAGCCGCCTGTTGCTTTGAAGCACTGGCAACGCAAAGTGGCGAGTGCCGCCACCCCATCACACTGCCGGTCACCAATGGAAAACTGGATTTAACGACCTTCTGGCAACAGTGGCTCAGCTGGCACGACGGTGCACCCGCACGCGCCTGGGCATTTCATGATGCGCTGGCAAAAGGTTTTGCTGATTTAGCCCGTAGCCATGCGCACAAGTTGGCGATTAACACCGTCGTATTCAGCGGTGGCGTGCTGCATAACCAGCTGATGCGCGAAAGATTTTCGTATCACCTCACAGATTTCAACCTGCTCTTCCCGACACAGTTGCCTGCCGGTGACGGTGCCCTTTCATTGGGCCAGGCCCTTGTTGCTGCCGCCCGTATCACCATTCCCTCGCAAGGATAAAATGATGTTATTGCGTATTCTTCGTGACAACCCACGCGCTGCTGTATTGCTCGTGGCTTTAGTTGCAGCCAATCTAGCCGCCTGGGCCTGGGCTTTGGTTTCATTCCATCACAGCACCGCGCTGATGGCCGCAAGCCTGCTTGCCTGGTGCTACGGTTTGCGCCATGCGGTTGATGCCGACCACATTGCAGCGATTGATAACGTGACGCGCAAAATGATGCAGCAGGGGAAACGCCCGTTTGGTATCGGTGCATGGTTCTCACTGGGGCACTCGAGCATTGTCGTGCTGGCATCTGTTGCGATTGCCGCAACCGCGGCGGCATTTCAGAGCGATATGGATTGGTTTCATGATGTTGGCGGTGTGATTGGCACTGCCGTATCGGCGTGTTTCTTGCTGGCAATGGCGCTGGTCAACCTGGTGATTTTACGTGGCGTATGGCGTAATTTCCGCCAGCTTAAACGCGGTGAATCATTGTCTGCAGAGGCGACCGATTTTAACGGCGGCGGCATGATGAGCTGGCTGTTCCGCTCCACTTTCAAGCTTATCAACAAGAGCTGGCATATGTATCTGGTCGGCTTTTTGTTCGGTTTAGGTTTTGATACTGCAACAGAGATTGGCGTATTAGGCATTTCTGCTGCCAGCGCTTCAAGCGGTATGTCGATGTGGTCGATTTTGGTGTTCCCGGCGCTGTTTGCCAGCGGTATGGCACTGATTGATACGCTCGACAATATGATTATGGTTGGTGCTTATGGCTGGGCGTTTAACAAACCGCAGCGCAAGCTCTATTACAACATGACCATCACCGGCACATCCGTTGTCGTAGCGCTGTTTATTGGTGGCATGGAAGCGTTAGGCTTGCTGGCGGATAAATTCAACCTGCACACAGGCCTGTGGAAATGGGTTGATGCGTTGAATGAAAATCTCGGCAATGCGGGCTTTATCGTGGTTGGGCTGTTTATTGGCTGCTGGATTGTGTCGATGCTGAACTACCGTTGGAAGGGATACGATTCGTTGGTGGTTCGCTAGAGAATTGCAGAATAATGTCGGATGTCGCTGCGCTAATCCGACCTACGAAAACCATTGTAGGGTGGATTAGCGCAAGCGACATCCACCGTTACGATTCAATCAATTACCGCTTTCAGCCCACGCCCGCTCGATCTCTTCGGCAAGAATCTTCACACCCGCTTCGATTTTCTCAGGCTCCGGCACGTAGTTCATGCGCATGCACTGATGTGTGTGCGGCCACGGTTTATCAAGGCCCGGGAAGAAGTAATCCCCTGGAACCATCAATACGCCGCGTTTTTTCAGGCGCTGATAGAGTAACTCGGTGGAAATCGGCAAATCTTTAAACCACAACCAAAGGAAAATAGCCCCTTCCGGTTTGTGGATCAGGCAGCGATCTGGCGACAAATAGCGGCGAATCGTCGCGATTGTGTCCTGAACACGCTGGTAGTAGAACGGCTTAATCACCGTTTCAGACAAGCGCAGCAAATCGTTACGCTTAATCATTTCAGTGGCCATTGCCGGGCCAACCCCGCCAGGAGCCAGGCTGATAATGCCGTTCATGTTGGTGATAGCGGAGATGATTTTTTCATTGGCGATGATGATGCCACAACGACTACCCGGCAAGCCGAGCTTCGAGAGGCTCATACAAAGGATAATGTTCGGATTCCACAGCGGGCGTGCTTCGGTGAAAATAATGCCCGGGAACGGTACGCCATACGCGTTATCAATCACCAACGGAATGCCGTGCTGGTGCGCCAACGCGTCGAGTTTAATCAGCTCTTCATCGGTAATGACGTTGCCCGTCGGGTTGGTCGGGCGCGACACACAAATCATCCCGGTATCCGGACCGATTTGCAGGTGTTCAAAATCGACGTGATATTTAAACTGGCCTTCCGGCAGCAGTTCGATATTCGGGCGCGTCGAGACAAATAGGTCTTCTTCAAGCCCCGAATCCGCATAACCGATATATTCAGGTGCCAGCGGGAACAACACTTTTTTAGTACTGCCATCCGCGTAACGACCCGCGAACAGATTAAACAAGTAGAAAAATGCGCTCTGACTGCCATTAGTCAGTGCAATGTTCTGAGGATTAATATCCCAACCTAATTCTGTACGCAGCATATCTGCAAGTGCGTCCAGTAACTCACTTTTCCCCTGCGGACCGTCGTAATTGCATAGCGCATCAGCCATTTTCCCGTTTGCCAGCATGTCTGCCAACAGATCCTGGAAGTAGTCATTCATAGCAGGAATTTGCGCAGGATTACCGCCACCGAGCATGATCGCTCCTGGTGTGCGTAGACCATCGTTGAGATCCTCCATCAGGCGCGTAATGCCTGCATGGCGGGTAAATTTGTCGCCGAAAAGTGAAAACGTCATAGCGTAGATCTGTCTTTGACTATCAAAAAGAGGCTAACCATAGCGCCGGAGAAGACATGGTGCAAACGCATTAAGGATAGTCGCAGTCATGGAATATGCTGCTTTAGCTAAGATAAAAAGCATTAAGTACTGCGCTTCGCTTTGCGGCCTAAAAGTGTGTTTGTAGACCGGGTAAGCGAAGCGCCATTCGTTATTGATTCCCCGCCCAGACCACCATCACTTTGTCATCTGCGGATTCACGGCTAAAGCCATACCCTTGCTTCATGCTCAGTGTGTTCTGCTTGCCCGCGCCAATTGCCGGGTGACGAGCTCGGAACTGGCTGATTTTCTGCCAGTGCGAAAGCGTGGCAACATTTTGCCCCCAGTTCATATCAGAACGAGTTCCCTGAAGCGGGTCAGAACCTGTCGGGCCAAATGGCCGCTCAGTCTCATCACCATAGAAAATCTGCACCGCACCAGGTGCCAGCAACAGCAATTCGGCCGCACGCTGGCCACCTTCGCGGAACAGGCGGGTATCATGCGAGGAAAGGTAGCTAAGCACATTGAAATCCTGCAACTTAGTCGCCATCTGCTGCCAGGTGAGATCGATGTTTGCCAGGCAATCCACCGCTTTTGCGGCTTGTTCCTGATAATCAAAATTGATCATCGCGTCAAAGCCGCTGTTGTAGTAATCGCTCTTCATCACGCCGTGGCCCCAGGATTCTCCGGTCATCCAGAACGGCGCATCATCCAGCTTTTTATCTGGATTAGCTTTTTTCCATTCGGCCAGTGCAGCTACAGATTGCTCTTTAAGCTGCTGCCATCCCGCTTTTTCGACATGCTTTGCCGTATCCACCCGGAAACCGTCAATACCGTAATCGCGCACCCATTGGCTTAACCAATGGGTCAGGTAATCTCGCACGGTGTAATTGGCAATTTCTTTCGCGTGGGTGTCGGGTTTGTTGCGATAAAAGATCGGCAAGCCCGCTGGTTGTGTGGATTCCGTTTTTAAATCTGGCAGGAAGGCCAACGACATGGTGAGGTCGTCAAATCCAGGAGAGTCGTAATTGCCAATATCGGTGCGAATCCAGTTTTTCCCCCACCAGTTTTGCCACGCAGTTTTATCACCAAAGTTGATGTAATCATTAAAAGAGTGCCAACTCTGACCGGGGCCAGGTTTCCAGTCTGTCCAGTGCTTGCCGAGAGTTTTAGTCGGCTCGTCACCTTTAAGATACAGCGCGCCAAAATCGTACTCCTGCATATCGGCAAGCGTTGCATAGCCTGTATGGTTCATCACGATGTCGAACAAAATTCGAATGCCGCGTTTATGGGCTTCGTCCACCAGTGTGCGTAGTTCGTCCTCAGTCCCCATATTGGCATCGAGTTTGGTCCAGTCCATGGTGTAGTAACCGTGGTAGGCATAGTGTGGGAAATCCCCTTTTGTGCCACCACCAACCCAACCGTGAATTTGCTCGAGAGGAGAGCTTATCCACAACGCGTTCACACCCAGTTGCTGTAGATAATCGAGTTTTTTGGTTAGTCCAGCCAGGTCACCACCGTGGAACGTGCCGATCTCTTGCATTCCATCTTTATGACGGCCATAGCTGTTATCGTTTTTCGGATTACCGTTTTCAAAACGGTCAGTCAGCACAAAATAGACCGTGGCGTTGTGCCAGCTAAACGGAGCGGCCTGTTTGATGGCGGCTGATTCCAGAAGCAGCAGGCCGTTGCTATTCGCCGCAGGCATTAGGGTAATCTTGCCTTGTGTGACCGTTGTTGTGGCACCGCTGTAGAAATCGCGGACCTCGCTTCCTTCAGCAAAGGTTTTGCTGACATCCACTGTGAGCGGTTTACCATCCCATTTCGGGCACTGACGGGTGACATCAACAGGAGCGGCTTGTGCCTCGCTATTGACGCTCAGGATGAGCGTAGGAGTACCGCTGCGCGTATCAATTTGAACCCGATACTCTCCTTCGCGAAATAAACGCCAGATGGGAGCTTCCCCTTCACAAGGTTTAAGCGACAGCGCCTGGTTAAGTTTGATTGATTCCGCGGGTTGCCAGCATGACTGATCTGATTTAAGACTGAGCGGTAATATGCCTTTCGCAAGCTTACCTTCGCTCACAAATAGCCCTGGATTTTGCTCTTTAAACGCAGGTAAACCGGGAGCTGTCCAGGCGGCTTGTACCAGTCCAGGGAACAGGAGAAATAGCAGAGGTAATTTTTTCATAGGGTTAAGCCCGTGTTTATCTTTTATTCAGTTTGGCACTGTTTTAATTAACTGAATTCATCCTCAAAATGGATAGTTGGGGATGAGATAATAGGGTGAGTGACGGGGTTATCAGTTTGCTCAAATATGGGATAACCATCGCATATTACGATACTTTTTACCGTCATAAGAAGATCGTACGTGACAACAATTCGGAATCGGATTATTTATTTTGGTGCTCAGAAGGTCTAATTTTGTTAGTATCCGCGTTTACTTTATTCGAAACCTTTAATAAATAAGGCACTGGAAACGTAACGATCCGACCAGGAGATCTAATGATATCAACCCATTTCCGACGATTTGGGGCTGCGATACTTATGTTACTCACCTTCAGTTTTTCAACTGGGGTATTAGCAAGTAAACATGAGCCAAAATCGCATAAAGCCCACATAGTTAAGACCAAAAGCACGACGACACACAGTAAGAAATTGGTAAGTAGTAAAAAAGAGTATTCTCGCAATAGTGAAATTGCATCGCTCCCTGACTTGCGAAAATACCCTTCCGGAACACCTAGAAAAAAAGCGTTTCTCCGGACGGTCATGCCATATATTACTAGTCAAAATGCAGCGATTACTGCGGACCGTAACTGGTTGGTTTCTAAGCAGTATGAAAAACGCTGGTCACCATCAGAGCGTACACGCCTGAAAGGCATTACCCAGCGCTACAAAATTGCGTGGAATGGTAATACTAAGCGTGTGCCGTGGAATACGCTGATGGAAAAAGTCGACATCATTCCTACCAACATGGTGGCAACGATGGCTGCAGCTGAAAGCGGTTGGGGAACGTCTAAACTTGCCCGCAGCAATAACAACTTGTTTGGTATGAAGTGCAGCAAGCGCCATTGCAACAGCGAACCAGGTAAAGTTAAAGGCTATTTGCATTACGATTCAGTTAAAGAAGGCGTTAACGCTTACGTAACAAATCTGAATACGCATCCGGCCTATAATTCCTTCCGTAAATCACGTGCGCAATTGCGTAAAGCGGATCAGGAAGTGACTGCCAGCAATATGATTCATAAGCTGAAAGGATATTCTACAAAAGGTAGTAGCTATAACAATTACCTATTTGCGATGTATCAAACCAATCAGCGCTTTATGGCACCGAACTAATTAAAAAAATAGAATGTTAAAAATAAGTAATAATTCACGCCTTCAATTCGAAGGCGTTTTTTTGTTTAATTCATTCACTAAACCAATATTTCACTATGCCTTTCACGATGATCTTTCGGCGTTGAGTCATACTCTTTTTTAAATACCGAATAGAAATATTGTAGTGATGGGTAACCGCACATTTGCGATATTTCATTGATAGACAAAGACGTAGACACCAGCAAACTGCGCGCTTTTTCTAACTTTTCGGTGTGAATTATTGTATGAATCGTCTCACCGACCTCTTCTTTAAACCGCTTCTCGAGATTCGAACGCGAGATCCCTACCGCGTCCAAAACCTGCTCAACTTTGATACCTTTACAGGCATGGTTTCGGATGTAATGCATTGCCTGAATCACTGCAGGATCATGCAAAGAACGGTAATCCGTTGAACGACGTTCAACCACACGCACCGGCGGCACCAGAATGCGTTGTAAAGCAAGCGGCTCATTGTCCATCAAACGATGCAACAACTTTGCGGCCTGATAGCCCATCTGCCTTGTCCCCTGTGCCACCGATGAGAGCGCCACTCGCGATAGGTAACGCGTTAGTTCTTCGTTATCTATCCCAATGACACAGAGCTTCTCCGGCACAGGAATATGCAGATGTTCGCAAACTTGCAGCAGATGGCGTGCACGTGCATCTGTCACGGCAATAATCCCGGTTTGTGGAGGGAGTGTTTGCACCCAGTCCGCCAGGCGGTTTTGGGCATGCTGCCAATTCTCGGGGGCCGTTTCTATACCCTGATAAACCACACCCCGGTATTTTTCTTTTGCCACAAGTTGGTTAAAAGCGTATTCACGCTCCATCGCCCAACGCTTGCCGCTGGAGTTCGGCAAACCATAGAAGGCGAAACGTTGAACGCCCTTCTCTTTTAGATGCAAAAATGCACTTTCCACTAGCGCATGGTTGTCGGTAGCAATGTAATGCACTGGTGGATAGTGTTCTGGCAAATGGTAGGAGCCTCCTACACCAACAATCGGAACATCCGCCCCATCTAATAATCGCTGGATTTCAGTATCATCAAAATCGGCAATCACACCGTCGCCTAGCCACTCTTTGATATTGTCGATGCGGGCACGGAAATCTTCTTCAATAAAGATGTCCCACTCAGATTGAGACGCCTGCAAGTATTCACCAACTCCCTCCACTACCTGGCGGTCGTAGGCTTTGTTGGCATTGAATAACAACGTAATGCGATGACGTTTCTCAAACATGCCTTTTCCCTGATAAAAAACTGTATGTGAAAATAACAATGCCCAAGCTACTTCAAGATGCAGGTAGGCGGCAATCGAGACAACCTCGAGGATCTTACTCAAGTAAGTGACTCGGGTGAACGAGAGCAGCCAACAACCCTCCAGTTTGAAGGGCGATGGGCATTTTGCACACTTACGCTTTACGCTTGGTCGCCGAATCCATCCACACAGCCAGCAATAAAATGGCGCCTTTTACGATGTACTGCCAGAACGTGGGCACATCCATCATGCTCATGCCGTTATCCAGCGAAGCCATGATAAATGCCCCCATCACCGCCCCGGCAACGCTTCCCACACCGCCAGCAAGACTCGTACCGCCAATGACACATGCTGCAATGGCATCCAGCTCAGCAATGTTCCCGGCAGACGGAGAGCCAGCCCCCAGCCGCGAGCTGAGAATTAACCCGGCAATCGCCACCATCAAGCCGTTTATGGCAAATACCGCAAGCTTGGTGCGCTCCACATTAATACCCGATAGCCGCGCCGCCTCGATATTGCCGCCAATCGCGTAAATACGTCTGCCAAACGCTGTGCGAGTCGCCATAAACATTCCCGCTAGCAGTAATAACGTGAGGATAAGCACCGGTGTAGGTACGCCACGGTAATCATTGAGTAACCAGATAGCCCCCAACACGATAACGGCTGTGATAGCTTGTCGCCCTACGACACCTGTAGAAGCGGGTGTTTCCAGCCCCAGAGCCTGGCGTCGAGTACGCATCTGCCATTGCCAGGCAACAAAAACCACCAGCCCTAAAGTGCCAATACCAAAGCCAATACCATCTGGCAGGTAGCTTTGCCCGATTTGCGACATTGAGGCACTGGTTGGCGATACGGTTGTACCGTTAGTAATGCCGATCAGCACGCCACGAAACGCCAGCATTCCAGCAAGCGTGACGATAAATGACGGCACTTTACGATACGCCACCCACCACCCGTTCCACGCACCCAAAACGAGACCAAGTACCAGAGTTACGGCAATCGTGAGTGGCAGTGGCCACCCAAGCCAAACATCAAAAATTGCCGCCACACCACCGAGTAAACCCATCATCGAGCCGACAGAAAGATCGATTTCTGCCGAAATGATGACGAACACCATGCCTACCGCAAGAATCCCGGTGATCGCGGTTTGGCGTAACAAATTGGAGATATTTCTGGCACTCAGATAAGCGCCTTCGGTGGTCCAGGTAAAGAACAGCATAATCACCACAATCGCTGCGATCATGACAAAAACCTGGAGATTAAGTGCCCGTAGCCCGGCAAAAGGTGATGCCGCGGGTGCCGTGAGTTTCATTTCAGACGGATTACTTTTCGACATGCTTTTCGCTCCTCAGTGCAGCTTCCATAACCTGCTCCTGGGTCAGGTTATTATTAATCAGATTGGCTTTGATTCGCCCCTCATGCATCACCAGCACTCTGTCACTCAGACCGAGCACTTCCGGCAATTCCGATGAGATAACAATGACCGCAATACCTTGCTGAACCAGCTGATTAATAAGTTTGTAGATTTCGTATTTCGCGCCGATATCAATGCCACGTGTGGGTTCATCGAGAATCAAAATGCGTGGATTGAGAAGCAGGCAACGCGCCAGAATGGCTTTTTGCTGGTTGCCGCCGCTCAAGCGACCGATTGCCAACTCTGGTGATGAAGTTTTAACTTTCAGTCGCCCAATCGATTGCAGAATGCAGTTTTGTTCGGCAGCGTCATCCAGGTGAGTTAACGCGCCAGAAAACTGGCTTAATGCGGCAAGTGTGATGTTTTGCCCAACAGCCATGACCGGTACGATGCCATCTTTTTTGCGATCTTCTGGCACCATCGCAATGCCGTGGGCTATCGCCTGCTGGCAATTGCCGATAGTGACTGGTTGATTATCAATGAAAATACGGCCTTCAGACTTGCCCGGCCAGACGCCAAACAAACACTGCACAGCTTCGGTACGCCCCGCGCCGACCAATCCTGCTATCCCAAGAATTTCACCTTTATGCAGTGAAAACGAAATGTCATTGACTCGTTTGATATGCCGATTGACCGGGTGCCAGGCAGTGAGATGCTCAACGCGCAGCACTTCTTCACCAATCTGATGCGGTTCATTAGGATAAAGCGCCGTAAGCTCACGCCCCACCATCATGGTGATGATGTCTTCTTCACGCATCAATGCCGCATCCCGTGTACCAATAGGTTGCCCATCGCGGATAACGCAAATGGTGTCGGAAATGGCTTTCACTTCATTGAGTTTGTGGGAGATATAAATACAGGCAATACCATGAGCTTGTAGATCACGAATAATTGCTAGCAGCACTGCAGTTTCTTGCTCAGTGAGCGAGGCCGTGGGCTCATCCAGAATGAGTAAGCGCACTTGTTTATTAAGCGCTTTGGCAATTTCGACCAACTGTTGCTGCCCAAGCCCCAGCGAACCGACGCGCGTATCGGGGGAAATATTTAGGCTCACCTGTGAGAGCAGTTTTTGGCATCGGAGCGTCATGCTGTCGTAGTCCAGTACACCATACTGCGACAACTCAGCACCGAGGAAAATATTCTCAAGCACTGTCAGATGTTTAACCAGCGCCAGTTCCTGGTGAATAATCGCAATACCTTTGCGTTCGGTATCGCGGATATGGCTCGCCTGAAGTTTTTCACCGGCGAACCATATGTCGCCTTCGTAACTGCCGTAGGGGTAGATACCGCACAGCACTTTCATCAGCGTGGATTTACCAGAGCCGTTTTCGCCACAAAGGGACATCACTTCACCAGCATCAACTGACAGACTGACGTTATCCACGGCCTTCACAACACCAAAAGCTTTGGTGATATTTTTCATTTCCAGTAAACAAGGCATAGCCCCTCCTTTACCTGTTTTCAGGATGTCGCCCGTGGCACAGCACGGGCGAAGTGGGTTATAGCTCGTTCTTCTTGTGGAAACCGTCTGCCACAACGGTGCTGTCGATATTGGTTTTATCGACTTCGACAGGTGTCAGTAGACGCGAGGGAACATCTTTAATGCCATTGTTCAATACAGCGTCAGAAGCGGGTTGCTTGCCTTCACCTAATTCCACAGCAATTTCAGCTGCCGTATTCGCAAGCTTGGTGATTGGCTTATAAACCGTCATGGTTTGTGTACCGGCAATAATGCGTTTCACCCCAGCCAAATCCGCATCCTGCCCGGAAATGGCGACTTTCCCAGCTAACCCTTGCGCACTTAATGCCTGAATTGCGCCGCCTGCAGTCGCATCGTTTGACGCCACCACCGCATCGATTTTATTGTTATTAGCCGTCAGAGCATTCTCCATAATTTTCAATGCGTTTTCAGGCAGCCAACCATCAGCCCATTGATCGCCGACAACTTTTATTTTCCCACTATCAATATAAGGATTTAATACTTTCATCTGCCCGGCACGGAACATTTTGGCATTATTATCAACAGGTGAGCCACCCATTAAGAAATAATTGCCAGAAGGCACTTTATTAACAAGACTTTGCGCCTGTAACTCACCTACCTTTTCATTATCAAATGAGATGTAATAATCAATGTCGGCATTATTAATCATGCGATCATAAGCTAATACTTTTATTCCTTCTCTTTTTGCTTCAGCAATCACATTGCTTAACACCTGGCCGTTGTAAGGAATAATGACCAGTACATCAACGCCACGGTTAATCATGTTTTCTATTTGCGACATTTGCGTTTCTTCGTTGCCATTCGCGGATTGTACAAAGACTTTCGCGCCCAACGATTCGGCTTTTTTAACAAAAATATCGCGGTCTTTCTGCCAGCGCTCAAGACGTAAATCGTCTATTGCCATGCCAATTTTCACTTCTTTAGCAATACCACTGATACTGGTCAGAACGAGTGAGGCACACAGCGTTAGTAAGAGGTTCTTAATCTTCATATTGTTATACCTTTGTAGGGATGAATAACTCGGATTAAAATTATTATCTGTCGACCGGAGAGGATTGTTGTCTGTGAATGCAAATCCAGCAATTACAGATTTTTATCTTCCCATTACGTTTTTTGGTTTAATTTCTAATTTATGACGGCGATCTTCTTTTAATTTAAAAAATTCATTCGTTGCTTTATTTACTGGAATAACTATCGAGATATTTCATTCATTATTTTCAGTATTTTTGCGAAGCAGCGCACATTTGAGCATTCTCTTAAACGCAGTGTGAAATAACGTAATTGAGCAACGCCCGAGGAAAATACAGGATGGTGACAGAATCGCTTACTTGCCGCCCCCCTTGATTACGGAGTCACTTATGCAAGCCTATTTCGACCAACTTGAACGCGTACGTTTTGAAGGTACCAAATCCACTAATCCTCTGGCATTCCGCCACTACAATCCGGACGAAATCGTTCTGGGTAAACGCATGGAAGAACACCTGCGCTTTGCTGCCTGTTACTGGCATAACTTCTGCTGGAATGGCACGGATATGTTTGGTTCCGGTTCCTTTGAGCGTCCCTGGCTGCAAGCAGGCGATGCGTTAGGTCTGGCAAAACAGAAAGCTGACGTGGCGTTTGAATTCTTCCACAAGTTGAATGTGCCGTATTACTGCTTCCACGATGTAGACGTTTCACCAGAAGGTGCGTCTCTGAAAGAGTATCTGAACAACTTCGCGCAAATGACCGAAGTGCTGGCGCAAAAGCAGCAAGAAAGTGGTGTGAAATTGCTGTGGGGTACTGCCAACTGCTTTACCAACCCACGTTTTGGTGCCGGTGCGGCAACCAACCCGGATCCAGAAGTGTTTTCCTGGGCTGCCACACAAGTAGTAACGGCAATGAATGCCACTCACAAACTGGGCGGTGAAAACTATGTACTTTGGGGTGGCCGTGAAGGTTACGAATCCCTGCTCAATACCGATTTGCGTCAAGAGCGCGAGCAAATTGGCCGCTTCTTGCAAATGGTTGTTGAGCACAAACACAAAATTGGTTTCCGTGGCACGTTGCTTATCGAACCAAAACCGCAAGAACCAACGAAGCATCAGTACGATTACGATGTCGCCACGGTTTATGGTTTCCTGAAACAATTTGGTCTGGAAAAAGAGATCAAAGTAAATATTGAAGCAAACCACGCAACACTTGCTGGTCACTCATTCCATCACGAAATCGCCAGTGCTATTGCCCTGGGCATCTTTGGTTCGGTTGATGCCAACCGTGGCGACCCACAACTGGGCTGGGATACCGACCAGTTCCCAAATAGCGTGGAAGAAAATTCATTAGTGATGTACGAAATCCTTAAAGCAGGTGGTTTCACCACGGGCGGCCTGAACTTTGATGCCAAAGTGCGTCGTCAAAGCACCGATAAGTACGACCTGTTCTATGGTCATATTGGTGCGATGGACGTGATGGCGCTGTCGCTGAAAATTGCTGCGCGCATGATTGAAGATGGTGAACTGGATAAGCGTGTTGCGAAGCGTTATGCCGGTTGGAATGGTGAACTGGGCCAGCAAATTCTGAAAGGACAAATGTCTCTTGCGCAGATTGCACAGTACGCTGAGCAGCATAACCTGGCGCCGCAGCACCAGAGTGGTCATCAGGAACTGCTGGAAAACCTGGTGAATCATTATCTGTTTGATAAATAAATATAAGTCGTAGTCATGAAGTGCAACCTGTAGCGGATGCCCTAAATAATTCGAGTTGCAGATAGACGGCAAAGGCTCGAATCCCCAGGAGCTTACATAAGTAAGTGACTGGGGGTGAGATCCTGCCGCCAACACCCCTGCAACTTGAAGTATGACGGGCGTATAAGTAGGAGTCGGTATGTATATCGGAATCGATCTCGGAACATCGGGTGTTAAAGCCATTTTGCTCAATGAGCAAGGTGACGTACTGGCATCACAGACCGAAACGCTGAAAGTGTCACGCCCACATCCATTGTGGTCGGAACAAGATCCAGAGCACTGGTGGCAAGCCACAGACCGCGCAATGAAAGCACTTGGCGAGCAGCATTCTCTACAGGGCGTGAAAGCACTGGGGATTGCCGGGCAAATGCATGGGGCCACCCTGCTTGATAAGCAGCAGAAGGTGCTGCGCCCCGCAATTTTATGGAATGACGGCCGCTGTAGTGAAGAATGTGCGCTGCTGGAAGCTGCCGTACCTGAATCACGTGAGATTACCGGCAACCTGATGATGCCGGGTTTTACTGCACCAAAGCTGTTGTGGGTTCAGCGCCATGAGCCTGAGATTTTCGCGCAAATCGATAAGGTCCTGTTACCGAAAGATTATCTGCGTTTGCGTATGACCGGTGTGTTTGCCAGTGACATGTCAGATGCCGCAGGCACCATGTGGCTGGATGTCGCAAAGAGAGACTGGAGCGACAAAATGCTCGACGCCTGCCAACTCAATCGCCAGCAAATGCCTGGCCTATATGAAGGCAGTGAAATAACCGGTACGTTGAAAGAAGACGTGGCTAAGGCTTGGAATATGTCCGCTGTGCCAGTTGTTGCAGGCGGTGGAGATAACGCAGCAGGAGCCGTTGGCGTGGGCATGATGGATGTCGGCCAGGCAATGTTGTCGCTAGGCACATCAGGCGTTTACTTCGCCGTTAGCGATGGTTTCCGCAGTAAGCCTGAAAGTGCCGTTCACAGCTTCTGCCATGCATTACCCAATCGCTGGCATTTAATGTCTGTGATGTTAAGCGCCGCATCTTGTCTGGATTGGGCTGCAAAACTGACTGGCCTTGGCACCGTTCCGGCATTACTGGCCGCCGCTGAAAAAGCCGATGAAGAAGCGGGAGATATTTGGTTCCTGCCATATCTTTCAGGTGAGCGCACACCACACAACAATCCGCAGGCAAAAGGTGTTTTCTTTGGCCTGACACATCAGCATGGCCCGGCAGAACTTGCCCGCGCCGTGCTTGAAGGCGTGGGTTATGCGCTGGCAGATGGTATGGACGTCGTTCATTCCTGTGGAGTGACACCACAAAGCGTGACGCTAATCGGAGGCGGTGCGCGTAGCCCTTACTGGCGGCAAATACTGGCGGATATCAGCGGGCAAACGCTGGATTACCGTACGGGGGGTGATGTTGGGCCAGCGCTGGGTGCGGCGCGTCTGGCACAAATCGCGGTATCACCGGAGAAACCTTTGCAGTCACTGCTTCCGCAGTTAGCGCTTGAGCAACAGCACAAGCCGGATATGGCTCGCCATGAGCATTACAAAGCGCGGCGTAAAGTCTTTAACCAGATTTATCAGCAGTTATTGCCGTTGATGTCGTGAAGGTGTTTTGAAAAGCATGACGCTCTGGGTTTGCCAGAGCGTCAAATTTATGTCGGGTGACGCTACGCTTTTCCGACCTACGAGAGCAGCGTAAAAGCAATCATACCAACAACCGCACCCGTGGTGCCGAGGATGGTTTCCATCATGGTCCAGGTCTTCAGGGTTTGCCCTTCGGTTGCACCAGTGAACTTACCAAACAACCAGAAACCAGCGTCGTTAACGTGGCTCACAACAATAGAACCACCCGCGATACAAATCGACAAAGCAGCCATTTGCGCGCCGTTATAGTTCAGTTGTTCAATAACCGGCATCACAAGACCAACGGCGGTCAGGCAAGCAACGGTTGCGGAGCCCTGAATAATGCGAACCGCAGCAGCCAGCACAAAGCAGGTTAAAGCAATGGGCAAACCTAAACCCGTCAGTGCTTCGCCCAGTGCAGGGCCTACGCCTGAGTCCACAAGTACTTGTTTAAATACCCCGCCCGCACCGATAACCAGCAAGATAATGCCAGCCGGTTGCAGCGCGTGGCCGCAGATTTCCATGACCTTTTCTTTCGCCATTCCCTGACGATATGCCAGGCCATAAATAGCAACCAGACACGCCACCAGAATCGCGGTGAACGGATGGCCAATAAACTCAAGCCATTTGTACAGCGTGGAACCCTGTTCGACGAAACGCGCCGCGATGGTTTTCATCCCGACCAACACCAGCGGCAGCAGAATAAGCGACAAGCTGAAACCGAACGATGGCAGTTTGCCTTCGCCCAGATGCGGTTCGGTGATGTCGTCAGGAATATGCAGCTCGACGTATTTACTGATGAAGTTACCGAACAACGGCCCGGCGATAATCATACTCGGAATGGCGGCGCACAGGCCGAGCAGAATCATCCAGCCAAAGTCGGCGTGCATCTGGGAAGCCAGTAGCATGGGTGCAGGCCCTGGCAGCAGAAACGCGGCGGCTGCGGCGACGCCAGCGAACAGAGGAATAACCAATTTAACCAGGTTTGTTCCGGTGTGGCGGGCCATAGAAAACGCCACGCTAATCAGCAGAACAATGGCAACTTCGAAGAACAACGGTAGTGCGCAAATCAAGCCTGCCAGGCCAATCGCGTAATGTGCGCGACTCTTGCCGAAAGCCTTGAGCATTTTGACGGCTATCTGGTCTACGGCACCTGTTTCATGAAGAATCTTGCCAAACATCGCCCCAAGGGCGACGACGATGGCAAGAAATCCAAGTGTACCGCCCATGCCTTTTTCCATGGTTGCCGCGATTTTATCGAGCGGCATCCCGGAAAATATCCCTGCACCAATTGAAACCACCATCAAAGCAACGAAGGCATGCATACGCGCCTTCATCACTAAAAACAACAGCAGTAAAACCGAACCTACTGCTGTTAAAACAAGGGTTAATGTACTCACTGCGCACTGCCTTTATTAATCACATCAATCGTGCTGGCGACCACGCCTTCAAGGGATTGGTCGATATCCACCACCAGAACATCTGGTTCGTCAGACTTTGGTTCTTCCAGTGTTTCAAACTGAGTGACCAACATTTGAGTTTTGAAGAAGTGACCTTTACGTGCTTTCAGACGGTTTTCAATGACTTCGAAATCGCCTTTCATGTAGATGAAAGAGAGATTTGGGTTACCGTCGCGCAATTGGTCGCGATAAACCTTTTTCAGCGCGGAACACACGATCAAAGAAACTTTGTTGGTGCGTTGCATGGCGAATGCCGCGTCATTTAACGCTTGCAGCCATGGTTTACGATCTTCGTCATTTAACGGCTCACCGGAAGCCATCTTCATGATATTGCAGCGCGGATGAAGGAAGTCGCCGTCGAGGAACGCGGCTTTGAGTTGATGAGCAACTTCACTCGCGACAGCAGATTTACCGCTGCCAGAGACGCCCATCAGGACGTAGATGTGGTTTTCGTGGTTGGTAGTGCTCATAGCGTAGCTCCGACGGACGAGGTGCTGTTACGGGTAACTGTTATCGGTAACATTGTCCAGAGAGCTTCAGCAATAAGCAATAACCATTAGCTTGCAAAGTGTATAAGTGTGAACTAAATCAAAAAAACAGCGCGTAAGTATTCCGAGTTGCAGCCATGGAGCTGCAACCTGAAATCATTCTGTTATATGGAGCCGCCCGGCGACAGCGTAAAACCTAAATCGAGCATCTGCGGTGTGACCGTTTCGCCACGTATCCGCGCCAGCAAACGCTCCGCACCAATACGCCCCATACGTTCACGCGGCGTTAGTACGCTGGCAAGACGCGGTTCCATCACCTGCCCAATATCGTGGCCGTGGAAACCGGCAATCGCCATATCTTTTGGAATACTCAAGCCCTGACGCTGACATTCAAATGCCGCACCGATGGCTAAATCATCGTTAGTACAGAAGATGCTGTCGAGCTGCGGGTATTCACGCCTGGCCTGACGGAACAATTCAATACCGGTGGAATATGAGGAGGAATTTTCGACCATTACACTATATGGCACAAGCCCGGCATCGTTCATCGCCTGCTCATAGCCTTTTTTCTTAATCACAGTACGTTCATCAAGACGGGCGCCGAGATACGCTACATGGCGGTGGCCACGCGCAATAATGGCGGCAGTCATCTGGCGTGCTGCTTCGAAGTTATCAAACCCTACCGCAATATCCAGGCATGGTGAAATGCTGTCCATCAGTTCCACAACCGGAATGCCCGCCACTTCAATCATCTTTAACGTGCGTGGGGTATGACTACGTTCGGTGAGGATGAGACCGTCGATATTCCAGGAAAGCATTGATTCCAGGCGCTCTTCTTCCAGTTCCGGCTTGTAGCCGTAGTGGGCGAGCATGGTCTGATAGCCGTAAGCATCCACGACACTTTCAATCCCACGCAGCACTTCTGCAAAAACCTGGTTGGTCAGTGAAGGTAGCAACACACCGATTGCGCGGCTGGTAGAATTGGAGAGGATGTCTGGTGCGCGGTTCGGAATATAGCCAAGTTCATCAAGGGCTGCGGCAATTTTTACCTGTAACGCAGCGGAAACCTGGTCTGGATTACGCAAAAAGCGACTGACCGTCATTTTGGTTATGCCAACGCGGTCTGCAACGTCCTGTAATACCGGTCTTTTCTTTTTCATTATCTTGCTGTGCGGGTTATCAATCGACAGCGAAGTTTAGCACGGACAAAGCACAACCTTCCCAGTTTCCGAGGAAGGTTGTGACCGGTAACTATGCATTTAAATACCCAAAATCATTCGGGGTGCAGCAAGGCGGCAAGGAAATAAGTCCCCGGGAGCTTACTAAAGTAAGTGACCGGGGCGAATTTACGTAGCCAACACCGCTGCAACCTGAAGGATGACGGGTATTATACTGGTGGAAGATCGAACAGCAGGATCTCACTCGCTTCGTTGGCATGAATCGAAATCGCTTGTTCATCCCACACAGCAACCGCATCGCTGGTTTTTGCCTGAGTGCCGTTAATAGAGACATCACCTTTCACTACCTGCACCCAAATGCGGCGATCTGCCGGGATCTGGTAGACAGATTGTTCGTCTTTCGCCAAAGCCCAACGCGAGAGTTCCATATCCTGGTTCACTTTCAGAGAACCGTCACGCGCATCCGGCGACAGTACCAGTTGGCGGCCCTGCGGTGCATCAAAACGGCGCTGATCGTAACGCGGCGTGATGCCTGTTTTTTCTGGAATGATCCAGATTTGATACAGACGCAGGCGCTCGGTTTTGCTTGGGTTGTACTCGGAGTGAGTAATACCGGTACCGGCGCTCATAATCTGGAATTCACCCGCTGGAACCTTTTCTTCGTTACCCATGCTGTCGCGGTGCGCTACGGCCCCTTCAAGCACGTAAGTCAGGATTTCCATGTCTTTGTGCGGATGGGTACCGAACCCTTCGCCCGCTTCCACTACGTCTTCGTTAATCACACGTAATGCCGAGAAACCCATGAAATTGGCATCGTAATAGTTAGCGAATGAGAAGGTGTGCCAGCTATCCAACCAACCATGATTCGCATGACCACGTTCTTCAGCTTTTCTTAAAAAGATCATTTTGTTTCTCCGCAATTCGTTTGATGGACTAAGTGTGGACTCGAATCGGAAATGATCATAGAGGGTGAAAATTGACGCCTCTGTTCAAAAAATGTGAACGAGTCAGAGACGCCAGATTTCAGGTTAGGCGAGGGTCACTGTAGAGGGGGAAGCCTGTTCGAAACCGCGTTCGAGGATCTCAAGGTTGGTCAGTGCTTCAATTTCTCTGACGTAATTTGGCTTGCCGTTAAGAATGGTTTCGTACAGCGCGTCGTATACGCGCCCATAGTCACCCGCTTCCGGCTTCAGCTCTTCGCGCACGGTTTCACCCGCGTCGTTTACGTACTCAAGCACACCGACGCTGCTGTCTGCCGCAAAACCCTGCTCGCCCGGCATAATGTACGCTTTAAGGCTGGTTTCTTGCTGGTCGATGCCGTACTTAATGAATGAGCCTTTGGTGCCGTGAACCAGGAATTTCGGGTAATCGATTTTCACCAGATGGCTGGTTTTGACGATGGCTTTCATATCGCCATAGAACAGCTGCGCTTCAAAGGTATCGTCCGGGTTGGCTTTATTACGCACGCTACGAATATCGTAGGCGACGTGGTCCGGGCGGCCAAACAGCGAGATGATTTGGTCCATGGTATGCACGCCGAGGCCATAAAACGCGCCATCTGCCGGCAGCCCAGGTTTGGTTTCCGCAACCGGGCGATACATATCAAAGTGGCTTTCAATCTCGACAATTTCGCCCAGTTTTCCGCTTTCGATGGCTTTTTTCATCGTCAGGAAGCAGGAGTCAAAACGGCGGTTCTGGTATGGCGTGACGGTCAGCCCTTTGGCTTTCGCCAGTTCAAATAACTCTTTGGCTTCGGCAAGCGTTGGGGTGAACGGCTTTTCCACCAGCACATTTTTGCCTGCTTCAAGTGCGCGTTTCGCGTAATCAAAGTGGCTGTCAGCGTGGGTGCAAACCACCACCAGTTTGACCTGCGGGTCATTCAGCACTTCGTCTAAATCGCTGGTGAAATGAATGTGGCTATATTCCTGTTGCTGCTCGATATCCGGCTTTTCATTGCGGCGGAAGATATGCGCAACGTGGAATTTATCCTTGCGAACCAGTACGTAAGGGAGGTGGTAACGCGTGGTGCTTTTGCCAAAACCTATAAAAGCGCAGTGTAGGGTCATTGCTTCGTCCTTTTTGACTTTGAATTGCAATTACCATACTTGAGACGAAGGCGGATGTCGCGGCGCTAAGCCGTCCACGGATCGATAGTTGTTTGCCCAAATTAGTTGGAGTTGTAGCAAGGCGGCAAGGGAACGAATCCCGATGAGCTTACTTATGTAAGTGATTCGGGTGAGTGAGTGCAGCCAACACAGCTACAGCTTCAAATAAGCAGGGCAAAAAAAAGCCAGCAGAGCTGGCTAAAGTAATACTGGAAGCAATGTGAGCAATGTCGTGCTTTCAGGATGTCTCCGTAGGGGTCTCCCCTGAACGCATGGCAATAATAATCATTATCATTCGCACTTGTCTACTTTTTTTTAGAAATAATTGGCAGTTGACGAAAATTAAAAAGTCAATAATGTTGAAGGGGTTACCTAACCAATTGAGGAGAAAAGGAATGAGCGAAATCGAGATACGTCATGCTGAAATCGGTGATGCGGAAGCTCTGCATCAACTTTACTCTCAACCGACGCCGCAACGCGACACGCTACATCTTCCTCATTCTCCGCAAGCGCAGTGGCTAGAACGGTTGAAGGAACCAAAACCAGGCAGCCGTAATCTGGTCGCCTGTATTGATGGAAAAGTGATTGGTCAACTGACGCTTGCGGTAGAACCCTCACCACGCCGCAGCCACGTCGCAACCTTCGGCATAGGCGTGGACAGCAATTTTCATGGCCGAGGTGTCGCCAGCGCACTTATGTCAGCGATGACCGACCTGTGTGATAACTGGCTGCGCATCGATCGTATTGAGCTGACGGTGTTTGTTGATAACGCACCTGCATTGGCGGTTTACCGTAAATTTGGCTTTGAAATTGAAGGCACAGGGAAGAACTACGCGCTGCGTGACGGGCAGTATGTGGATGCGTATTTTATGGCGCGATGTAAGCCAAATTGAAACGCCCTCGCCCTTTCCGTTTCTGGAAAGGGCGAGAACGGATTAATAACCCGCAGTCAAATCATCAACCGAACGCGGGTCAGAAGCGCCATATAGCGAGCCATCTGGCCCAACCATAATACTTTGCGTGCTTCCCATCGCCTCTTTCACCTGAACATTCTGCCCTTTCTCTTTCAGCAGTTTGATGGTGTCCGGGCTAAAGCCTTTTTCGACGCGTAACTCATCTGGCAGCCACTGATGATGGAACCGCGGCGCGTTGGTCGCTTCGGCGACGTTCATCCCATAATCGATGGTATTCATCACCATCTGAAGCACAGTGGTGATGATTCGGCTACCGCCAGGGCTACCGGTTACCAGCCAGGTTTTGCCATCTTTCACCACAATAGTTGGCGACATTGAAGACAAAGGGCGTTTATGCGGGCCTACGGCATTGGCATCACCACCGACCAGCCCATAAACGTTTGGCACGCCTGGTTTAGCTGAGAAATCATCCATTTGGTTATTCATCAGGATGCCGGTATTACCCGCCACAATGCCGGTACCAAATACAGTATTGAGCGTATAGGTCACTGCCACGGCGTTGCCATCTTTATCCACCACAGAGAAATGGGTGGTCTGGTTACTTTCATACGGTGCGAGTTTACCGGGTTTGATTTCGCTCGACGGGCGCGCTTTGTTGATGTCTATCTGCTCCGCCAGTGATTTGGCGTAGGTTTTGTTAGTCAGCGCTTGCCACGGCACTTTCACAAAATCCGGATCACCGAGGTATTCCGAGCGATCCGCATAAGCATATTTTTCAGCTTCTGCGGTAAGTTGCATCGCATCGGCGCTGCCAAAACCGTATTTAGAGAGGTCGAAGTTTTCCAGAATATTGAGGATTTCAACGATGTGAATGCCACCAGACGACGGTGGAGGCATAGAGAAAATCTCGTAGCCGCGATAGGTACCGCTTATCGGCGCACGTTCGACAGCTTTGTAATTCGCAAGATCAGCCTTGCTAATTAACCCACCATTTTTTGCCATTTCGTCAGCAATCTGGTCGGCGATAACGCCTTTATAGAATGCGTCCGGCCCATTCTCAGCAATCATCTCAAGGCTTTTAGCGAGATTGGTCTGTACCAGTTTGTCGCCCTTTTGCAGCGGTTCGCCATCAGCTTTCCAGAAAATAGCCTTGCTGTTTGGGTGATTCGGGAGCACTTCCGCGCCATAGACTTTCAGGTCTTCCGCCAGCGCATCATTCACTGTGAAACCGTCTTGCGCCAGTTTGATAGCGGGCTGGATAACTTTGTTTAGCGGCAAAGTACCGTACTTTTCCAGAGCCATGGAGAAGCCTGCCACAGTGCCTGGCGTGCCTGAAGCCAGATGAGAAGTAAGGGATTTTTTGCTGTCAGCATTGCCCTGCGCATCGAGGAACATATCGCGCGTGGCTTTTTCCGGAGCCATTTCACGGAAATCAATGGCGGTGGTTTTACCGTCTTTGGTGCGCAGCATCATAAAGCCACCGCCACCGATATTACCCGCTTGCGGGTGTGTTACCGCCAGCGCAAAGCCCACGGCAACGGCGGCATCAACCGCGTTCCCACCTTGTTTAAGAATATCGACGCCCACTTGGGTGGCGAGGGAATCTTGCGAGGCAACCATGCCATTTTCAGCACGCACAGCATGATGCACATCGGCTTCAACCCCATAGGATACCGGAGGCGGCGCGGCGCTGGCAGTCAGGCAGAGTCCAATCATTAGCGCGGGAATGGTTACCCAGCGCAGCATTTCAGAACGAAAAGTTTTCCACTGCTTCATCGTTATTTTCTCCATGCTTATCAGGGGCAATCCCCCGTTAAGCCTGGTCTAAAAATCCTAAATAACCATCGGGTTGGTGGAAAACGATTAAACTTAGTAGATCCCCCAAATGGAGGAAGTGACGATGAAAAAAATACTCATACTGGCGGCTTTGCTGCCATTGACCTGTTTGGCACAGCCAATTAATACCCTGAATAATCCAAACCAACCGGATTACCAGATCCCAAGTCAGCAACGGATGCAGCAACAGATGCAAACGCAGCAGATACAGCAAAAAGGGATGTTGAATCAGCAGTTACAAACGCAGACACGCATCCAGCAACAGCATCTGGAAGGGCAGATAAACAATAATTCGCAGCAGGACGTCTTTAAGGTGAAAAAAACGCTGCCCAATGAAATGGAAGTAGGAACGCAGCAGGTACTGCCAAATACCAATGGCGGGATGCTAAGTGGCAGCGGAAGTAGCAGCCAGGATCATATGCTGCAACCAAAAACCAATGGCAGCATGCTCAATCAAAACAGCAACTCGACTTCACTACAGCCGAATATCCCGCTGAAAACAATTGGGCCGTAAAGGAGATGGTGGGTGACGCTCGCGCTACCCACCTTACAATGCCGAAACTACAGGTCGGATAAGCTTGCGTCATCCGACATTGGTCAGCCATTTAGTCCGTAAAGTCCGCACCAATCTGGTCGATACGGTCAGTACAAATGGTATCGACTCCCCAGCGCAGCAGCGTTGCTGCGCGCTCGGGAACATTCACGGTATAAACCAGAATATGTAATCCAGCCGCTTTCAGTTGCTGTACGCGAGATTTATCAAGCAGTTTATGGTTCAGGTGAATGGAAACGCAGTCAAGTCGGGTGGTCAGCTCCCGCCAGTCATTACGCCACTCATCAAGTAACAACCCACGTGGAAGCTCAGGCACGGCATTTTGTGCCGCCTCCAGCGCTTCGATAGAAAACGAAGAGAGCAATGGATCGGTTTGCCCAAACCATAACTCCCGTGCCGCCAGTGCGATGACTTTCCCGGTTTCTCTATCGGTACCCGTGGTCGGTTTAATTTCGATATTTGCCATCATGCCGTGTTGTTTACAACGCGCAGCAACCTGCGAAAGAAGAGGTAATGGCTCGCCTTTGAATTCGCCGCTAAACCAACTTCCCACATCAACACTCAGCAACTTATCCCACGGCAAATCGCCCGCGACTCCCCAACCATTGCTGGTGCGCTCAAGCGTGTCGTCATGCAGCAAGAAGATTTGCCCGTCTTTTGATAGTTTGGCGTCAAACTCAATCATGGTGTGGCCGTAGCGCGCACCGATATCAATAGCCGCCAGCGTATTTTCCGGTGCCAATTTTCCGCCACCACGATGGGCCGCGACTTTTGGGTATGGCCAGTTACTCATAAACGTTGTCCATTTTCTTTATCAAAGAAATGTAGATTATTTTCAGGCAGATACAGCCATAGAGTACTGCCGGGTTGCGGGCGTTCCTGATGCGACAGGCGCACCACCATTTTTTGCTCGCCCCAACGCCCGTGCACTAAATTATCTGCCCCCAGCATCTCCAGCGTGTCCACCACAAATGGCACGCCGCCTGCGGTTTGTGAGCTTAGCGCAATATGTTCCGGGCGGATACCCAGGGTAACAGCGCGGCCTCGTTGCAGATTTGCCGCGTTTCCCAGTGGCAACGCCATGCCGCCTGCCAGTTCAAAACGCGTGCCGTCGGCGCTGATATTTCCTTCCAGCAGGTTCATAGCAGGCGAACCAATAAAGCTCGCCACAAAACGGCTTGCCGGGCGCTCGTAGACTTCGACTGGCGTGCCGATTTGCTCTGCAACACCTTTGTTCATCACCATCACGCGCTGCGCAAGGGTCATCGCTTCAACCTGGTCGTGCGTGACGTACAAACTGGTGGTCTGCAGGCGGCGGTGTAACTGTTGTAGTTCCAGGCGCATCTGCACACGCAGCTTGGCATCAAGGTTTGAGAGCGGTTCATCAAACAGAAAAACCGCCGGGTCACGCACGATTGCACGGCCCATCGCCACGCGCTGGCGCTGCCCGCCAGAAAGCTCACGCGGACGGCGTTTGAGCAAACCATCGAGTTCGAGAATTCGCGCCGCTTCCACCACTTTCTGCTGGATATGCGCTTTACCCATACCGCGAATTTTCAGGCCCCAGGCCATGTTTTCTTCCACACTCATATGTGGATAAAGCGCGTAGTTCTGGAACACCATCGCGATGCCGCGTTCTTTCGGCTCCATTTCGGTGACGCGCTGGCGATCAATCCAGATATCACCACTGGTGACGCGCTCAAGCCCGGCAACCATACGTAACAACGTCGATTTTCCGCAGCCCGACGGCCCCACCATCACGATAAATTCACCGTCTGCGACATCCAGCGTCAGTGGCTGAATCACCTGGGTTTTGTTGTCCCAACTTTTGGATACTGCCTGTAATTTCAGTCCTGCCATGGGTTATTTCTCACTATCCACTAAGCCACGCACAAACGCGCGTTGCATTACTAAAACGATGATTACCGGGGGAATAAGGGTCAGCAGCATCGCCGCCATTACCTGGTTCCACTGCGTAGAGCCTTCGCCAGACGACATCATCCCTTTGATACCCGCGACAGCCGTACCGAGGTTAACGTCGCTGATAATCAACAGCGGCCACAGATACTGATTCCAGCCGTAGATAAAGGTGATGACGAACAGCGCCGCCAGATTGGTTTTTGAGAGCGGCAAGACGATGTCGCGGAAGAAACGCATCGGCGTTGCACCATCGATGCGTGCCGCTTCCATTAACTCGTCGGGCAGCGTCATAAAGAACTGGCGGAACAGAAACGTGGCGGTCGCTGAAGCCATTAGTGGCAGCGTCAGGCCGGTGTAGCTATCGAGCATTTTAAGATTTGCGATGACTTCAACGGTTGGAAAAATACGCACTTCAACTGGCAGCATCAGGGTGATAAAGATCATCCAGAAGAACAGGTTACGCAGCGGAAAGCGGAACCAGACAATGGCAAAAGCGGAGAGCATCGACACCGTGATTTTGCCGATGGTAATCACCATCGCCATCACAAGGCTGTTTAGCAGCATCAGACCGAACGGCGCACTGTTAGCACCAACACCATGCGTCCAGATATAGGACATATTTTCCAGCAGATGCGTGCCCGGAATCAGCGTCATCGGCGTCTGAAATACGGCCTGGTTATCCAGTGTTGCCGCGACAAACGCCACATACATCGGGAACAGAATGACGATGATGCCAAGTATCAGCATGGTATGGCTGAAAATAGTCAGCCCACGACGATTCTCAATCATTGGTAACGCACCTTACGTTCCACGAAGCGGAACTGAATGACGGTCAGTATGATCACCAGGAACATCAGCACGACCGATTGTGCCGCCGAAGCGGAAAGATCGAGTCCGGCAAAACCTTCACGGTAAATTTTGTAGATTAGCGTGGTGGTTGCCTGCACTGGGCCACCGCCTGTTGCAGCGTCGATAACCGGGAAGGTATCGAAAAAGGCATATACCAGGTTCACGACCAGCAGGAAGAAACTGACCGGGGCAATCAGCGGCAGCGACAGCTTAAAGAAACGTCGTACCGGCCCTGCGCCATCAATCGATGCAGCCTCTACTAGCGAGCGAGGGATAGATTGCAATGCCGCAAAGAAGAACAGGAAGTTGTAGCTGATTTGCTTCCACACCGAGGCAAACACCACGAGGAACATCGCCTGGCCGCTGTTTTGCGCGTGGTTCCAGTGGTAGCCAAACCCTTCCAGCACATGCGTTAACAGGCCGCGCCCTGGGTTAAACAGGAAGATCCACAGTACGGCAGCAATCGCTGGCGCTACCGCATACGGTAGCAGCATTAGCGTTTGGTAGATCCGGCTGCCGCGAATGACATAATCCGTGAGTGCCGCGAAAAAGAGCGACACCAGCAGGCCACTGCCAGCAACTAAGCCACTGAAAATCAATGTGGTGTAGAAAGAGTCGAGATAGTAATTGTCGTGGAAAAGCTGTTTGAAGTTATCCAGCCCGACAAACGTGCTCGAAAGCCCAAACGGATCGACATTCAGGAGGGAGTACCACAACGCTTCGCCCGCAGGCCAAATGAAAAAGATAATGGTGATAACCAGTTGCGGCAGGACAAGGGCATACGGCAGCCAGCCTGAACGGAACACCGGACGAGAAGATGACATAGTGTTGCTCTTATAGAGATTAATGGTGGATGTCGCATGCGCTAATCCACCCTACAACGGCTTTCGTAGGTCGGATAAGCGAAGCACCATCCGACATCAACAAAACTTAAGACTTCGTCGACTGCTCGAAACGGCGCAGCAGCTGATTTCCACGCTCAACCGCGCTATCTAACGCTTGTTGAGGGGTTTTCTTACCGGTCCACACCGATTCCAGTTCTTCATCCACGATGGTACGAATCTGTGGCATGTTGCCCAGACGCAGACCTTTGGTGAATGGCAATGGTGGCTTGTTCATCATCTGGCGCGTAGCAATATCAGCGCCTGGATTTTTCTCGTAGAAGCCTTGTTCGCGCGTCAGGTCATAAGCCGCTTTGGTAATTGGCAGATAACCTGTTTTCTGGTGCCACTCAGCGGCGATTTCTGGCTGAGCAAGGAACTGCATAAACTCGGCAACGCCTTTGTAAGTCGCAGCGTCTTTACCCTGCATAACCCACAGACTTGCCCCACCGATAATGGCGTTTTGCGGTGCGTTCGGAATGGTTGAATCGTAAGGCATCATGCCCACGCCGTAGTTGAATTTGGCGTAATGGCGGATATCAGCAAGCGAACCGGAAGAGGCGGTTGTGATGGCGCAATCACCGTTGTAGAACTTTTCGGTGGATTCGTCTTTGCGGCCAAAGTAGCTGAAATCACCTTTCTTATTCAGCTCTTCCAGCAGAGCGATGTGTTTCACTTGCTCTGGTTTATTGAATTCCAGAACTGCGTCAGTACCGTCAAAACCGTTGTTTTTGGTCGCAACCGGCAAGCCGTTCCACGCGCTGAAGTTTTCAATTTGAATCCAGCCCTGCCAGCCGCTGGCGTAACCACACTTCATACCCGCCGCTTTCAGCTTCGCGGTGTATTCAGCCAGGTCCTGCCAGGTTTTTGGCGGCTGGTCCGGGTTCAGGCCGGCTTTCTTAAAAGCATCTTTGTTGTAATACAGCACTGGGGTGGAGCTGTTGAAAGGCTGGGAAAGCAGATGCCCGGTTTTCGCATCGGTGTAGTAACCAGAAACCGTCGGCACAAATTGGGATTCGTCGAACTTAATGCCCGCATCGTTAAACACTTCATACACCGGCTTGATAGCTTTCGAGGCCATCATGGTCGCGGTGCCGACTTCGTAAACCTGCAAAATGGCTGGCGCATTGCCCGAACGGAAAGCCGCAATCCCTGCCGCCAGGTTTTGTTCGTAGTTACCTTTATAAACCGGAACAATTTTGTAGTCAGGATGCGTCTGGTTAAAACGTTGAGCCAGTGAGTCAACCTCTTTGCCCAACTCACCTTCCATTGAATGCCAGAATGGAATGGAGGTGGCGGCGATAGCGCTGCTGCTAAATACGCATCCTAGCGCCAGGCAAATTGCTGTGTATCGTAACGATGCAGTCATGTCTTATCTCTCTTGTTATGTGGCTAACAGCGCGAAAATACGCGTTTTTGTTCGCATCAAAACATGACATGCGCGAATGACAGAAAAATAACCGGGAGGTGACAGGATCGTGACGATGGGATGACGAAATAAAGACAAGGCGGCACAATCGCACCGCCAGGTGGTTAATGCTTAAAGTGATTTTCCCGATCGTTTAAGCGGCGTTTATCTTCACGGCGCTGTTTCTCACGCTCGATATCAGATTGGTTGCCAGCGGCATTTGGGCACTCAGCCGAAGGGAATGTCGCACACAGCGCTTTGTGCTGCTCTTGCGCTTGTACTGCGGCGGAAGGGGATTTTTCTTGCCAGATAGTGGGGTCAGCAGGATTAAACGTATGGTCCTTTTCTGCTGACTGGGCATGCCCTATAAAGAGCAGTGCTATAAGCATCAGGTATTTCATTATGATCTCCTTATCATTATCCATTTTGCGCAAACGGCTATAAAAAAACCGCTGAAGTAAAATACCACAGCGGTTTTTAATATGTATGAAATGTGACCAGCTCAGCGTCGTATAAGCATTTTTTAGCCGCCGAGGTAGGCGCTACGCACTGCTTCGTTAGCCAGTAATGCGTCACCTGTATCTTCAAGTACCACGTGGCCGTTTTCCAGCACGTAGCCACGGTCAGCAAGCTTCAACGCCTGGTTGGCGTTCTGCTCGACCAGGAAGATGGTCATGCCTTCGCTGCGCAATTTTTCGATGGTGTCGAAAATCTGCTGGATGATGATTGGCGCAAGACCGAGCGACGGTTCATCTAACAGCAACAGGCGCGGTTGGCTCATTAATGCACGGCCAATCGCCAGCATTTGTTGCTCACCGCCGGACATCGTACCCGCACGCTGAATACGGCGCTCCAGCAGGCGCGGGAACAGTTCGTAAACGCGTTGGATACGTTCATGATACTGGTCGCGTTCCGCAAAGAAGCCACCCATAGCCAGGTTTTCTTCTACCGTCATACGGGAAAACACGCGGCGACCTTCCGGCACAATCGCTACTGCTTCACGCATGATGCGTGCGGTATGCCAGTCGGTGATGTCTTTACCATCAAAGGTAATCTTGCCGCTTGAAGCGCGCGGGTCACCACAAAGTGTTCCCAATAGCGTCGTTTTACCGGCACCGTTAGCGCCAATCAGAGTGACGATTTCGCCCTGCTTGATGTGCAGACTGACCTCATGAAGCGCCTGGATTTTTCCGTAGTGGGCACTCACATGGTCAAATGACAACATGATATTTTCCATATTAAGCCTCACCCAAATATGCGCGGATTACGTCAGGGTTGTTACGGATTTGCTCCGGCGTGCCGTTCGCAAGCGGCGTCCCCTGGTTTACCACGTAAATCCTGTCAGAAATGCCCATCACCAGTTTCATATCATGCTCGATTAACAGCACGGTGGTGTTGTGATGGTTACGTAACTCCATGATTAACTCATCGAGCTCATGCGTTTCTTTCGGGTTAAGGCCAGCTGCGGGTTCATCAAGCATCAGAATTTCTGGCTGAGTCACCATGCAGCGTGCAATCTCAAGACGGCGCTGATCGCCATACGCCAGGTTGCTCGCCTGGCGGTTAGCCTGCTCAAGCAGACCAATACGATCAAGCCAGGTTGCAGCGCGGTCCAGCGCTTCGCTTTGTGAACGGCGAAAAGCTGGCGTTTTCAAAAGACCTGAGAACACACCGGTTTTCAGTTGCATATGCTGAGCAACCAGCAAGTTTTCAATCACGGTCATTTCGCGGAACAGACGCACGTGCTGGAAAGTACGCACCACGCCCATACGTGCAATTTGCTGACCCGGCAGCCCTTCAAGATGCTGATCACGCAACAGAATCGTACCGCCTGATGGCTTGTAGAAGCCGGTCAGGCAGTTAAACACCGTGGTTTTACCGGCACCGTTAGGGCCGATTAACGAAACAATTTCTTGTGGATGCAGTTCCAGAGAAACATTGTTTACGGCGAGCAGGCCGCCAAAACGCATCATCAAGCCGTTTACGGATAACAATGGCTGACTCATGCCTGCTCTCCTTTCACTTGTTCCACTTGCTCTTTTTTAAGCTTCAATTGCGGACGTGACATCGGCAGCAAGCCTTGTGGACGCCAGATCATCATCAGCACCATCAAGCCACCAAGCACCAACATGCTGTATTCGTTCAGATCACGCATCAATTCACGCGATACCACCAGCAGCACGGCGGCGAGGATAACGGCAAATTGCGAGCCCATACCGCCCAGCACGACAATCGCCAGCACGAATGCCGATTCGGCAAAAGTGAAGGACTCCGGGCTAACAAAGCCCTGGCGGGCAGCGAACAGCGTACCGGCAAAGCCTGCAAACGCGGCGCTAATAGTGAATGCGGTCAGCTTGATACGAGTTGGGTTCAGACCCAGTGAGCGGCATGCGATTTCATCTTCACGCAACGCTTCCCACGCACGGCCCAGCGGCATCCGCAGCAGTCGGTTAATCACAAACAGCGACAATACAACCAGCAACAGCGCAACCAGATACAGGAAGATAATCCTGTCACCGGGGTTGTATGCGACGTTAAAGAAGTTGCTGAACGTGTCCCACCCGCCTTCACGCGCGCTACGGCTGAATTCCAGACCGAACAGCGTTGGTTTTGGGATCTGGCTGATGCCGTTCGGACCACCGGTAATTTCGGTGTTGTTGAGCAGCAAAATACGGACGATTTCACCAAAGCCGAGCGTCACAATCGCGAGGTAGTCGCCGCGTAAACGCAACACCGGGAAGCCAAGCAGGAAACCTGCCGCCGCAGACACCAGGCCCGCAATTGGCAAGCATGTCCAGAAGCCTAAACCGTAGTAGTGGTTGAGCAGCGCAAAGGTATAAGCGCCGATGGCATAAAAACCGCCGTAACCCAGCACCAGCAAGCCAGACAAACCGACAACCACGTTCAGGCCAAGGCCGAGAATGATATAAATCATGGTGAGCGTGGCGATATCCACCGTACCGCGTGACACCACAAACGGCCACGCAACCGCAAGCACCAACAGTGCCGCCAGGAACAGTTTCTGTTTCGGTGTAGAACCATCTAACGCAGGCAGCACAAACTTCGGCCCGGAGACTTTTTTCATGCCTTTCTGGAATGCAGGGCGCAGCAACTGGAAGACGAAGACAATCGCCGTACCAATCAACACCCATTCCCAGCGCACTGTTTCCGCGCTGTGGACTACAAGCTTAGTACCATCGAGACTCAGCTGAACGCCCATAAAGACGCCCGCCAGCACGAAAAATATGGCTGCCGAAAGCAGCGCCAAAACAACATGCATCGGCTTCATACTTTTTCTACCTCCGGGCGACCCAGGATACCGGTAGGCATAACCAGCAGTACCACGATGAGCAGCGCAAAGGAGACAACATCTTTATATTCAGTGCTCAGATACGCGGAGGTCAGCGCTTCTGCAACACCTAAAATCAGGCCACCAATCATCGCACCAGGGATACTGCCGATACCGCCAAGTACCGCTGCGGTGAAGGCTTTCATCCCGGCCATAAAGCCGATGTAGGGGTTGATAACGCCGTAGAACTGGCCGAGCAGTACACCTGCAACCGCAGCCATGGCTGCACCAATCACGAAGGTCAGGGAGATAACGCGGTCGGTGTTAATTCCGAGCAGGCTCGCCATTTTCAAATCTTCTGCACACGCGCGGCACGCACGGCCCATGCGGGAGTAGCGAATAAACAGCGTCAGCGCGAGCATCGCAAGGAACGTCACCACCCAAATCACCAACTGCATGGTGGTAATGGTTGCGGTGAAGTTGTCGCTGGCACCGACGACCCACTGGCCGTTAAACAGGCTTGGCAGCGCAATATCACGTGAACCTTCGGTCAGGCTGACGTAGTTTTGCAGGAAGATAGACATCCCGATAGCAGAGATCAGTGCAATCAGACGCTTAGAGTTACGCACCGGTTTGTAGGCAACGCGCTCGATGCTCCAACCGTAGGCACTGGCGATGACAATGGCACCAATAAAACCTGCACCAACCAGCATCCAGCCCACGTCAATGCCCATCATCATCAGCGCTGCGATGATCATAAACGAGACGTAGCTGCCGATCATATATACCTCGCCATGGGCGAAGTTGATCATGCCGATAATGCCGTAAACCATGGTGTAACCGATGGCTATCAACGCGTAAGTACTGCCCAGCGTGACGCCGTTAAACATCTGTTGCAGGAAGTAGAGGAACTGCTCGGACATACAATAACCTTATTTATTCCTCCCCAACGCATAGCCGCCGGGGAGGTGGGATGACCCAGATTTGCCGATCTATTTAGCTACGGAAGACGAACCGTCGGCATGCCACTGGAAGACACCAAAATCAAATCCCTTCAGATCGCCTTTCTCATCCCAGTTCAGCGGCCCAATCACGGTTTTCGCACCGTTTGCTTTCAAATCTTTGATTAAATCAGCAGGTTCTTCACTGCCGGTACGCTCAAGTGCTGTAGCCAGAGATTGCACTGCTGCGTAAGTAATCCATACATACGGACCACTTGGATCTTTCTTCTCAGCTTTCAGCTCATCAACGATAGCTTTGTTCGCTGGGTCCTGGTCATAGCGTTTTGGCATAGTCACTAACATGCCTTCGCCCGCCGCACCTGCGATGTTAGACAGTGATGCGTTACCCACACCCTCTGGACCCATAAACTGAGTTTTCAGGCCAACAGCACGTGCCTGACGCAGAATCTGACCCATTTCCGGGTAGTAACCACCGTAGTATACGAAGTCGATGTTCTCTTTTTGCAGACGCGCAACCAGCGTGGAGAAGTCTTTATCGCCCGCGGTGATACCGTCGAAGAAGACGATGTTCGCGCCGCCTTTCTTCAAGCCATCCTGTACAGAACGCGCCAGGCCTTCGCCATATTGCTGTTTGTCATGAATGACCGCGATGCGCTTCGGTTTTACAGTGTCGAGAATGTATTTAGACGCCGTTGGGCCCTGGGAAGAATCCAGGCCCGCGGTACGCATAATCATTTTGTAACCACGAGCAGTCAGTTCTGGGTTAGTTGCACCAGGGGTTATCATCAGGATGCCTTCGTCTTCGTAGATATCAGACGCAGGCTGAGTGGAAGAGGAGCAAAGGTGGCCAATAACATAACGCACACCGTCGTTAACGATTTTGTTGGCAACCGCTACTGCTTGTTTCGGGTCACAAGCATCGTCATATTCAACCGCGACAAGTTTGTCGCCTTTGATGCCGCCTTTAGCGTTGATGTCTTTAATTGCCTGGCGCGCGCCGTTAAATTCCATGTCGCCCCACTGCGCAACCGGGCCAGACATTGCACCAACAACCGCAACTTTGATGTCTGCTGCGGTTGCCGCGTGAGACACCGCCAGCGCAATAACCCCAGCGAGTAATGTCTTCGCGTTCATTTTCATAGATCCAATTCCTGTTCGTGATTATGTGGTTTTATAGTGACCAAAAAACGTACTGCGTGTTTTTTAGGCTTTAACCATTTTTATGAGTGCCTTTAAGGGGTTAGCGCTAAAATTTACAATTTTTAAAGCTAAACTCTCTATTTTTCAGGCTATTAAGCAAAGATATTATTCTGTATTTACTCATAGTTAAACAAAAAAAAGCAGCTTTTTCAGCATAAAATAGCGATACAAAGAGCGGAATAAATCACTAGGTTTTAGGGTTTTATACTGACCATATTTCAATCTACCGCTTATCGAACTGGCATACGTTTGCCGCAAAAATTAATCGTCTGGTATATGACAGATAAAAGATAAAGCGTCTGGCGCAAATAAATTGGTTACACTCGGGGTTTTCCCGCTTTTTGGTTAGCTCGCTTATGAAACTCACCATCATTCGTCTGTTTGAGTGTAGTGCTCAGGATGAGATCGATCTTGCTAAGATCTGGCCGGAATACTCCAGCGCTTCGCTTGCTTTGACTGATACTCACAGAATTTATGCTGCAAAATTTAATGATCGGCTGCTCGGTGCGGTTCGCGTTACGCTCGTGGGCAATGAAGCCGCGCTGGATTCGCTACGAGTACGCGAAATCACCCGTCGCCGTGGCGTTGGGCAGTATCTGGTCGAAGAAGTGATTCGTGATAACCCGGAAATCAGCGGATGGTGGATGAGCGATGCAGGCGTAGAAGACCGTGATGTGATGACGGCGTTTATGCAGGCGGTAGGTTTTGCGGAGCAAAGTGGTGGCTGGAAGAAGTGATAACTGTTTGGTTATCACTTCACATATTTATCGAAGCATTTCGCGTTGCAGGAAGGCGGCAAGTTGTGAAATCCCCGGGAGCTTACTCCAGTAAGTGACCGGGGTTGAACAACGCAGCCAACGCATCTGCGGCGCGAAAGGTGCCCGATAAATTATTTGGCGTCGGTAGCAGTACCGTTGGCATGCCACCTAAACACGCCGAACTCAAAGCCTTTCAGGTCGCCTTTCTGATCCCAGCTCAATGGCCCCATTACGGTTTCCACAGTTGCACCTTTCAGATAGGTAGCGATTTCAGCTGGATCTTCTGACTTGTTCAGGCCAGCCGCCAGCGATTGCAGTGCTGCGTATGTGGTCCATACGAATGCGCCACTTGGATCTTGTTTCTTCGCTTTGATGGCATCCACAACCGGTTTGTTCGCAGGAACCTGGTCGTAGTTCTTCGGCTTAGTCACTAACAGGCCTTCAGCAGACTCACCAGCAATGTTAGACAATGAAACGTTCGCTACACCTTCTGGACCCATGAACTGAGTTTTCAGGCCTGCTGCACGAGACTGACGCAGGATCTGTCCCATTTCCGGGTGGTAACCACCGTAGTAAACGAAGTCGATGTTCTCTTTCTTCAGGCGTGCCACCAGCGTGGAGAAGTCTTTCTCGCCTGCGGTGATACCGTCAAAGAACACCACGTTAGCGCCGCCTTTTTTCAGGTTGTCCTGAACGGATCGCGCCAGGCCTTCGCCATACTGTTGTTTGTCATGAATGACCGCGATATTTTTCGGTTTCACATGATCAAGGATGTATTTCGCAGCCGTTGGGCCCTGATCGGAGTCCAGGCCTGTGGTACGCATAGTTAATTTGTACCCACGGGAAGTCAGCTCAGGAGCCGTTGCCGCTGGGGTGATCATCAGAACACCTTCGTCTTCGTAGATATCAGACGCTGGCTGAGTGGAAGAAGAACACAAGTGGCCGATTACATATTTGATGCCATCGTTAACCACTTTGTTGGCGACAGCCACGGCTTGTTTCGGGTCACAAGCATCGTCATATTTGGTGATAACCAGCTTGTCGCCTTTGATGCCGCCTTTGGCATTAATGTCAGCAACCGCTTGTTCTGCGCCGGTAAATTCCTGGTCGCCATACTGTGCAACCGGGCCAGACATCGCCCCAACGACCGCCACTTTGATGTCCTTAGCAAATGCTGCGTTGCTCATCGCAAGTGCAATACAACCAGCCAATAACGCTTTGCCCTTCATTTTCATCCTGAGATCCCCATTTTTGTTGTGATTGGTATTTACCCATCATCCTTCAAGCTGCAGGGGTGTTGGCTGCACTCACTTACCCGAATCACTTACCTTAGTAAGCTCATCGGGATAAGCTCCCTGGCCGCCTACCTGCAACTCGAATGCTAATGGGTAATTGTTGTGTTGTTTTGGCACGATTTTATTTTTGATTTACGAATACCGCGCGTGCCTTCACCGCATTCAGAGTTAAAAACATACCCGAATTTATGGTTTTTGGAATAACAATTTTTTCACAATAGGGAAGGAAAGTGACGGGCATAAAAAAACCGCCCCGGAAGGCGGTTTTTTATCTGACGGAATAACTTACGCTTCGATGGCCATGCGCAGTTTTTTCATTGCGTTCTTTTCAAGCTGGCGCACACGCTCAGCGGAAACGCCGTAGCGATCGGCCAGTTCTTGCAATGTGCTCTTGTTTTCTTCGTCGAGCCAACGGGCACGGATAATATCCTGACTACGTTCGTCCAGGCCTAACATGGCGTCGCTGAGTTTATCAGCCGCGTGCGATTCCCAGTTGTCGTCTTCAATGCCATCAGCAAAGTTAGAAGACTTATCCTGCAAGAACAGCACAGGAGCCATTGGCGCGCTGTCTGAATCGTCGTCGTTGCCCATATCGAACGTCATGTCCTGCGCCGCCATGCGAGATTCCATCTCACGGACATCTTTGCTGGAAACACCCAGCTCATTGGCGACCATTTCCACTTCGTCCTGGTTGAACCAACCCAGACGTTGTTTAGTTTTACGCAGGTTAAAGAACAACTTACGTTGTGCTTTAGTGGTTGCCACTTTCACAATACGCCAGTTACGCAGAACGTATTCGTGAATTTCAGCTTTGATCCAGTGCACGGCGAACGACACCAGACGGACACCCACTTCAGGGTTAAAACGGCGCACAGCCTTCATCAGGCCGATGTTGCCTTCCTGGATCAAGTCAGCCTGCGGCAAACCATAGCCCGAGTAATTACGAGCGATATGAACAACAAAGCGCAGGTGAGACAGGATCAGCCTTTTCGCTGCTTCCAGATCGCCCTGGTAATGCAGCTTTTCAGCCAGCTCCTTCTCTTCCTCAGCCGTTAACATCGGCCAGGAATTAGCGGCCCGGATATAAGATTCCAGGTTACCAACAGGGGCTAAAGCTAAATTTTGCATTTCTTTGGTCATTCAAACCCTCTCTTAAGACTAACGTACAGGTTGCTACACCATGCTGCACCTGACCACACGTCAAGCGCCAAACCGTACCATCCACAGTAAACTCAGACAGTGACGTTATCCACAAGTTCACTGTAAAGCTGTGCATATATTACACACAAAATGTGACAGAGCTATGAAACTGGGCAGGAGAAACACATACCGAGGTGGGAGCGTGTCCCCTGCTGACGGGTACTTCGTAGCAGGGAACAAGTATATCAAAAAATTTTTACTCTGGGGTAAAACGACGTAAATGTTGTACCGTTGCGATCCATGCCGCCAACCATCCACTCATGGAAGCAACCAGCAGCAACAGCAGACATTCATCGAAACCTAAGCCCGTCAAATCGAACTTTGTGCCGAAGACTTGCGCCACTTGAGTGACCGCCGACGACAAACGCCACACCAGAATTTCGGTCAAAATCAGTGACAAAAACGCACCGCTAAAGCCTAACAACGCGCCGCCATACAAGAATGGGCGCAGAATAAATCCATCCGTTGCACCAATCAGTTTTTGCACGTTGATGGTGTCGCGACGGGCAAAAATGCTCAGGCGCACGCTGTTACCAATCACCAGGAACACCGCCGCTACCATTAGCACACCAATCATCGCAGCGACCCGGCCTACAAGGCCAGTCAGCGAAGCCAGGCGTGCAAACCAGCTATCATCCATGCGCACTTCATCGACACCGTTAATGCGCGCTACGCGGTCACGCAAAGTATTCAGGTGGTCGGTGGTCTGGAAATCGAGTTTCGGGTTCACCACGGCAACGGCAGGCAGCGGGTTTTCTTCCAGCATATCCAGTGCGCCGCCAAAACCCGACCAGTTGCGGAACTCGCCCAGCGCTTCGTCACGCGAAAGATAGTTAACTTTATCGACGCCCTCTTCCGCCTGAATAGCGCCAACCACTTGCTGCGCAGCGTTGTCATCCAGCGCTTTATCGAGGTAAACGGTGATTTGCGGCGAAGGATAATACTGCGTAGCGGCCTGGTTCACGTTCTTGTAAACCATGTAGCACACGCTCGGCAGCGTCAGGGAGATGGCGATAACCATCACCGTCAAAAACGTGGCTATAGGCTTGCTGCGTAAGTCTTGTAGCGCCCCCTGCCAGGCGTAGCGGAACTGTTCGTTCACGCCACCTTTGAGGGATTTGCTTTTCGATTGAGGCCCTTTACCGCGTTTTTTCACCGAGCGGCCTAAATCTCCTAACTTATTCAGCGAGTTGATTTTATCCAGCTTGTTGCTGAAACGCTTTATGTGATTGAGCGCGCTGCGTTTATTCACCTGCCAGGCCTCCATGCAAATGGCCGTCACTTAACGTCAACATGCGATAATTACGGCGGGATATCAGGCTCATGTCGTGCGTTGCCATCAGAACCGTTACGCCCACACGGTTAAACTCTTCGAACAGACGCAAAATCCCTTCCGAGAGCGCATCGTCGAGGTTACCGGTTGGTTCATCCGCCAGCAAAACGGCGGGCTTATTCACTACCGCGCGGGCAATACCCACGCGCTGTTGTTCACCACCAGAGAGTTGGATCGGAAGGTTTTTCGCTTTATCGAGCAGGCCGACTTTATCCAGTGCCGCACTAACGCGACGGCGAATATCTTCGCCACTGGCACCCGCGATGATCAGCGGGATTGCCACGTTGTCATATACGGTTCTGTCCATCAACAGATGGTGATCCTGGAAGATCATCCCAATCTGGCGACGCAGGAACGGCACTTCGCGGCTCTTGAGGCGGCTAATATCATGGCCGCCAAAAGCAATCTTCCCGGCACTTGGCCGCTCGATACCGCAGATAAGCTTGAGCAGGGTACTTTTCCCCGCGCCTGAGTGGCCGGTCAGGAAAGCCATCTCGCCAGGTTGCATATGGAAAGTCACTCCCTGCAACGCTTGTCTCCCACCGAGATAGGCCTTACTAACGTGTTCAAAGCGAATCATGGTTAATCCTCTCGGGCAAAAAGTGCCTCAATAAAATCGCCCGCATTAAACGGACGCAAGTCCTCAATACGCTCGCCGACGCCAATATAGCGAATCGGAATACCAAACTGATCGGCAACGGAGAAAATCACGCCGCCTTTGGCTGTACCATCGAGTTTGGTTAGCGTAATGCCTGTCAATCCAACGGCTTCATGGAACAATTTAGCCTGGCTAATCGCATTCTGCCCGGTGCTGGCATCGAGGGTGAGCATAACCTCATGCGGTGCGTCTTCGTCCAGCTTTTTCATTACGCGGACGATTTTCTTCAGCTCTTCCATCAGGTGCGCTTTGTTCTGCAAACGCCCGGCGGTGTCCGCCAGAAGTACGTCGACATTTCGTGCTTTCGCGGCCTGAATGGCATCGAAAATCACTGAGGCGGAATCAGCACCTGTGTGCTGAGCAATAACAGGAATATTGTTACGATCGCCCCACACCTGCAGTTGCTCTACCGCAGCGGCTCGGAAGGTATCACCCGCCGCCAGCATCACAGATTTGCCTTCCTGCTGGAACTGACGAGCCAGTTTGCCGATGGTGGTGGTTTTACCCACACCATTGACGCCAACCATCAGGATAACGAACGGCGTTTTGCCTTCAACTTTGAGCGGCTCATCGACTTTCGCCAGAATTTCACCCATCTCTTCTTTCAGCAGACCGTACAACGCTTCGGCGTCACGCAGGTCTTTACGGCTCGCGCCTTCTGTCAGATTGGTGATGATTTTGCGCGTTGTTTCAACGCCCACATCGGCGATAAGCAATTGCTCTTCGAGCTCTTCAAACAGATCATCGTCGATTTTCTTGCCGCGGAACAGACTGATAAATCCGGAACCGAGGTTCTGTTTGGTTTTAATCAGGCTGCGTTTAAGGCGAGCAAAGAAACCTTCTTTGGTTGGTCGCTCTTGTTCGTGCTGAACTTCTTCGGCTTGAGACTCTTCAGGCTCCAGTTCCGCCGCAGCTTCTTCGACGATAACGGCTGCAACAGGAATGTCTTCAACGACTTCTTCTACCGGAGCTTCTTCAGCAACAACTTCTTCGATGACTACGTCTTCAACCGGAGCGACTGCAATTTCTTCAGGCGCAACAAGCTCTTCAGGCTCAACAACCGTTTCAACAGCAGTTTCCGCAACGACAGGTTCTTGCTCAGGCTGCCACTCTTCTAATGATTCAACCTGTACCGCTTCTGGCGCGACTATCTCTTCAGGAACCGGTAGCTCTTCGTGTTCGACCACAGCTTGCGCGGTAACTTCTGGTTCTGGCTCTGGTTCCGGAATGATTTCCGGTTCAACCGCAGCCACTTCGCTTTCGACGAGTTTTTCAGTGACTTCTACGATCTCTTCAGCGAAGGCTTCAGGTTCTTCATGCTTTTCAAGCACAACAGGTTCAGCTTCAGGCAAAACTTCTGGCTGAATCTCAGTTTGTGCTTCCGGCTTAGTCTCTTCTGGCTGGGCAGTTTCGTCAGCGGCTTGCGGTTGTTCAGATTCAACAATCTGCTCAACAACCTCTTCGGCAACCGGTTGTTCTTCTGCTACTTTTTGTTCTGGTTCTTGTTCAGAAGCCTGCTCTTTCTGGCCAAAGCCCAGCCATGAAAAAAAGCCACGTTTTTTCTCTTTCGCCATTTGCGAACACACTCCTCGCTGTTAATTCATGGCACAGGCCCGATTGAGCATGCCACGGGCACTGAAAATAATTATCTAATGAATGCCTTAGTCTATCACTTTCCCCGCCTTACACACACCGTTACACTAGACGGCAAGAAATTGCATCGCAGTGAGTCTCATGAAAAAACCGCAATCTACTGGCACCGGCCAGATCCGTATTATTGGAGGCCAATGGCGCGGCCGCAAACTGCCCGTACCAGACAGCCCTGGCCTGCGTCCTACCACAGATCGGGTTCGTGAAACCCTGTTTAACTGGCTGGCACCCACCATGGTCGATGCCACCGTGCTGGATTGCTTTGCAGGAAGCGGTGCATTGGGGCTTGAAGCCTTGTCACGATACGCGAGCCGTGCCACATTGCTGGAGATGGATCGCAATGTTTCACAGCAGTTGCAAAAAAATCTCGCCACGCTGAAAGCGACCAACGGAAAAGTCGTGAACACCAACACGCTTAATTTCCTGGCACAGCCCGGCGAGCCACATAGCATTGTGTTTGTTGATCCACCGTTCCGTAAGGGGTTGCTGGACGACACACTCGCGCTGCTGGAAAGCAACGGTTGGCTGGCAGATGAAGCGCTGATCTACGTTGAAAGCGAAGTGGAAAACGGAACGCCAACGGTGCCCGTAAGCTGGTCTTTGCATCGTGAAAAAGTCGCGGGACAGGTCGCGTATCGTTTGTATAGCCGTGAAATTCAAGGAGCAGAGTCATGCTGATTAACATAGGCCGATTGCTGATGCTCGGCGTCTGGGCATTTTTGTTACTAAATATTGTCCATCCGTTCCCACGCCCGCTGAATATTTTCATTAACGTCGCGCTGATCTTCACCGTGCTGATGCACGGTATGCAGTTAGCGTTGCTGAAATCGACTCAGCCAAAAGGCAGCCCACCGCTCAGTCGCGCTCAGCAGATTAAGATTTTTATCTTTGGGGTATTTGAACTGCTGGTCTGGCAGAAGAAGCTCCGTCAGGGTAAATAATCATAATGCGGTGCCACCAGGCGTAATTGTTGCAGCCAGTTTGGACACGGACAGCGCGGAGGAACCGGAGCGTACACGCAGTACGTGAGGATTCCGAGCACTGCCCTGGTCAAAAATGGCAAATAAAATAGCCTGTTATTAGTCGGGGATGAAGCCCACAAAGCGCGTCCCCTTGTACTGCAAAGTTCCTGCATCACCAACGCTCATCGAGTGATACTGCTCTGCCGTCACGCGCATTTTTAGCTCCATTCCGCCACTTTGTGGGCGAAACCAAACCTGATAACGCATTGTATCTTCGACAGGTGTAACCTGGCGTTGTCGTGATCGACGATCGGTGGTGGGCATTTCACGTTTCGTCGCCACCCGCACACTTCTTTCCATCACGGGCGCGGCATCATTTTCCGCATTCTGACGGCGCTGTTGCACAAAGCGGAACGATGCTGCCACGACGATAATCGCAACAACAGCAATGAAGAAAAGGGGCATTTTACTCATGGATTTATCTCGATTTGTCAGGCACTTTTAAGAATACCCTGCACGTCGTGGCATTGTCACCCACCGACATTGACCACTAGACTGAGATAAGTAACGTCGTGCTTTCAATTTTAATTTAATGCCCTAAGGACATGCCATGCTTTGGTCATTCATCGCCGTATTCTTCTCCGGTTGGCTGTACGTTGATGCCTCCTATCGTGGGCCAACCTGGCAACGCTGGGTGTTCAAACCCGTCACCCTTCTGCTGTTATTACTGCTGGCCTGGCAAGCGCCGATGTTCAACGCAACAGGCTATTTGATCCTCGCGGGGCTTGCGGCAACGCTGCTCGGTGACGCTCTCACCCTGCTTCCAACCCAGCGCATGTTGTACGCCATCGGGGCATTTTTCCTGTCGCACCTGCTGTATACCCTCTATTTCGCCAGCCAAATGACGTTCAGTTTCTTCTGGCCTTTACCTCTGGTTCTGCTGGTTATTGGTGCACTACTGACCGCCGTCATCTGGACGCGCCTTGAAACATTCCGTTGGCCGATTCTGACGTTTATCGGCATGACGCTGGTGATGGTGTGGCTGGCCGGTGAGCTCTATTTCTTCTTGCCAACACGCCCGAGTTTCTCAGGCTTTATTGGCGCAACGCTGCTGCTGTTGGGCAATATAGTCTGGCTGGGTAGCCATTACCGCCGCCGCTTCACAGGCGATAGCGCCATCGCCGCAGCCTGCTATTTTGCCGGGCACTTTATGATTGTCCGCGCTCTGTATATTTGACCTCGCGGGCGGTTTTTACCGCCCCTCAAATTTCCCTCTTGACTCTGGAGTCAACTCCAGAGAGTAACATGCGTAATGAGAACATTATCATTACCCAGGAGGGCGCATGCTCAACTCCCCAAAAACACCACAATTTGCGAAGGCAAAGCTCAGCCCATTGCCGATAAAAACAGACGCATGCCATGGTAATGATTGCTGTAGTGACGCCAATGTCGCGCCTGAAACGCAAATGCGGCCTGAAACCGGCGAGCGTTATAGCTGGGTTGTCAACGGCATGGACTGTGCTGCCTGCGCCCGCAAAGTTGAAAATGCCGTAAAACAGGTTGCCGATGTGCAACATGTAAAGGTGCTGTTTTCCACAGAAAAGCTGCTGGTCAGCGCCGAAAGAGATGTCCGACTTGATGTTGAAAAAGCGGTCAAAGCTGCGGGATATACTTTGCGTAACAGCACTGCTCCAGCCCCCAAAACCTCTTCATGGCGCGAGAATTTACCGCTCATCTTACTGATAGCCATGATGGCGCTGAGCTGGAGGCTTGAGCAGTTTAACCATCCGTTCGGCAACATAGCATTCATCGCCACCACGTTGGTTGGCCTGTGGCCGATCGCACGCCAGGCCGTGCGCCTGATGCGCAGCGGCAACTGGTTTGCCATCGAAACGTTGATGAGTGTTGCCGCGATTGGCGCACTGTTTATCGGCGCGACCGCAGAAGCCGCGATGGTATTACTGCTGTTCTTAATTGGTGAACGCCTGGAGTCCTACGCCGCCAGCCGCGCGCGCCGTGGTGTGAGCGCACTGATGGCGCTGAAACCAGAAGTCGCGACTCGTATTCGTAACGGTGAACGCGAAAGCATCGCGCTCTCTGATTTACGTCCGGGCGATGTCATAGAAGTAGCGGCGGGCGGGCGTTTGCCTGCTGATGGCCGCTTGCTAACACCTTTTGCCAGTTTCGATGAAAGCGCATTAACCGGCGAGTCCATTCCGGTTGAACGCCAGCAAGATGAGAAAGTCCCGGCAGGAAGCACCAGCGTCGACAGACTGGTGCAGCTCGAAGTCATTTCCGAACCGGGCGACAGCGCAATTGACCGCATTCTGCGTTTAATTGAAGAAGCCGATGAACGCCGCGCGCCGATTGAGCGCTTTATTGACCGTTTCAGCCGCATTTACACGCCGATTATTATGGCAATCGCCCTGCTCGCAGCGGTTATTCCACCATTGTTGTTCGGGCAAAGCTGGGGCGAGTGGATTTACAAAGGGCTGGCGCTGTTGCTGATTGGTTGCCCGTGCGCGCTGGTGATTTCTACCCCCGCAGCAATTACCTCCGGACTTGCTGCGGCAGCTCGCCGTGGCGCGTTAATTAAAGGCGGTGCAGCTCTCGAACGCCTCGGAAAAATCCAACATATCGCGTTTGATAAGACCGGCACGTTGACCGCAGGTAAACCGCAAGTCACCACCATTGAAGTCAATGGTGAACTTAGCGAAAACGACCTGCTGGCACTGGCTGCTGCCGTGGAGTTTGGCTCGTCGCACCCGCTTGCCCAGGCGATTGTGCGTGAAGCGCAAAACCGCAATCTGGAATTGCCCGACACCAGTGCACACCGGGCGCTGGCAGGTATTGGTGTGGAAGCCACAATTAATGGCGAAACGTTGTTATTAAGCGCACCGGGTAAGCTCGCGAATACTGTGCTGGATGCGGCCTGGCAGCAGCGAATCACTCAGCTTGAAGCCGAAGGCCAGACGGTGGTTGCACTGTTACAAGAAGGCAAGTTACTTGGCGTTCTGGCATTACGCGATACCTTGCGCAGCGATGCAAAAATGGCGGTTGCGGCACTGCACAACCTCGGTGTTCAGAGCGTGATGTTAACGGGTGATAACCCATGCGCAGCAGCAGCCATCGCGCAGGAATTAGGAATGGATTATCGCGCAAGCCTGCTGCCTGCCGACAAAGTCAGTGCGGTGAATGAACTCAACGCCCGTGCGCCGCTGGCGATGGTTGGCGACGGCATCAACGACGCTCCGGCAATGAAGGCTGCAACTATCGGCATCGCCATGGGCAGCGGCACCGATGTAGCACTCGAAACCGCCGATGCTGCACTGACGCACAACCGCCTGACGGAGCTTGCCAACATGATAGGACTGGCGCGAGCAACACATAATAATATTCGCCAGAACATTACTATCGCGTTGGGGTTGAAGGGGATTTTCCTGGTGACAACGCTGTTGGGTATCACCGGCCTGTGGCTTGCGGTGTTGGCTGATTCGGGTGCCACTGCATTGGTTACCGCGAATGCTCTGCGACTGCTGCGGAAAAAATAAATTGCGAGCATCCTCGACGGTATTGGCTTTGCAGCTGTAGAAAACTGAGAAATCTGAAACACTGGTATTCGGCTCCAGGGAGTTGACGTATTGGCAACTCCCTGGTTATATTGGTTGCCAGATAGTCAACTTCAGGACGAAGTATGCATTTAATCTCTCTAAGAGCATTGAGTGAAGCCAGCGAAAAATATCCCCAACACGCTCAAGAACTTCTCATTCTGGCCCGGGTTATCGAAAAAGGACATTTCCCAACACCCGAATCACTCAGGAAAGTCTATCCAACACTTGATAATTTTAAGTATCTCGATAAGCACTATGTCATCAATATTGCTCGCAACGAGTTGCGGCTACTCGCGCTGATATTTTTTGAAAGCCAGAAATTCTATGTTCGCGACATCATGACGCATGCGGATTACATGAGATTTACCGAAACCCATCGGGGAAAGAAGAGATGATTGCAGATGCACTGAAAGCCGCCGAAGCGCTGAAAACTGCCGTGCCGTTTCTTGCGGGTAACACGGGTGAGAAAGAGTATCTGGAAGCACTGGAACTGGTGGAATACTTGTTGGTCAATGAGCCGACCAACCCGCTGCTGGATTTAGTGAGCCTGAAGATTTCTGAGTATGAAAATACCCTTCCGGAAACTATCGCCTTTCGTGAACAGATGAATGCGCTGCCGCCCGGCGTTGCGGTACTGAGAACGTTGATGGATCAATATGAGTTGAATCAAAGCGATTTCCAACAAGAAATTGGCAGCAAATCAATGGTATCACGCGTACTGAGTGGCGAGCGCCAGCTTACAATTGAGCACATCAGAAAGCTGTCCCTGCGCTTTGGTATTTCTCCGGCACTGTTTATCTAACCCTCACCCCATCAGAAATGAGGGTTAGATAGTCCTCTCAACTCGTCATGCCCAATACATGCGGCAGCCACAATGAAACTGCCGGAATGTAGGTCACCATCGCCAGCACCACCAGCAATACGCCGTAGAACGGCAACATGGCACGAACCACCACTTCGATTTTCTGTTTGCTCACCGCACTGGCGACAAAAAGCACCGAACCAACCGGCGGCGTAATTAAGCCAATCCCGAGGTTCACCATCATGATCATGCCGAAATGCACCGGGTCGATACCCAGCGAATTCGTCACCGGCAACAGTACCGGCGTGAGGATCAGGATAATCGGCGCCATGTCCATCAGCGTGCCAATCAACAGCAGCATGACGTTGAGGTACATCAGAATGACGTACTTATTGTCAGACAGCGAAGTGAAGAACTCAGTGATGCGTGATGGCAGTTGCATGTAAGTCATGACTGCGCCGAACGCTGACGCAAAACCAATCAAAATCATGACGATAGAGACTGTTTTTACAGTACGGAACATCAGCTTTGGCAGCTCGTTCCACTTGTAGTCACGGTAGATAAACATGGTCACGAAGAACGCCCACACACAGGCGACTGCCGCCGATTCAGTTGCGGTAAAGACCCCGGTCAAAATCCCGCCGAGAATAATGACCACCGTCATCAAACCCCACAGCGCATCGAAGAAAATTTTCAACGCCTGCTTGAAGGGAATGCGTTCACCTTTCGGGTAACCGCGCTTATGAGCAAACCCGAGACACATCACCATCAGGCAGAAACCCAGCAATAAACCTGGCAAAATCCCGGCAATAAACAGCGTGGCAATGGAAACCGTACCGCCCGCCGCCAGGGAGTAAATCACCGAGTTATGGCTTGGCGGGATCAAAATCGCCTGCACCGATCCACTCGCCGTTACCGCCGCTGCATATTCCCGTGGATAACCCTTTTTCTCCATTTCCGGGATCATCACGCTGCCGATGGATGCCGTATCCGCCACGGACGATCCGGAAATCGCCCCAAAGAAAGTGGACGCCACGATATTCACCAGCGACAAGCCGCCGCGAATAAACCCAACGAAAATATAGGCAAAATTGACCAGACGACGAGCGATTCCCCCTTCCGCCATAATCGCCCCGGCCAGAATGAAGAACGGGATTGCCAGCAGGGTAAATTTATTCACCCCGCTGGTGATTTGAATCATGATCGCTTCCAGCGGCAAATCTATCCATAACGCTCCCACAATGGCGCTTAGCCCAACGGCAAAGGCCACGGGCATTCCCACTGCAAGCAGCACCGCGAGTGTTGCTAATAAAATAAATGCGTCCATGTTATCCCCTGGTCTTAACCGTGATTACCCAGCAGCACTATTGGGCGGTTCTCTTGAGAGCCGTACAGCAGTCGCTCGACAACAAACAGAATCATTAAAATCGCGCCTACGGGCAGCGGAAGATAGGTTTGACCGGAAGTGAGTAGCGGGAATTCGGCAACAGGTTGTTCCCATAAATCGGCGCACAGGTAGAAGCTGTAATAGAAAATCACCAGTGAAATGACCAGCATCAACAAGTCGACGACACGGGTACAGAACGTCTGCAATGCAGACGGCAGGCGATCTGTCAGCATATTCACCGCTATGTGCGAACCGGCGCGGTAACTCACCGCCGCGCCGATGAACGTGAAGGTCACCATGCAGATTATCGCCACGGGTTCCGGCCAGGATTCCCCACGATTGAGGACATAACGTGAGAAAATCCCAATCGGAATAATGATGGTCATCACCAAAAGAGACAGCCCGGCAATAACCATCGCCAGCAAATAAACTTTATCCATCAAGTCTGAGTAGCGTTGGGACATAAGATGCCCTCCACGAATGCGTTAGCGACAATAGTTACTGAACGTCTGCGATAGCTTTCATCAGATCCTGATGTTTATCGCCGTACTCTTTACGCACCGGCTCAGTCGCTTTCACAAACCAGGCTTTGTCGATTTCGTGGAACTGAACACCACCGGCTTTCATTTTTTCCAGCGCTTGTTTGTTGTAAGCATTCCACAATTCGCGCTGTTCCATTTGCGCATCACGTGCCAGTTTCAGGACTTTTTGCTGCTGGTCAGGCGTCAGTTTGTCCCACTTCACTTTGGAATAAAGCAGCATTTCTGGCGTGATGAAGTGGCCGCTCAGCGTGTAGTTCTTAGCGACCGGCATGTAGTTATGGGCGATAAAAGTTGGCGGGTTGTTTTCAGCGCCGTCGATAACGCCGGTTTGCATGCCGCTATACACTTCGCTCACCCCCATCGCGACCGAGTTTGCGCCCATGTCTTTAAGCGTTGCCAGTGCGACCGGGCTACCCTGAACGCGGATTTTCATCCCCTTAAGATCTTCAGGTTTCACAACCGGGTTTTTGGTAATCAGGTTACGTGTGCCGGAGTCCATCCAGCCGAGGAATACCAGACGAGATTTCGGGTTATTCGTCAGCTTGTCGCCAATCTCTTTACCTAAATCACCGTCGATCACTTTGTGCATATGGTCTTCGTCGCGGAATACGTACGGCAGGGTAAAGACTTCAACATCTGGCAGGATCGCAGCAACCGGCGCCATCGAAACACGGATCATATCGATCGCACCCATTTGCGCCTGTTCGATCATCTGTTTTTCATCCCCAAGAACGCCACTTGGGAACACTTTAATCTCTAAATCACCGTTGGTTTCTTGCTTAAGTTTTTCGCCCATGTGCTGGACCGCGACCACGTTCGGATAGCCTTCCGGGTGAACGTCAGCGGCTTTAATCACTTGTGCGAGTGCAGTTTGAGCAAACAGAACTGACGCGGTAGACAGACATAAACCAGCAAAAGCAGGCAGAAAGGTCTTCTTCATTGTGTCGCTCCAGCAGAGGTAGAAATATGAGGTAGGAAGTAAAACAATGTTTTAATTTGTCGTTTAAAAATTAGACTACGTGGAGAAAAGCATGGGTGAAGCACTTCACAAAAAGCGACAAAAAATGAAATTGGGGTTCAGAGTAGATGCAAAGAGGGTTCAGAAGCCCAAAGCGGAGAGCAAAGGGCTTGCGCGGCGTTACTGGCCTTTACGCAACAGGTATTGGTAAGGCAATGATTCCACTTGTTTGGCAAGCAGTTCGTGTTCCATGAAAATGCAAAATCCTGGAATATCACGCGTGGTTGCTGGGTCATCAGCAATCACCAGCAGGGTTTCGCCAGCCTGCATATTACGCACTGTTTTGCGTACCATCATGACGGGTTCCGGGCAGCGCAGGCCCAGGGCATCAAGAGTGTGGTCAGGATTAGAAAAAAGATCGGTCATGAGAAAGCTCGCAATTAACAAACCGCGATAGTTTACGCCGGGAAGATTCTCGTGCAAGTCACGTGAACGATTGCGTTAAAATTAACCATTGCAAAGCGGGGTTAAAGCAGTATCATCGCCCCCGCTTTAAAAAGCGTATTGGGTTCCCTCACCCCACCACTAAAAAGGCTACAAAATGACGCAGTTCAATTCTACTCAGCGCACTAAAGCGCTGTTTTGGCTATCGCTATTCCATTTGCTGGTGATCACTTCCAGTAACTATCTGGTGCAATTACCGGTCTCGGTTTTTGGTTTCCATACCACCTGGGGTGCGTTTAGCTTTCCGTTTATCTTCCTCGCAACCGACCTGACGGTACGCATTTTTGGTGCACCTCTGGCACGCCGCATTATTTTTGCCGTGATGCTGCCCGCACTGATTATTTCGTACGCCATTTCTGCACTGTTTTACATGGGAACCTGGCAAGGGTTCGAAGCATTGCTGCACTTCAACCTGTTCGTCGCCCGTATCGCTGTTGCAAGCTTTATGGCGTACGCGTTGGGGCAAATTCTGGATGTGCATGTATTTAACCGCCTGCGCCAAAGCCAGTACTGGTGGCTTGCGCCAACGGCATCCACGCTCTTCGGTAATATCAGCGACACGCTTTCCTTCTTCTTTATTGCTTTCTGGCGCAGCCCGGATGCCTTTATGGCGCAGCATTGGGTCGAAATCGCCATCGTAGATTACTGCTTTAAAGTGTTAATCAGCATTGTATTCTTCCTGCCGATGTACGGCGTTTTGCTGAATATGTTGTTGAAACGTCTGGCAGATAAGTCTGAAAGTTCGGCGTTACAGCCGGGTTGACGGTGGTTGAATTATCTTGTGATAAGATGATGAGATCGGCCGCAAAGGCTTGCTAACGTAAAGGAAGAAGTCATGGGTAACCTGGTAAAATATGTCGGTATTGGCCTGCTGGTATTAGGCCTGGCCGCTTGCGATAACAGTGATAGCAAAACGGCCAAAACGGATGCAGCGGCGGAAAGCAGCGCTGCTGGCCAGCCGGTTAGCCTGCTGGACGGGAAAATTAGCTTTGCACTCCCCGCCGATATGACCGACCAGAGCGGTAAATTGGGCACTCAGGCAAACAACATGCACGTATATTCTGATGCTACAGGACAGAAAGCGGTCATTGTGATTGTCGGTGACAATACGCCTGACGATTTGGCAGCTTTGACAAAACGCCTTGAAGAACAACAACGTGCTCGTGACCCACAGCTGCAAGTCGTGACCAATAAATCCATTGAGATTAAAGGCCACACGCTGCAACAGCTTGACAGTATTATCTCTGCAAAAGGCCAGACAGCTTACTCATCTGTCATCCTGGGTAAAGTAGATAACCAACTGTTAACTATGCAGATAACGCTGCCTGCGGATAACCAGCAACTGGCGCAAACTGCCGCTGAGAACATTATTAATACCATCACCATCAAATAACTATTGTTGCTGTGATGATGGCACGGCCTCCGGTTGCTCAACCGGGGGCCGTTTTTTTAACTGCCAGGCCATCAGCAGCGCAATGCAAACCAGCACCGCCGCCGCCAGATAAATCACCGAAACCCCCGCATAAGCCATCACAAACCCAGCTAATGGCCCGGTAATCCCCAGCGATAAATCCATAAACACTGTGTAGGTCGCAAGCGCACTTCCCTGGTTTTGTTGCGGCACCATTTTCACCGCCACCACGCCCAGCGCCGGGAACACCAAAGAGAAGCCCGCGCCCGTCAGGAAAGTCCCCACTTTTGCCATCCAGGGTTCGCCCGCAAAGCCTACCAGCAGCAAACCGATAATCTCGACTGAGAAGCAAATCATCGCCACATTCAAGCCGCCAAGCCGGTTAATACCATTCGGGAAAAGTAAGCGAGTGCCAACAAACGCACAGCTAAAGAGTGTTAATGCGAATGCAGCACCATCCCAGCCTTTAGCGTCGTAAAACAGTGTGATGAACGTTGCGATCACGCCAAAACCGGCAGACGCGAGTGCGAGCGCCATACCATACGGCCAGACGCGCCCCAGCACCGCGCGAAACGGCAGCGGCTTGCCTTTACTGGCTTTCACCGCCGGGCGTGGAAGTGCCAACAACACTGCCACCAGTGCCACTGCCATAATAATTCCGGCTAACAGTTTTAGCCCGCCTAGATGATAAAACAGCACGCCCAACGGTGCGCCCATCGCCATCGCGCCATAGGTCACAATGCCATTCCAGGAGATCACCCGCCCGATATGCAGCGACCCGACGACACCCACGCCCCAAAGCGTTGAACCGGTTCCTGCAAAACTTTGCCCAATCCCTAAAATGACGCGCCCCATACACAGCAACACCAGACTCACCAACGGCCAGGCGCTACCAAACGCCGCCATCATATAGCTCGCTCCGCTCAGGAAGCAGCCGCATAAACCAAAGATGACAATTTTTTTAGGGCCAAGAATATCTGCGTAACGCCCGGCATGTGGGCGGCTGAGTAACGTGGCGAAATATTGCAGGCTTATCACAAGCCCGGCCCAAAACGCGCTGTAGCCCATCACGTCATGAACGTACCCCGGCAAAACAGCCAGTGGCAGGCCGATAGTCATGTAGCTGGCAAAGTTGAACATCACTACAGAGACAATCTGTAGATTGAGTCGGAAACTGCTTAATGCGGGGGCGGGAGTGAGGTCAGGCATGGGCATTCACTTTTAAAACAGCGTTCCCCAGTATATACACGTCGAGATTCACATTTCAGCAACAGACTTTCAGACTCGCCCTGCGGGTGCGAAATAAACGAAGCGCTACACTTAGAGAATCCCTCCTTTTCAGGATTTTTTCATGCTCTCTCCAGAACCCGATAAAACCGGGCTACATATTCTAATAAAGCTTTCAGCGCTGGTGATTATTCTTGCCGGGATCCATGCTGCGGCAGACATTATCGTCCAGCTATTATTGGCACTCTTTTTTGCCATTGTGCTTAACCCGTTAGTGACTTGGTTTATCCGCCGGGGAGTGAACCGTCCGCTGGCTATCTCGATAGTCGTATTTGCGATGTTGGTTGTGCTGACGATACTGGTGGGTGTGCTGGCGGCATCCATGTCTGAATTCGTCGATATGCTGCCCAAATACAATAAGATGCTGACACAGAAAGTGTTTGAGCTCGAAAAAATGCTGCCGTTTATGCACCTGCGATTATCGCCGGAGCGCATGTTGCAGCGTATGGACTCTGAGAAAGTGATGTCTTACGCCACCACGTTAATGACCGGACTTTCCGGTGCAATGGCCAGTATTCTGCTGTTGGTGATGACCGTGGTATTTATGCTCTTCGAGGTGCGCCACGTTCCGTACAAACTGCGCTTCGCCCTTTCCAACCCGAAAATTCATATCGCCAGCCTGCACCGCGCACTCAAAGGCGTGACGCATTATCTGGCGCTTAAAACGCTCATCAGCCTGTGGACCGGGTTGATTATCTGGCTTGGCCTCGAACTGCTGGGCGTGCAATTTGCGTTGATGTGGGGCGTGTTGGGATTCTTGCTCAATTACATCCCCAATATCGGTTCGGTCATTTCCGCTATTCCACCAATGATTCAGGCGTTCTTGTTTAACGGCACTTACGAAATGATTTTGGTTGGCGTGCTGTTCCTTGCGGTGCATATGCTGCTTGGGAATATCCTTGAACCACGCATGATGGGACGCGGCCTTGGAATGTCGACCTTCGTGGTGTTTCTGTCATTGTTGTTCTGGGGCTGGCTGCTCGGCCCAGTGGGTATGCTCCTGTCAGTGCCGCTTACCAGCGTATGTAAAATACTGATGGAAACCACTCAGGGCGGCGCCAAACTTGCAGTGTTGCTTGGGCAAGGACGCCCAAAAAGTCGGTTGCCGGGATAGGTTCTTAATTTCCCGGGTGATAAGTTAATGTTCACCCGGGAAAAGAAAAGGAGTGACTCACCCATGCCGCAGCCAACAATCACACTTGCCGCCATTGAGCAGCCAGCAATTTACCTGAACACCCCAAGCGTGGTGCTAAACAACCAGACTATTGAGGAGCGTTTGCGCAAAGTTTTGCAGGGAATGGCGCAACAAAATCTGGATTCGCTCGTCGTTTATGCCGATAAAGAGCATGGCGGGAATTTTGAATATTTGACTGGTTTCATCCCACGCTTTGAAGAAGGCTTGCTGGTTCTACATAAAAGCGGTGAGGCAGTGCTGGTTCTTGGTAATGAAAACCTCAAACTCGCACAGCACTCCAGAATTCCTGCAAGTGTGGTACATGCGCCGTGGTTTTCGCTGCCAAACCAGCCGATGGACACCACACTTTCGCTAAGCGAAGTGTTGCAACAAGCCGGGCTTCGTGGGCAAAAGCGTGTTGGTATTGCGGGCTGGAAGCTTTTCACTGGCATCAACGGCAACAATAAGTCTCTGTTTGATATACCGACCTTTATTTTCCTGGCGCTTCAAAGTGCGCTGACTCCAGCGTGTGAATTACTCAACGCCACAGATCTGTTTATTTCGCCGCGCCAGGGAGCAAGGACAACCAATAACGCCAATGAAATTGCGCACTATGAATACGGTGCAAACCTGGCTTCAAGCGCGGCGCTTAGCGCACTGAATGCAATTGAATTAGGTAAAACGGAAAAGTCGATTGCAGCCCTGCTTGCCGCCGATGGGCAAGCCAATAACGTCGTAACCATTGCTGCTACGGGCGATCGTTTTGAAAATGCCAACCTGTACCCATCGGATAAGCAGATCCAAAAAGGCGACAAGTTTTCATTGACTGTCAGTTATAAGGGCGGTTTAACCAGCCGTGCGGCATACGTCGTCAGCCAGGCCGATGAACTTCATGATGAGGTCAGTGATTATCTCGATGTGGTCGCCATCCCGTATTATCGCGCGGTCGTCGCCTGGCTTGAGAATATGCGCGTCGGTGTGAAGGGCCATGAAGTCTACGACTTGATTGAGCGAGTTTTGCCTAAAACCGAATACCACTGGCACCTCAACCCCGGCCACTTAGTTGCTGACGAAGAGTGGCTTTGCTCGCCGATTTACCCTGCGTCAGATATCCCTTTATCCAGTGGGATGCTGCTACAAATCGACATCATTCCATCACGTAAAGGTTACGCGGGAGCGAGTATTGAAGACACCGTGGCGCTGGCCGATGAACCTTTACGCCAGAAACTCGCCACGCTTTACCCGGAATTATGGCAGCGCATCAGCGCACGCAGAAATTACATCCGCGACGTACTGAATATTCACTTACATGAAGATGTGCTGCCGCTCTCTAACACCGTGGGATATTTGCGGCCCTATTTGCTGAATAAAGATTTGGCGCTAATTTGCCAATAATATTTATCTTCCTGCGCCGGATATCTTCCGCGCGCAGGAGTTATCTAGTCTTGTTTACTCGGGCATTGAACCTGGTGAACAAGTTCAGGTGTCCAGTGATACTCAACGACATGCCCTTCCGGGCTTCTGACAGCAATATGTAATTGGGCAAATTCACCTGATTGCAGGGTAAAGAAAAGTTGCGTCAGGGGGTATGGGCAGCCAGCCTGATAGGAAACAAACATTTTCTGCCGGGTGCGCTGAGAACCTCGCTGTGTATTAATGACCAGTTCTATGGTCATTTGCCCGGCAATATCTCGCTCGAACACAGCATATGCCGTGAGATATTGATGACCAAATTGATTATTGTGTGATACCCATATCTGATCTCTGGTCTTAACAAGAGTTGCATGCATATTTCGTCTCACTTATTTATTGGTAATCAATATTGAAATACAGGCTGGCGTGGATTTTCCCCGGTTGTACCTGTTCATCTATCTGGTAATACTGTGAATAAAATCGAACGGAATATTTGTCGGATTTGGAGCTTCTCAATTCCACCTTTTTCATTTCATGAAAATTAAGCGGCTGATGATCGTCACCGAGCACTTGCACTCCTATCCCCTTAGCAGAAGAACGTCCTGCCACTGAATTGCTTAACACTCCGTCAGAACCCGAGTTTTTGCCGAATTGCCCATTCCATTTCAAGAAAACTGCAGAGGGCGTTTTATCATCGGTTGCACAAGATAAATGAATATCAAAAGGGGTTTTACCTGCCACCGAACCAGGAGATTTGAACTGGTCCAGAACAACGCCTGGCAGCGTAATATTGCGTGTTTTCTCACCATAAATTTTGCATGAGCTATTCAGAATAGTGACAAAACTGGCCGGGATATAAATATCTATCAGCGGTGAACTCTGAAGTAGGTTATTTATTTCAAAACTCATACCTTCTGAGCCCCCTCTGGCCGATATTCCATCATCAGCCTTAATCAACTCCATATTGATCCTGGCCCCAGACAATTCAGACATGCTTGCAGAAAATTTAGAAGGCCAGGCTATTTCGCGCCCACTTGAAGTGACCAAAGTCATTTTCATACCAACACCTTTTGCATTGGTTTGAAAAACTCCGGGAGTTTTCATCTTCGACGCTCCACCAGGTACATCCGCGCTAAATTTAATAAGCTCATCACACTCAGGAGAAGGTGGAAGCTGCACAGCAAATGAACTCTTTTTTAGCACTGAGCCTAAAGCATGATTATTTCTGTTGGTTACCGTTTCCGGCGATAAAGTAATTTTTTGTGATTTAACAATACAAGTAGCCTGGGAATTAAAACTTACCGCCAGGAGTATCAGCAGTGGTAACCCTGCACGAACTAACGACATATTGCCTCCTGGCTTTTAATATCAATTGTGCAGACTCCATTTTCTGACGAAACACTCACCGTAGGTGATTGGGTTTGGTCAATATAGAGAAGCCCACCCTGACCGACATAACCAATATGGTTATTTTCCTGGTCTTTGATAACCGCGCCAAAAGGTAAAGTCTGTTGGTTGCGCAGTTTGGGATGAATAATGGTCTGTTTATTTATCTTTGTGTCAAAAGCAACGTGAACAACACTGCCCTCAAAGGGCACAACTTTTCTTTGTGTTTGCTGGAAAGTGACGGAGTCATCCGCGCCTTTTGGGTTAATCACCACATCGTTAACACGCCAGGCGCGCAACCACGGCATAACTGCATAACCATTTGAGTCAAAACGGGTTCCTGGCGCTCCATCTAAACGCGCACCTTTTGCATCTGCGGCGTAAACCAGTGCTACCGTATCGCTTCGTTCTGGGGAGAAGGTCACCCCTTTATGGTGAGCAATCATTGAACCACTCATCCCCGCACTAGCCTGATGCCAGTCATTACCCTGGCTTAATGTCGTGCTCAGAGTGCTGTAAGGTGAACGGTAAGTTCCATTCATTCCCCAGTCCATATCTCCGCCACGGCCATAGGCTGCATTAAGGCCTAGCATCATATTATTTTCTTCATCAACTGAGGTTGAGAAGCCCATACGCGTATTGCTGGCTTTACCATTACTGCTGTAGCTGTCTGAATATATTTGTGTGTATCCAGAGTCTGAACGCGGGAGTGAATAACTAAAGTTCAGCGCAACCTGATCATCTTTCGTTACGCCACCATATTCATCTTCATTCCATAAACGCTGTACTGAAAGCGTCCAGTTTAAATTGCCCCAGTTATTGCTATAGCCCACAGAATATTGTCGATAACTATCCTGCTGTTCCCAGTATTTATTGATCGAACCAGAGATATTTAATGACCCCCATCCATCCTGAAAAGGCTGACTCAGGCTTAATGACCAGGACTGTTTTTCGCGTAATACTGCGTATTCCGAACCACTGTCTTGCTGTTCAAAAGCATCACGCTGCCCAAAGAAGTTTTTCGCATTGAATTTTCCCTCCAGCCAAAATGAGGTTTGCGACAATGGTAGGGTTCGGTTGTAGGTCAGGCGGTATCCTTGCCCGTGGTTTTCCTGATTATCGAAATTAAAGCGTGACTGTGTAATGTCGAGAGCGAAAGCGCCAAAAAAGGTATTCAACCCAGCGCCCACTAACGCCGACTGGTAATGGTCAAATCCGGTAGCACCAGAATAGAGTGACACATAATTGTTTAGGCCGTACTGCCACGTAGCCTGTGCAGCAAAGGGAGATTCATTGCTATCTTGCTCATCAACTTTCCCAAGCGAAATGTTATAGCGGCTCACGCCCGGTTTTAATAATTGTGGCACTGATGAATAAGGAACGGAGAAACGCCGAATACGCCCGTCAGATTCCTGAATAGTGACCAGCAAATCTCCGCCCGTATTTGCCGGTAAAATAGATTCGATTGAGAAAGGTCCTGCCGGTACGGATGTTTGATGAATAACTCTTCCATCCTGTGTCACGGTGACACGTGCGTTCGTTTCCGCTATCCCCCTGATATTTGGCGCCCAGCTCAAGGTGTTATCCGGGTGCATTTGATCCTGTGATTCAAGCGATGCGCCCAAAATGCTTAAACCATCAAACAGCTGGCTATCAGTATAAAATTGCCCGGCACTGAACATGGACTTCCAGCCAATCAATGGCTTTTTTAAGGTAGTCCGGTTGCTGGAATAATGCTTTCCACTGTCGTTGTTCCAGTCGAGGCTACCAAAATGTTCAAGCAGCCAACCCGATGCAGAAGCTCTTACATCAAGCCCGAGCCAGGCACTATCCGAACTGGAGCGACTATCGCCACGTTGCTGCATCGAGTAGTAATCAGCCATATAACCGAGATTAATTGCCGGAATACCCTTCTGCCACTGCTCAGGCTGCACATAGTTGCTATCGGTATTATCCAGATATGCTTGTGGAACACTCATCCGTAATTCCAACAATCCGGCATTAAAGGTTTCTACCGCATTACCGTAAACATCCCATTTATTAATCGTGCCACAGTAATTTTTTTCCTCCGCCAGAGATTTATTCATCCGTAGAGTGTTAACTCCAACAGACTCGAGAAAGTAAGCGGAATGACAGGTTGCTAAGTCACCAGCTTGGGTTTTATTAAAAATCACATCGTGGCGACCACGCCAATGTTCATTGACATAAACATCAACGCTATAACGCCCTGGTGGCAATGATTTTATATCGAAAGCACTAAGATCGTTGCTCTTAGCATTTCCCATCAAAATAGCATTATTAAACGTATAACGAATATCATCCTCTGCATTAACACTCATTGGCAGAAATGAAATATTTGCCAATACTAAAAATGGAGTGATGACTTTTTTCTTATAGAGATCCATCTTGTTATATCCTTACTATCCATGAGTAATGATTTTTGTTTCAACCACTCCACCGTAGTCGTTAATACTTTGAACAATTAAATTTTGCCCGTGAGAAATGTTCTCTTTTACTTTGAATTCCATTTGACTCTTGGGTGCCACCATCTCACTTTCCTCTAAAAGACTGGAACCTAAAGCAGTTTTAATATCGACAATCGTAATAAAGAATGGCGAAGAGTTAATAACCGTAATTTTATTTCTTGCAGAGCGTAACTCTAATTTATTTTCAGCATCTGCTCTATTACCAAGCCCTTCAGGTCGCCATATAAATTTAAAGCGGGAACGGATCGCCATATTTAGCATGCCAGCATCTTTTTTATACTCATTTTTATCGATAGCAGGGACATCCAGAATATTTAGCCACCACAGTGACTCTCTGTCATTTATGGAGATTGTTTGCAATTCCTGTTTTTTAATTCTTATCGATTGACCATTTTTCGCATCTACGCGAGCAATAGGTGGAGATATTATAAAGGGCGTAGAGATTTTTTCTGGCGGTACATCAGGATCGCCTTCATCTAACCAGATTTGAGCCAGAGATGGCGCACTGCCTGTGTTGGTCATTTGGATAGTGATTTCTGGAGCATTAGCCGGGTAGATAAAACGCGTTCCATTAACAATGATATTGTCGGCATAGGACAATGGCGTTAATAGTATGGAATATAGCAGAATTAAAAATCTCATAGTGACCTCCATGTGAGTAATACCATAGCCATTTATGGCTATGGTATTTTTACCTTACCAATATGTTATGTGATAATTAACTTGAGCAGTAACTGGGCCTGATGTACCAGATTTAACACCTGAGTCATTCACTTTTATATAACCAACACTGAATGAGTAGTTGCGTTTATTACTATACGAATGACCACCTTCATCATCCGCATAATAAGAGGTTCTTTTGCTAGCATCAATTTTTGCGCCATCTTTGGTCATAAGCAACAGCCCTACATTATTCAATGCTCCATTTGAATTTTTCAAATATCCCTGTTTTGTGACATTATCATCATTAAACTGAATGGCAATCTTCGGAGGTTTATTAGCAACCAACCCACAATCTTCAAGTGTCAACTTAAATGGTACAGCGTTAGTTCTTGTTTCTGTCGTTGGTATTTCTGAAAGTCTTATTGGTGGTAAAGATACTAGTTTTCCTCTATCAGAGGTAGATATCTTGCATGAACTCTCAAATACAAGGCCATTGAAATGAACAACATTTGACCATTCTTTTATTCCTGATCCATTATCGCCCGCAGCCATTGCAACAGGAGAAAAACTAATACACGTTAATAAAGCAATAATTGATACTTTATTCATAAAATTTTCCTTTTGTTAGGAGTACAGTAAATCTGTATCTACCAAGAGGTATTTACCTCAGCCTTATTATAAATAAGTAAATATATAAGTAACTACGGGGATTAACGTATTTGCATAATGCTTAGTACTTGCCACTAATACATTAATATTAAAATACATTATTTAATAGAATGTATTTTAATTTATGAAAGATCATTAAATAAATTAAACCATTAAATATCAACGAACTTACATTAGAGACAAATAACTTCTGCTTAATAATTCGGTAAAACCGATTTATTATTATGCACAATAAGCTAAATCTCATTAGGTCTAACATCTTATCGTTAGCCCAATTAATGGATGACAGTAAATTCACTGTCCTGGAGAAAATAACTTTATAGAGGGAAGACCCATGCTTAACTACGCAGCAGAGCAAAAATTGTTCTTAGTTACCCGACCCTCAGTGCAAAATCATCTTCTTCTGGAGCGCTTGAATCAGGAAATTAAGATCCCGGTTGTGGTCCTGAATGTAAAGAAACCAATGATGTTTTATGCTTCTGAGAAATCTATCTTTATTTACGATACAGACGCAGCCAGCAGTAAATCCAACAAAGTCTGGCCAAAGTTGCTTGCGGAAAGCCAATCCAGCATGCGGATATGCCTGCTTAACTGCTCAAGGGCATTGTCTGTTTATGAGAAATCAATTTGGCATCGTTTCGATACCGTATTACCCGATGACACCACACCTGGCAGTCTGGTTAACGCCATAAAAATTATGATGCAAAACAGATATGAAGATAATGCAAACGCTTGCCTTCAAACCGCACCGGAACAAACCTATGGTGATAAAAACTCAGGCAATTTGACCATACGGGAATACGAAATTCTGCACGAGTTATGTAAAGGTGAGTCTAATGCTCGCATCGCTCAATCCTTCTTTATCAGTGAAAACACAGTACGAACTCATCTTTATAATATTTTTAAGAAAATATCGGTAAATAATCGAATACAGGCTGTAAATTGGGTTAACCATCAACTTATTAATTAATTACATCAATTGACCAACAGTGCAATAATAACGTGGTTGATTGACTAAATAAATCCAATATGTATATCTAATAAGGGACTTTCGCGCTCAAGGATGTATTGCCACATGCTTAAAAAGAATATCGTACAGGAAGTATTAAATTACATCGAAAATAATATCGATGTGAATATTAACATTGATGATATATCCAGATTTACGGGTTACAGCCGCCGGCACATCCAGACTATTTTTAAACAACATGTAAGAATACCTCTCGGTCTCTACATTCGTAAACGTAGGGTAACTCGTGCATCTATCTTCCTGCGTCTAACTAATATGAATGTGATTGATATATCTGCGAAATTTGGCTACGACTCGCAACAGTCCTTTTGCCGGGAATTTAAAAAAGCAGCAGGCTTAACCCCACTTCAGTACCGCAGAAGTAGCTGTTGGGACTTCTCGCCATTACAGGCAGAATTCAACTTTAACCGCATCGACGTAGGCAGCTTTCAGATATGCACCTTGCCCGAAGGATATGTTTCAGGTCAAATGTCTCACCAAGAAATCGCCATCCCAGCCAATGAGAATATTTTAGAGGTCCGCTGGAATACCATCATCAACCATTTGAATAACCAGAAACAAAATATTTGGTCGATATCTGAATATAAAGCGCATAAGAAACATTCAATGCGCATAAAGCTAAGTTCGATTATTGGCGTACATAATAAAGAGTTAAACAAAAAACCGGGTGATCACACCTACCCTTCGGGGATATATGCCCGATTTTCATTCAGGTGCAATAAAGAAGAATACTCTAAGTATTCAAAACATATTTATCTCAACATTTTTCCTAAACACAGGTTAAAACGCAGACCAGCCCCTGACATTGAGGTTTTCATTTATAACGGCTACGCCAGGCCTGAAAATGCTCTGGATTGTGAATACTACATCCCTGTAGAAACAGTAGCTGAATAACAACTAGCTCTGTTGTCTGACTTGCGCAGTATTATCGAGTCTTCTGATCGCTGGCGTGAAACTGGCTGCGAAGGTTGCAACCAGAACTGCAGCTGCGCAACACAATAAAACATTTGTGTTGCCGTAGTGCATCGCAAGAGGGCCTGCTGCAATTTCGCCAATCGGAATCGCCACAAATGAACCCAATGCATCATAAGCATAAACACGTGCAAGCTTTTCAGGCGGGATATGAGTTTGTAGCGACTGCGCCCAGGCCACACCGAACAACCCAAAACCAACTCCAGCTATAAAAAATGCCGCCATCAAAACTGAGGTCGAAGGAATCAGAGCCAGGATGACAATTGGGCCTGCGCAAAATGCCGTTAAAATTGTGCCAATTAACAAATCCCGACGTGGCCGCCAACGAAGTGCAATAACAGAGCCGACTATCAAGCCCATGCTTTGGGCGGCAATCGCCATGCCCCAACCTGTTCGGCCAAATGTTGCATCTGCGACTACGGGACCCAGCACCATCATCACGCCGCTAAAGGCCGCATTGACGATGGTAAATTGCACCACAATTGCCCAGACCCATGAGCGTGAAATAAACTCCACCCAACCGTCCTTTAAATCCTGCAAGATATTGGATTGAGCGCTCTGAGGTTGTGCCGAATTAGTTCGAATCATTAAATACAGTGGTGCTGATGCCGCAAACCCTAAAGCATCAATGGCCAATCCCCAGCCTGGCCCCATCACGCTTATGAGAACACCGCCCAGTGATGCACCAATAACAGTCCCGCCATAAATACCTAACTGGATAAAGGCATTTGCTTCCCGTAAGGAATGCACCGGAACAGTTTGTGGGACCATGGCTTGCGAAGCAGGCAACGAAGCCCCCGCTGCTGCACCGTTTATAGCGCCAAGTATCACCAACAGCATAATGGTTGCCGAGCCATCCAGAACTAAGCCAGCAACAACCCCCTGTGAGATTGCAGCGATAACCGATGAGTAAAGCAGAACACGACTTCGTGAATAGCGATCGGCAAGTACCCCGCCAATCAACAAGAAAGCCACGTTAAAAATCGAGCGAGCAGCAATAACAATGCCCAAGTCAGCGGCCGATCCCCCCATGTCGAGCACGGCAAAAGCCAGAGCAATCGGTGCGATTCCATTACCCAGTACCGTCAGCAGACGAGCAAAGAACAAATTGCGGAACGGCGCGTAGTAAAATGCCCGCTTAGAAGATATTGCTGCCGTATCTGTGCTCACTAATATTCCTCGAAACTGTTTTGCGGCTTAATGCTTCGCTGTAGTGTGAGTTACGCCGCTTATCAAAAATGGACTATTAGTTATACCACTAATTATTTAATTCTATATATTTTATGTATTTAACATCCTATTTTTGGTAATAGAATCTATGTAATGCTTAAGTTTCCTCTTGCTAACATCGCCTGCAAGTTCGTTGTTATGTACCAACAAGTCATAATTGAAGCCATTGCCAGTAGGGTTAAATATCATTAATTCCAGCTCAACCCCAAACATAAAGAGGTTCTTAAGAGCTAAGTGATATCAATGAAATACAGATCTCACCAGGAAGGCTGAAATAAGTAAAATCAGTGCCTGGTACTAAGCTGTTGGGAATGACGAAGATATGTAACTGCTGGCATGACATCGTCAAGCCAGCAGTTAACAATGAAACATAAGGACGGTATCTGAAGAAAAAAATACTACGGCAAAATGCTATTGGCCGTATGTGGCATTGGTCCCATCACTCGGGTTTTCGTCGTCCGTTTCTCCATAAAGAGTGTTCGCGGTTTCATCCGGCAGTTTTTCTAATTTTCCGCAAATATAGACGTGTGAACCGAGAGCCAGACGATAAGTCTCCTCTGTCTGGCCGTTGTCGCGTGCCGCACCCCATACAATACTTGGGCTATCAGCCATGCCTATGTAGGTTTTCGACAGGTTATCGTAGATTACTCTGTTGTATTGTTCGTACTGTCGGCGATCTGAGGTGGGGGTGCGTGACAAAAAGAGATCCACTGCACCAGTTTGCTTGTTTTTCAGACCGATTAGCGTATGCCCAGAATTGGAATCTGTCAGATCGGTGAAGTTGACCGTAATGGATTTCCCGCAGGTCAAAGTGTAAGTGGCAAGGTCATTGCCCAATTTCACTTCTTTCGCAAAAACCGAAAAGGAAGCCATAAGAAGAAAAACGGGTAGTACACTGGTTTTTTTTAGATTCATTTTCTTAGCCTAACTCACGTTTAACCACGAATAACGTCACCTGGTGACCTGTATTTTCTAAAAAATGCTGGTTTGCCATTTTTATTACAGCAACGACTAACACCAAAAAAGTAAGGGCTCACTCGGCATAGAAAATGCTTCGTTTCCATGTCAATGAAAAAGCATATGAACTTTATTACCGAAACCAAAAAGGTGGAGGGTAATCCAGTTGGAGTTAAGATTTGAAAAGCATAGAAACGTGCTTTACATCATCCACTAACATCAACTTTTTCATTACAGCTAGCTCTAAGCGTAGGAGTTTTTACCCGGAAATCAACACAAGCAAAACGCCGCTGAGAGATAAGCTACATTTTTTTTAGGTCTGTAATTTTGGCGAGTATATACCAGGCCTGCGCGGAAATTAAAGTCCATTATTATCAGAAGCTAATATTTATCGATTCCCAAAGAGATCGAGATAAAATTCTGATTTTTAGAAAATGGTTTCTCTTTCTTTATGTTTGCACCTATCCCTCTCCAATAGGACTATAGGCACCTAGGAAATCTCCTAATAAATATCCTATAAAAGAGTTGAAATCCTAAAGACGGATTCTTAGCCAATGAGATAACTTACAACGTGGTCAGGTGAATTCCTTACTCTTTAACTATGCAGGATGCAAAATGTTAAAAAATAGCAATGGAGTCGTGAGTATTTTCATACTCACTCAAAATAAATTCCTAAAACTTGGATTAGAGTCAGTCATTGAAGAAGCCTTTTCAAAATGTGATAAAGGTAACGTTTCATATAATGTATATGAAATCAGTAATCTTAATGATCTCACGATAAAGATGTTACGGGCAGGTGGGAAATCCATCGTGTTCTTTGATTCAGACGGTTTCTTTTTCCATGACCGTTTGGAAATGGTTAATAAAATCAATGACACAAACTTGCAGTTTGAATCCGTATTTCTATGTGATGGCGCTGAATATAATAAAATGAGCCATTTTTATAATTTACTTTTCAAAACTGTGTTAAATAAATCCATTCCATTGCGGCATACAAAAATGGATATTGAGGGCGTGATTATTAAGATGGTTGGCACCAGGGATTTTGAGCTCCGACAAGATGTCTTGCCTGAAATTTGTACGCCTTTTTTAAGATTAACAACTCGTGAAGCTAACGTGTTGAAAAATATCTTTAAGGGAAAGAACACCAGGGAAATAGCTAATAACTTGTATATTAGTGAGAAAACCGTACTTGCACATAGATCAAGAATCTATTCAAAATTTAGCGTGCACTCTTTAAGTGAACTGTACTTTTTCATCAGGAACAGTACACATATCAAAAACTTGTAGCATTATTATTGGAGAATAAAAATGGGAAAGTCATAAAGTTCTTTTTAATTTTTTTTATTTCTTTGCTTGTCAGCACGCAAGGCATTGCATCAAGAGGTGCAACAGACTGGTTACTGACAAAATCCGACAAAATTAGTGAGATTGAAAAGAACAAATTATTTTATTCCGACAATTATACTGAGACTGCTTATCCAAAACTTGCAGATGTCGTTGAACCTGTAAATTGTGAAACAGTTAAACCTGCTGGCAGTAGAAAATTTAATTCACTGCCTGATATCCAGTATCGTAAACTAACGCCAAAAAATGAAGCATTGCACTATGCACAAAAACGGAGCGCTAAAAAAAGTGTTAAGGCGGTCATTGCGATTCCCTTTACTACTGAGCAATATGAAATTCAGTTCTTAACTCCCTATGCGCAAAGAGATTTGCAAGCGGAAGAGACTTTTGTCAATGTTTCACAAAAAGTCACTATCCAGGCTTGTTTAAAAATCAGAGATGCATTGATTTATTGGTTCTAATAGTAAACTGGAAAGTATATTTCCCTGAATCAAACATCATATTTAATGAGGTGGTGATGAACATTAACCTTGCCATTTTTTTGATTACCTCTTTAGCCCTTTTGATATTTGTTATTTTTGTGATCAAAAAAGCCATTTCAGATTTTAGACAGAAAGATGTTATTACTTTAAAGTTAAAGCAATAACATTATTGCACTACCAGGCGGATCAATCAGCTAATGTCATAAGATGACTGATGATGCTTTTTAGTATGGGGTTATCTTTTGCTGACTTCAGTATATTTGCATAAATAGTAATGGCATGTCCATTTACAACATCTGTCTCTAACGCTTTTATATCATACATTTTTGAATAGTAATCAATCAGCGGTGTAGGCATAAAACATACTGCATCCGAGTGTGATACTAACATAAGCAACGTATCGTAAGACGAGACACGAATCCTCCTGGTTAGGCTACTAATCCCATCAAAATAAAAGATATATTTTTCTAAATCGATCTCAGACGAATCCTTGGGAAGGACATACGTAACCAGTTTTTCCTTCTTAAGCATTTCCAGTGTGACCTTGCCTTGCAAACGAGGATGATTGACCTGGCACACTGCATGTACATTTTTTAGAATTATTTGGTATTCAATAATAGAACTATCAACGGCTAATGGAGTCCCAATATCAATATCAATTTGTTTTCTGCGTAACGCCTCGATCCGTACCTCACTGTCATTACTGAAATTATTAAATTCAAAAACAGCATTTTGAATTTCAGCCCCTTCATCGTTCATAAATTTCCATGCCAACCAATTCTCAATAACCGAATTCGTTCTGATACGGAAAAAACTTTTTTCGGGAGAAGGTAATTTTCTATCAGTTGAAGCGGGCTCTATCAAATTTAGTGCTGGCGAAAAGTGCTTATAAAGTTCTAATGCCAAACTTGTGGGTTGCATCCCATTTTTAGTGCGGATCATGATAGGATCTGAATAATGGTCACGAAGTTTATTTAATGCATAGCTGACTGATGACACCCCCATCCCCAGACGGACACCTGTCTCCGTGACATTTTTGTTTTCAACCAGGGCGCATAGCACTCTTAATAAATTTAAATCTAATTTTCTATTCATCATGTTAACTTTTTGTTGGTTTATTATTACAAATTATAGTCCATTTTCTATTTTATCGAACTGACTTTTTTATTCATTGTTATTGTTAGTAGTAATCCTAAATGCGAATATAGCTTATCAAAACAAAGCAGTAATATCTTAAGACTTTGCCCCACTAAAAGAATTAAATTCTTAAATACACGCATGTATCTATAGAGTATTATTTTTGCTTATAAAAATGTTTATATTGGTTGTGTCATAATGGAGGAGGCATCTTCAAAGACAATAAATTAATTAATCAATACCTTACCCAAAGTCACGCGCGAACTATTTATATCTCGGTTTGCTTGTGTGGCGCTACAAAATGTTATGCATCAATGCTGTAATTAATGTCAGAGTTATCTGAAATTAATAATCGTTAAACAAACGGAAATTTGTATTTATTCAAACCCAAGAACGGGGAATTAACATGAAAAAGCTCGCTATCGTTACAAGTATTATCTCTGCTCTGTCTTTAATCAATGTTGCACAAGCTGGCAATGAAATCCTGTTCCACGGTGAAATCACAGAAAGTACCTGTAATTCCTCAGTGGCTGGCGGGAATGACGTGACACTGCCAACGGTTTCTACTACCTCTCTACCAGGTGCAGTAGGTGCAACGGCAGGTCGTACACAGTTCGTAATTGATGTTACTGAGTGTACGTTGTCAACCGGCAAAACCAAAGTAGCTGCCTACTTCAATGCCAGCTCCAATGGCACAGCCAACGTAGACAGCATGACCGGCTACCTGACTAACCTTTCCCAAGGTACGGCTGGCGGTGCAGAAGGTGTAATGCTGCAGTTGGTGGACGGTACTTCTCTGCAGCCGATTAAAGTTGGTTACGCTTCTCAGAGTGATACTGGTGGTACAGGCTTCCAGACTGTTTCGGGTTCACCGAACGGTACTGCTCGTCTGAACTATTTCGTGGAATACGTCAAAGCGGATGCAGTCATTGCGGCTGGTACCGTGGAAGGCAAAGTAGTTTACGACCTGATGTATAAATAAATCGTTATCCATAGGGGTAAGCCATTGCCCCTGCTTCACTTATTTGGAATCAATATGCTTATGCGTCGTTACGCAAGAAAAGCCGCCGTAATGTGTTTTATAGGGGCTACTTTAGGGTGGGTCAATTATGCGGCTGCGGGTGTTGTTATTGGCTCAACCCGAGTTATTTACCGTGAAAGTAAAGATGAAGTTACGGTTAAACTGACTAATAATAATCCGTCACCTGTATTAGTGCAGAGCTGGATTGATAAAGGTGACGAACATATTTCTCCCGAAAAACTTTCCGTGCCGTTTGTTTTGACACCTCCTATTAATAGGATGGACCCAGGGAAAGGACAAACCTTACGTATTACTTATATTGGTACACCTGCACTGCCAACAGATAAAGAATCTGTATATTGGTTAAATGTGCTTGAGGTTCCAGCCAAACAAAAAAGCGTTCAGGAAATAAGCCGGCTTAATATCGCATTCCGTACACGAATAAAAATTTTCTATCGTCCGGATGGATTAGCGGGTAATGCAAACAGTGCGCCAAAAGATCTCGTCTGGAAAATTCGTGATGGTGGTTTGCTGGTGATTAACCCAACGCCATATAACGTTACCCTTGGGATGATTTATTACAAAAACAGTGGTAAGAATCTTGAAATGGAAGGGGATATGATCATCCCCGGCGGCACAAAGACATACAAGTTTAAAGACATTCCTGGAGTGAGCAATCTCTCTCAGTTGAGTTATACCGCTATTAATGATTATGGCGCTTTTGTTAAATACAATGCGAATGACCGTTAATTTTTTTTATTAGCTTTAATGGATTAAAGCTTGATTTACGAGTGAGAGAGGAGGTTGCTGACATGAAAATAATAAAAATAAAAAATAAAGAGTTAACGCGCCATAATAGCTTAACCCCAATTATTATTCTCTGTTTGGCAACATTTCCTGTTTGCGCTAATGAACCAGTCACGGAAGATACCCAACCTATTACTGACAGCGTTGAATTTGAATCTGACGTAATGCGTATGGATAGTAATACTAAGGTCGATCTTACGCGTTTTTCAAAAGGCTCTAGCGGCACGCCGGGTATCTACCGTGTAAGCATTATCGTTAATAATACCGAAGTCGGTGTCGATAACGTTGAGCTAAAAGAAGGGGCAGATAAATCCGTCTATCCATGCTTGACGGCTAAAATTCTGCAGTTGATCAATTTCAACCAATCTCAGCTTTCGCCAGAAGCGGTAGAAATGGTTTCTGGAAAAGTCGCTTGCGCGAACCTGCAGAGCGTAATTCCAGATGCTAAAGTCCAGTTTGATAGCAATGAGCAACAGCTCAATATCTCTATCCCACAAATTTATGTCAACCGCATATCTAGCGGCACGGTTGACCCTGCGCTATGGGATAGCGGGATCCCTGCCGGCCTATTAAGCTATTACCTTAACGGCTATGATTCTAAATTTGGTACTAACAGCAGCCGTACTTTTTATGCGGGTCTCAACGGTGGTCTGAATATTGGTGCTTGGTATTTACGTCATAATGGCTCTTATAACTGGCAGCAAGATCAGGGCAGTCAATACAGCACCATAAATACCTACTTGCAGCGCGATGTTGAAGCTTTGCGGGGTCGTGTCGTTATTGGTCAATCCAACACCAGCGGCCAGCTTTTCGACTCTTTACCATTTACCGGTGCGCGGATTGAAAGTGACGACAGCATGCTGCCGGATTCACAACGTGGCTATGCGCCTGAAATTCGCGGTATTGCGAAAACCAACGCCAAAGTCATTGTGAAGCAGATGGGTCAAATCATTTATGAAACCACTGTCACACCTGGCGCCTTCCTGATTAACGATCTCTACCCAACCGGTTATGGTGGCGATCTGGATATTACTATTCAGGAAGCTGATGGCACGGTACAAAACTATTCGATGCCTTATGCTTCAGTTGCACAGCTGCTGCGCCCTGGTTCACACCATTTTAGCTTTACAGCGGGCAAGCTACGGGATTCCAATGTTTCTGAAAAGCCGATGTTGTATGAAGCAACTTATCAGCGTGGGTTAACTAACTCAGTTACGGGTTATGCAGGCGTACAGGCAAGTGAAAACTATCAGGCTGCGCAGATTGGTACAGCATTAAGTACGCTGCTGGGCGCATTTGGTGTCGACGTTACGCAATCTTTTAGCAAAATTGGTGAATATCAAGACCAGCCTTCCTCTCTCTCAGGGCAAAGTTATCGAGCAAGTTACAGTAAGCTCATTACCGAGACAGACAGTAACATTACCCTGGCCGCATACCGCTTTTCCAGTAGCGGATACATGGACTACATGACCACGATGCTGGCCCGAGAAAACGTAAAAAGTGGCCAGTCAGGAACCAATATTATGCGTTCCAAAAACCGTTTTGCGCTCTCCGCAAGCCAGGGATTAGCTGAAGGTTGGGGAAATTTTTACGCCAGTGCATCAATAGAGAACTACTGGAATAACGACAAATACAACAAACAGTATCAGTTCGGCTATTCGAATAATTTTAAACGGGTGAACTACAGCGTTAACGTAAGCCGTAGCCAAAACGCCTATGGGGCGGACCAAACGAGTTTTAACCTGAACTTCTCATTCCCACTGTGGGAAGACCGTGATGTGCGTGCTCCGACGGTAAGCCTGCGCTACAACCATGATAATAATGGTGGGCAAAATGAACAGGCATCAATTGGTGGCGCGTTGGGTGAAGATAATAAATACACCTATAACTTGAGCGGATCGCACGATAGCCGCTCAGGTACGTCTGGCAGCGTGGGTGGCACTTGGTTTGGCAGCGTGGCCCAAATGAGCGGTACCTACAGCAAAGGACCTGACTACCAAACCAGCACCGTTGGTATGTCGGGCTCGATGATTGCTCACTCAGGGGGCTTGACGCTTTCTCCTTATACCGGCGATACCTTTGCACTGGTAGAAGCTAAAGGGGCAGAAGGCGCCAAAATTGGTACCTATGCAGGGACAAAAGTCGATTCGTTTGGCTATGCGGTGTTCCCTTCAATGCGGCCTTATCAGTTGAACGATGTATCGATAGACCCGGAAGGATCCTCACAGGATGTTGAATTTGAAAATACTTCCCAGAAAGCGGTGCCACGTTCCGGTGCGGTGGTTAAAGTTAAATTTAATACGCGTACGGGTATTCCAGTACTTATCACCTCTTTATTTAACGGTAACCCATTGCCATTTGGCGCAGAAGTCTTCGACGCGCTGAACAACTATGTAGGAGCAGTAACGCAGGGTGGTGTGATTTATGCCAAGGTTGCCGATATGAAAGGTACGCTGAGGGTTACGTGGGGTAATGGTGCAGAATCGAGCTGTAAAGTGAATTATATTTTGGCACCGTTATCGACAGATAAAACACAGAGAAAAGTGCCACAGCGGTTTAATACGCCTTGCTTATGAGTAAATTTTTAATTAATTAAGTGTCAAAACCACTCTCCATTTTTGGCGCTTTGTTATTTTTCCAACAGACAGTAATACATATAAAAGTCTAAAGAATAGAAATTACTTTGTTATTACTTTTACTAAAAAACAAATCAATATCGATGCTAAGATCCATCTTATCCTTTAAAGAATAAAAAATTTCCAACCTTAAAATAGTGGAAAATACATTTATTTGAGAGTTACATTTTCAGTCATGACCGTTTGGCTGACATAATCGAGTGCAGAAGAAAATTAATTTATTAATGTGGATTACTCAAGATCCTCTCAATTCAAGTACAGAGTCTAGCAAGACTGTAGAAACGTATAAAATAATCAGTAATTATTGAATGGATATACAACTCATGACTAAATGTCAAAAAAAAAGATGGATATATATTCTATTAATAGCAGTTCTCTGTTTATTATTCGCTGACTATTCGTTTGCTGCAGCAAGATATTGCCGCGGGACTTACTCAAGTATTGGTGGCGACTATACCGCAACTACTAGTAACATGGTAGCACCCGGCAGCAATGAAACTTATAAATTATTATACACATTAGATAATGTTACGATTAATGCATCATATGCCGATTGCAGGGTGGGCAACTGGGTTACAACGGTGCAAGCTATAATTGACGTTCCTCCCGGCCAGGTAGTTAGCTACAACGGAGAGAAAATTTATCCTACCAATATTCAAGGGTTGGGTATATCAATTACAGAAGGTTTCACTGGCCGTAAACTGGAAATTCCTGTCTGGCCGGAAAACGTGAGTGCCGAGAATAAATATGATAATTATTTAACCCCGATGAAATTTAATTTAAAACTCTGGATAATGCCGGGTTTTGTACCACCAACTGGCATGACACAAGTTAATTCATTTACGGTCGTTACGCTTATAAGACCCTGGGATGCTGTAAACGACTATCTGGAGACATGTCCACCAGGTGCTACTAGACTAGATGGCAATGATAAATTCTGCGCATTAATAACACGAAGAATTTCATTATCGGTATTATTTCAACCAAGTACATGTGAACTGCTTAGTGCAAACCAGACGGTAAATATGGGGTCATATGATATCACCATAAATGCCAATAACTCCGCATGGGTTGACGCAACGTTTCAACTTAAATGTTCACAAGCCTTGGGGTACAATGGGTCGATAAAAAACCCTTCGAATGATTATAACGCAGACAATGGTGTTAGAAGTGCAAATACTGTTGGAAACCAGCCAATTAGAATAAAAATAGTGCCCATAAACCCTATTACTGATTCTTCACAAGGCACATTCGAGCTAGACCAGGGTGGCGCTAAGGCTAAGGGATATTCATTACAGCTAGCTTGGGGAGACCCTGCAAGTCAGGGAACCGTACCTGCAAAACCAGTACAGCTTGGGTCATGGATTAATGCCAGCGCCCTTAACAGTAATTACAGTAATACTGCCTATGCAATTGGTGCTAATCCTGTCCCTACAGGGGCTGATGGAAAGATTAAAATGTCTGCACGATACATTCGTAACACAGAAGAAGTGGAACCAGGTGTTGCCAATGCCAGCGTTGAAGTAATAGCAACTTATAATTAGAACGTTGGCAGTGCGGAAAATTTTAATGTTGCGCACTGCCAACAATTGGTTATTAATTTTTATTGAAGGTGAATACGAAATGTTTTCTCAATTCATCGGACAAGAGGTATTTATGAAGATATTTTGTAAACACTTAGATGATTTAAGAAGAAATGCTAATGCACTCTCTTATTATATTATTGTTATCGTAATAGCAACCCTGCCCATGCTTTTTATGAATAGTTCATATGCATGGACGATAGACTGTTGGGGCGGTTCCACTAGTATCGGCGGGGACTATGCCGTACCACCTGTAAATGTTACAGCACCCAATAATGGTGAAGGGAGTAAATTATTATATTCAGTAAACAATACAACTATCAATGTTTACTCTGATTGCCGACAAGGTGCATTCTGGTTCAACACCGCACATACTTTGACCGATATTCCACCAGGAGATATATACACAATTGATGGATATACCGTTTACCCTACCAATATTAAAGGGCTTGGGGTATCAATTAATGAAAGTACTTCTGGAAGTAACAAACCCGTTCCAGTTTGGCCTGCATATGTAGATACAGTATTAAGATACAATAACATGGCAACTAACTTACGAATTAATATAAAGCTATGGAGAACAGCGGATTTTGTCCCACCTATCGGTGTTACACAAATCACGTCTGTAACTGCGATTGCATTTATAAGGCCTCAGGATCCAGGGAATCAGATTGGAATTTGCCCACCGGGAGGCATCAAGATGCCCAATAATGATGCCTGGTGTCAATCCGTTAGTCGCAGAATAACCTTTACCGCGTTATTCCAGATGGGAACCTGCGAGCTCCTAAATCCAAACCAGACGGTAGAGATGGGATCATATAATTATGATTCAAAGATCAATGCAGCCCCCCCTTGGGTTGATGCAGGTTTTCAACTTAAGTGCCCACAAGCATGGGGTTATGGCGGATCATCAAATAACCCAACAAATTTCTATGACGCAAATAATGGGTCTAAAGTTAATAATAATGGAAACCAACCTATTAAAATTAAAGTTACCCCTATAAACCCTATTGTTAACCCTATGCAGGGCATCTTCGAACTGAATAGCGGAGGTGCCGAGGGATTTGACTTACAGCTTGCCTGGGGAGATCCTGCGAGTCAGGGAAATATTCCTGCAAAACCAGTGCAGCTTGGCTCATGGGTGAATGCCAACACCGCTAACAGTAATTACAGTAATACCGCCTATGCAATTGGTGCGAGTGCTGTCCCCACCGGGGCCGACGGAAAGATCAAGATGTCTGCACGTTATATTCGTAACTCACAAGATGTGAAAGTGGGCGCTGCAAATGCCAGTGTCGAAGTATTAGCAACTTATAATTAGAACGATGTAAGTGCGCAAAATTAACATTTTGCGCACTTACAATAATTGGTTATCTATTCTTTGAGTACAACATAACTACCAGCAGTAGTGACCCAACTTTTTTATCAATTCACACTCACTAAATCCTGCGCACACGCCCAGGCTGAACTCCATGCCCACTGGAAGTTATATCCACCTAACCAGCCGCTTACGTCCATCACTTCACCGATAAAGTACAAACCCGGCATTTTGCGTGCTTCCATAGTACGTGAGCTCAGTTCATTGGTGTCCACGCCACCAAGTGTCACTTCCGCAGTGCGGTAACCTTCTGTACCGTTTGGTTGCACTTGCCAGGCCTGCAGGGTTTCAATCAGTTCGCTTTGTTGGCGCACGTTAAGCTGTTTGAGCGTCACATCTGGAATTTGCCCAAGCTGTTGCAGGCATTCCACCAGGCGTTTTGGCAGCACCATCGCCAGAGTGTTTTTCAGGCTTTGATTTGGGTGAGCATTACGCTGCTCGTTGAGAAGCGCATCCAGATCGATATCAGGAAGTAAGTTAACGCTCACAAACTCACCAGGCTGCCAATAACTAGAAAGCTGCAATACCGCAGGCCCGGACAAACCACGATGGGTAAACAGCAAACTTTCACGAAAGCTGACACCATTTTCCGCAGTAATTACTGACGGAACGGATACGCCAGAAAGCACCTGGAGCTGTTCGAGTAACGGTTTATGCAAAGTAAACGGCACAAGGCCTGCGCGAGTAGGCAACACTTTCAGCCCAAACTGCTCTGCAATTTTATAGCCAAACGGCGTTGCTCCAAGACCCGGCATGGAAAGCCCGCCCGTGGCGATGACAAGTTTTGCCGCTTGTACGCTGTCACCGTTTAATTGGATGGTATAGCCGTTTTCATCATGTTCTATAGATAACACTTCGCTGCGCAGGCGTGTGGTGACTTGCCCTTTTTCACATTCCGCAACCAGCATGTCGACGATTTGCTGTGCTGAATCATCGCAGAAAAGTTGGCCAAGGGTTTTCTCATGCCACGCGATACCATGTTTACCGACCATATCGATAAAATCCCATTGGGTATAACGCGCCAGAGCAGATTTGCAAAAATGAGGGTTTTGGCTGAGATACGCTGCAGGTTCGATATAAAGATTAGTAAAGTTGCAACGTCCGCCACCTGACATCAGGATTTTACGGCCCGGTTTTTTACCGTTATCGATGAGTAGCACTTTGCTTCCCGCCTGCCCAGCCATCGCTGCACAGAACATTCCTGCGGCCCCCGCACCAATAATTACGGCATCAAACTTTTCCACGACCTACTCCCGACTATGCTTAATGCAAGGAATTGTAAAGATAGCGGCCTGGTCGCACCAGCTAAATGCTTCTTAACAATTGCAGGTGATTGAAAATAAATATGTAAATCTTTTCACTGTTTGACCGAAGAAGGACAAACATCAAGAAAAGTCCATATTTCTGTTGGCGCATTACGGAGTTGTCTTACATAATGCGCCGCGTTCATGTCCTCAAAATGGCGTAACGTCTATGGAATTTCTGTTTAACGGCCTGGATCTTCATACCGGGCTTTTGCTATTACTTGCTCTGGCGTTTGTTCTCTTCTACGAAGCGATCAATGGCTTTCATGACACTGCTAACGCAGTGGCAACTGTTATCTATACACGTGCAATGCGATCGCAACTCGCGGTGGCAATGGCGGCGTTATTTAACTTCCTCGGCGTTCTGCTCGGTGGATTGAGTGTTGCGTATGCGATTGTGCATATGTTGCCAACCGATCTACTGTTGAACGTAGGGTCCGCTCATGGTCTTGCCATGGTGTTCTCTATGTTACTGGCCGCTATCATCTGGAACCTCGGCACCTGGTATTTTGGTCTGCCGGCATCCAGCTCCCATACGCTTATCGGTGCCATCATTGGTATTGGTTTGACGAACGCACTGATGACCGGAACCTCGGTAGTCGATGCGCTGAATATCCCGAAAGTCATTGGGATCTTCATGTCGTTAATCCTTTCCCCAATCGTGGGTCTGGTGATTGCGGGCGGGTTAATCTTTTTGCTACGTCGCTACTGGAGCGGCACCAAAAAGCGCCGTCGTATCCACCTGACACCTGCCGAACGTGAAAAACAAGACGGCAAGAAAAAGCCTCCATTCTGGACTCGTATCGCTCTGATTATCTCAGCTATTGGCGTGAGCTTCTCTCATGGTGCGAATGATGGTCAGAAAGGTATCGGCCTGATCATGCTGGTGCTGATTGGTGTAGCGCCTGCAGGCTTTGTGGTGAACATGAATGCTTCTGGATACGACATTGCTCGTACCCGTGATGCCATCACTCACCTGGAGCAGTACTACGCGCAGCACGGCGATGTAATTAAGCATGTTGTTGATCTCAATCCAGCTATCCCAACCCCTGAAGAAGTGAAGGGTCAGGATAAACCTGCTGAGTTCCATTGCGATGCCAGCCGCGCCATTCTTGCGGTTCAGGGTGCAAAAGCACTACTGGGTAACATCGATAGCTACGACAAGCTGAGCATTGAGCAGCGTAGCCATATGCGCCGTCTGCTGCTTTGCATTTCAGATACTTCAGAGAAAGTAGCTGCTCTGCCGGAAACCAAACCGGACGATAAGCGCTTCCTGAAAGAGCTGAAAACTGACTTGCTGCATACCATCGAGTACGCACCAATCTGGATTATCATGGCGGTTGCTCTGGCACTCGGCCTCGGTACTATGATTGGCTGGCGTCGTGTGGCGACAACTATCGGTGAGAAGATTGGCAAGAAAGGCATGACGTATGCGCAGGGTATGTCCGCGCAGATGACAGCCGCCGTCTCCATTGGTATTGCGAGCTACACCGGTATGCCGGTTTCTACCACTCACGTGCTTTCTTCTTCCGTAGCGGGGACGATGGTTGTTGATGGTGGTGGTTTGCAGCGTAAAACGGTAACCAACATCCTGATGGCCTGGGTGTTTACTTTGCCGGTGTCGATTCTGCTTTCTGGTTCTCTTTACTGGATTTCACTGCACTTTATTTAAGAGCGGTGTAGTCACCAAAAAGCAAAAAGCGGGTCAGTTTACTGGCCCGCTTTTTTTATACGCTGCTTAAATCACTAGTGCCAAAGCATTAAACCAATCAAACTTATTACGACTAATCCACACAAAGCACTGGTCAAAATAAACTGGCGGCGCAGACGTTCACAGCGGCGGATAAACTCGTCATCATGATGATCGAGATATCGCTGGGCGTAGATATAACTCACTAAGCGAATCTGTTTGCTGGGCTGGCCGTGAGAGGTAAAAAAACCGCCTCCATCGACGTATTGATACAACAGCGGATCGCACCCGCGTAATACCACCAGCAGCGCACGCAAAGATGAGTAATAGCGCGCCATATTCACAACACAAACTACACAAAGCGCCCAAAAAAGCGCAACGGTGCTGATCATCATAATTCCCCTCCCGGTGAAGCCCCAGAACATCACTCCAGGGCAACCGCTCACCCCGAAAACCAGAAAGACCGTTTAGCGAGCCCAAAAAGCCGATCCGGCTCACATTACTATACCCAATGGATTTCGATTTGCAGGCAGGCGGCAAGAGAATGAGCCCCGATGAGCTTACACTGGTAAGTGTTTCGGGCAATTGAACGCAGCCAACGCACATGCAACTTGAAAGACGACAGGTATATTCCGGAACGGCTTATTTAATAGTGTAGGAGATCCGCTAATTTTTTTGCCACATCATTAATCTTTATCAAAACGATAACGGCTATTTGGGGCTTCAATGTATGCAACGGTGGCACATTGACGATTTCTATCATTCGCTATAGGGTAGAAATATCATCTACAATTTAGGTCTTTACACGCGGGTAGCACCACAGCAGCACATTGTGCTATCCGGCCAGGCTGGTCATCGACAACTTATGGAAGGAGTAAAATTATGGCTTACAAACACATTCTGATCGCGGTAGACCTCTCCCCGGAGAGCAAAGTATTGGTGGAAAAAGCAGTTTCTATGGCTCGCCCATACAACGCGAAGGTTTCCCTGATTCATGTTGATGTAAATTACTCCGATCTCTACACCGGACTGATTGATGTAAATCTGGGTGATATGCAGAAACGCATTTCAGAAGAGACGCACCACGCATTAAGCGAACTGTCTACTGGCGCAGGTTATCCGATTACGGAAACCCTGAGCGGCAGCGGCGACCTGGGCCAGGTTCTGGTTGATGCCATTAAGAAATACGACATGGATTTGGTTGTTTGCGGTCATCACCAGGATTTCTGGAGCAAACTGATGTCTTCCGCACGTCAGCTTATCAACACCGTTCACGTTGATATGTTGATTGTTCCATTGCGCGACGAAGACGAAGACTAGAAGGTAGCGGTTACTAAACCGTAGGGCGGATAAGCGAAAGCGTCATCCGCCAGTTCTGGCATAGCGGCGGATGGCGTAAGCTTATCCGCCCTACGTTTTACACCACGATTGCCGTACCCGAATAAATATCAAAACGGTGGCCTTTGGTGACCACGGCGTTATGCGTTTCCACGCCGCCGAGCGGTGGCGCGTAGTCCGGGCGCTTAACTACCACGCGTTTTATTGCCAGTTTTTGCGCAGGCAACAGCAAACCATCGGCATCTTCGTCCGGCCCCACCAGCGACTGAAACACACGCATTTCCTTCTTCACCAGCGCGCTTTTCTGCTTATGTGGGAACATCGGGTCGAGATAGACCACTTCCGGGCGCGGCGTAATATCGCTTAACGCCGTCAGGCTAGACGCGTGAATCAGCTGCAAACGTTCCTGCAACCAGCCGCCAATTTCCGCATCCTGGTAACCACGGCGCAAGCCGTCATCGAGCAATGCCGCAACCACCGGGTTACGCTCTAACATTCGCACCCGGCATCCTACAGACGCCAGCACGAACGCATCGCGCCCAAGCCCGGCCGTGGCATCGACGACACTCGGCAAATAGCCGCTTTTGATGCCAACCGCTTTTGCCACAGCTTCGCCACGCCCGCCGCCAAACTTACGGCGATGCGCCATCGCGCCCGAAACAAAATCAACAAAAATACCGCCGAGTTTTGGCTCATCACGCTTACGCAACTCCAGATGGTCAGGCGTTAATACCAGCGCCATCAGGGAATCTTCGTCGTGCTCAAGACCCCAGCGTTCGCTCAAAAGTGATAAGGCGCCGGAGTCGGCGCCTGATTCAGTTAATAAACAGATTTTCACAGAATGAATTAGCCCTTGATACCGTAATGAGCCAGCATCGCATCGAGCTGAGGCTCACGGCCACGGAAGCGTTTGAACAGCTCCATTGGCTCTTCAGAACCGCCACGGGTCAGGATGTTATCGAGGAACGACTGGCCAGTTTCGCGGTTGAAAATACCTTCTTCTTCAAAGCGCGAGAACGCATCGGCTGCCAGCACATCGGCCCACAAATAGCTGTAGTAACCCGCCGCATAACCACCTGCAAAGATATGGCTGAAGGCGTGTGGGAAACGGCCCCATTTCGGCGACGGCACAACCGCGACCAGCTTCTTGATTTCAAACAGAGTTTCCAGCACTTTCGCGCCTTGCTCTGGGTTGAATTCAGCATGTAAACGGAAGTCGAACAGGCCGAACTCGAGCTGACGCAGAATAAACAGCGCTGCCTGGTAGTTTTTTGCCGCCAGCATTTTATCCAGCAGCTCTTTTGGCAGCGGTTCGCCCGTTTCGAAATGGCCGGAGATAAACGCCAGCGCGTCCGGCTCCCAGCACCAGTTTTCCATAAACTGGCTTGGCAGTTCGACCGCATCCCACGGCACGCCGTTGATGCCAGAAACGCCCGCGGTTTCGACTTTAGTCAGCATGTGGTGCAAACCGTGGCCGAACTCATGGAACAGGGTGATCACTTCGTCATGAGTAAACAGTGCAGGTTTGCCATTTACCGGGCGGTTAAAGTTACATGTCAGGTAGGCGACTGGTTTTTGCAGCGAACCGTCGGCTTTACGCATCTGGCCTACGCAGTCGTCCATCCATGCCCCACCACGCTTGTTTTCACGGGCGTACAGGTCGAGATAGAAGCTACCGCGCAACTCGCCTTTCTCGTCATACAGCTCGAAGAAACGCACATCCGAATGCCAGACGTCGATATCTTTGCGCTCTTTCGCGGTTATACCGTAAATGCGTTTCACCACTTCAAACAGGCCGTTTACCGCGCGGTCTTCCGGGAAGTACGGGCGCAGTTGCTCATCGCTGATGCTGTACAGATGCTGTTTCTGTTTTTCGCTGTAATAGGTGATGTCCCACGGTTCCAGCTCGGTGACGTTAAATTCTTTTTGGGTGAATGCACGCAGTTGCGCCAGTTCAGCTTCGCCCTGTGGGCGCGCACGTTTAGCCAGATCGGTTAAGAACTCCAGAACCTGCTGCGGGTTTTCAGCCATTTTGGTGGCGAGAGATTTTTCCGCATAGTTGCCAAAACCCAGCAGTTCCGCCAGTTCGTGGCGCAGTGCCAGAATCTCTTCCATCACCGGGGTGTTATCCCACTTGCCTGCGTTCGGGCCTTGGTCAGACGCGCGAGTGGCATAAGCGCGATACATCTCTTCACGCAGTTCGCGGTTGTCACAGTAAGTGAGTACTGGCAAATAGCTCGGAATATCCAGCGTCAGCAGCCAGCCATCTTGCTCTTTAGCTTCAGCCTGAGCACGTGCTGCTGCCAATGCGCTTTCCGGCATACCAGAAAGCTGTGATTCGTCTGTAATCAGTTTTGTCCAACCCTGAGTCGCATCCAGCACGTTGTTGCTGTAGGTCGAACCCAGTTCAGACAAGCGTGCAGCGATTTCGCCATAACGCTTCTGTTTTTCTTCCGGCAAGCCGATGCCAGAGAGCTCGAAATCACGCAGCGCGTTATCCACGGCCTTTTTCTCAGCAACGCTGAGATCGGCATAAAACGCGCCATCGCGCAGATCGCGATACGCCTGATACAGCCCTTCGTTCTGCCCAACCCAAGTGCTGTATTCAGACAGCAGCGGCAGCGTCTGCTCATAGGCTTCACGCAGCTCCGGGCTGTTTTGTACCGAATTCAGATGGCTGACAGGTGAGAAAATGCGGCCCAGACGGTCGTCCACTTCAGCCAGCGGCTGGCAAAGATTATCCCAGTTATAAGGCCCGCCCTGTGCCACCACGCTTTCCACTTTCGCACGGCATTCATCCAGCGCTTGCTGCACGGCAGGGACGATATGTTCAGGTTTGAGAGAGGAAAACGGCGGCAGGTCGAAAGGCGTCAACAATGGATTGGTCATAAGCGCGGTTCCTGATATCTGAGAAGTGGAGCGCGGCTCGCGCACCATAGGAAATTTTTATACCCTAAATAATTCAAGCTGTGGGTAGGCGGCAAGGAAGAGAATCCCCAGAAGCTTACTTGAGTAAGTGACTGGGGTGAGCTTGCGCAGCCAACACCCCCACAGCCTGAAGTATGACGGGTATAAAGCAATCTTCTTAACATGAGGCTTAGTTTAGCTAATTTCAATGCCAGGCGGTGAGCATAAGGCTGTATACTGTGCAGAATAGTTGTTCTTCTTTTGTCTTTGGAAACCCCTCAAGCCATGCTCAGTTATCGCCACAGCTTTCACGCCGGCAACCACGCCGACGTACTGAAACACACCGTTCAAAGTCTGATTATTGAATCCTTAAAAGAGAAGGAGAAACCTTTTCTGTATCTGGATACTCATGCAGGCGCAGGCCGATACAAACTGAGCAGCGAGCATGCTGAGCGCACGGGTGAATATCTCGAAGGGATCGCTCGGATCTGGCAACACGATGATTTGCCAGCGGAACTTGAGCCGTATATCAACGCGGTGAAAGCTTATAACCATAGCGGCCAACTGCGTTACTACCCGGGTTCTCCGCTGATTGCACGCCACCTTTTGCGCGAGCAAGACAGCCTGCAACTGACCGAACTGCATCCGTCTGATTTCCCGCTGCTGCGCTCTGAATTCCAGAAAGACAACCGCGCGCGCGTTGAACGTGCTGACGGTTACACCCAGTTGAAATCAAAACTGCCACCGGTTTCACGCCGTGGTTTGATTCTTATCGACCCGCCGTATGAAATTAAAACCGACTACCAGGCTGTTGTTACTGGTATTAACGATGGCTACAAACGTTTTGCAACGGGCACTTATGCACTGTGGTATCCAGTCGTCATGCGTCAGCAGATCAAACGTATGTTGCGCGAGCTAGAAGAAACCGGCATTCGCCGTATTTTGCAAATTGAGCTGGCGGTACTTCCTGACAGTGACCGCCGTGGTATGACTGCTTCTGGTATGATTGTTATCAACCCACCGTGGAAGCTGGAACAGCAAATGGCTAATGTACTGCCGTGGCTGCATAAAACGCTGGTTCCATCGGGCAACGGTTCGACCACGCTGAGCTGGGTTGTGCCTGAGTAAATTGCTGATTAAACGATAGAGAGAACTGCAGCTTCTTCTGTGGTTTTCTCTTCTGTTTGGTCTGATTGGATCTTTTTAATCTCAACCACACGTTCCGACTCAGGCTCTTTCTTCGCCGCCAGGCGTTCAGACTTCCCAACAAAACACCCGCCCGGACGAATCGAAAACGCCACGCCGCGAACTATCCCTTCCATTTCACCGTGTTCATGAATTTCTATAGACTCGCCGACACAGGTTCCTGATACATGGCCGTTAATAACAATGGCCGGTGACGTAAATTCTCCCTCAATAAACCCCTCACGCATCACGTAGAGGACGCCGTCTTTAAGAGTAATATTTCCCTGCACTTTGCCGTAAACATGAATATCACCTTCGATATCAATATTTCCGGTAAACAAAGTGTTCTGTGCAATCACAGTGCAGCGACGTGAAGTTTGTCTCCCTACAGAGCTCTCATTTTCATCAACTGGAGAATCTACCGCTGGATTTAGTGCGGAAACTTCAATCTCATCAGCCATTTTTTGCGTTTTTTTCCTGAACATAACAAATCCTTTTTTATTGATTACCAAATAGATGACAAAAGCCAAAAGAAGCCCAGATGCAATAAAAGGAAACTCATGTTTCCAGCCAAAGGCATAGCAGGCCAGACCGCTTATCCAGGCAAGCCAGACAAACCAGAGAGGCGTATTTTGTTTGGTTCGATCAGATGTCATGATCGAAGGGGGGAATTAGTGAAGAGCAGAAATAAAACATCGTCATCCTTGACGTACCAGCAACTATTCTGAGCAAGTTTTATACATATTTATGCATCCAACGGGAAGCAGCAATATTCTGATTCTTCCTGGTTCGCGGTATAGTCCTGCCCTATCGCAATCATAGAAGCAGCCTTTGCGGGTTTGATAAGCAAAGGGTTACAATCCTGCAAATCATTTACTCACTCATGGAATCCTGTATATGACCAAACATTATGACTACCTCGCCATTGGCGGCGGCAGCGGCGGTATCGCCTCCATTAACCGTGCGGCGATGTATGGGAAGAAGTGCGCGCTGATTGAAGCGAAAGAGTTAGGCGGCACCTGCGTTAACGTGGGTTGCGTACCGAAAAAAGTAATGTGGCATGCGGCACAAATCGCAGAAGCTATCCACAACTACGGCCCGGATTACGGTTTTGACACCACGCTGAATAAATTCGACTGGGACAAACTGATTGCCAGTCGTACCGCGTATATCGACCGTATCCACACCTCTTATGACAATGTGCTGGGTAAAAACAACGTTGACGTTATTCGTGGCTTTGCCAAGTTTGTCGACGCGCACACGGTTGAAGTGAATGGCGAAACCATCACCGCAGACCACATCCTGATTGCCACCGGTGGCCGCCCAAGCCGCCCGTCAATTCCAGGCGCTGAGTACGGTATTGATTCAGATGGCTTCTTCGCACTGCCTGCTTTGCCAAAACGCATTGCAGTTGTGGGCGCAGGTTATATCGCGGTCGAAATCGCAGGCGTAGTTAACGCACTGGGTTCTGAAACGCATCTGTTCGTGCGCCAGCACGCGCCGCTGCGTACTTTCGACCCACTGATTGTGGAAACGCTGCTGGAAGTGATTAACACCGAAGGCCCAACTCTGCACACCCAGGCAGTGCCAAAAGCCGTGGTGAAAAACGCCGATGGCAGCCTGACGCTGCAACTGGAAGATGGTCGTTCTGAAACGGTAGATTGCCTGATTTGGGCGATTGGTCGCCAGCCTGAAACCGACAACTTCAACCTGGTGGCAACCGGCGTGAAAACCAACGCCAAAGGCTACATTGAAGTCGATAAATTCCAGAACACCAGTGTGCCAGGCATTTATGCCGTGGGCGATAACACCGGTGCTGTAGAACTGACACCTGTCGCGGTTGCAGCGGGTCGTCGCCTGTCTGAGCGCCTGTTTAACAACAAGCCAGACGAGCATCTGGATTACAGCAACGTGCCAACCGTAGTGTTTAGCCACCCGCCAATCGGCACGGTCGGCTTAACCGAGCCACAAGCGCGTGAGCAGTACGGCGACGATAACGTGAAAGTGTATAAATCTTCCTTCACCGCGATGTATACCGCTGTGACTTCGCACCGCCAGCCATGCCGTATGAAACTGGTGTGCGCAGGCCCGGATGAGAAGATTGTCGGTATTCACGGCATCGGTTACGGCATGGACGAAATGCTGCAAGGCTTTGCGGTGGCACTGAAGATGGGCGCAACCAAGAAAGACTTTGATAACACCGTAGCGATTCACCCAACCGGATCTGAAGAATTCGTTACTATGAGATAGCTAATCTCGAAGTCATCGAATCTTAAAAAACTGACTGTCACAGGTCAGTTTTTTTATGTGCTTTTTCCGACAACGCTATTAACTTAAAAATTTATCTATTGCGGTTTCAGGTCATAAGTAGCAAATAATTATCTGAGCGATGCAGTATTGCTGCCGACTGTTTCCAATAAAGTCCGCCTGACTGACGCCGAGCGAGTTGATTATTTCGAACACTTCTTAGAGAAGAAGCCGTTTGGCAAAATTGACTCACGCACCGTGCGCCTGGGTTGTAATAAAGCGGTAGATGTCGGGACTTACACCTTCACCTTCGCTGATAAATCCAAAGTCTCAGCGCGTTATACCTTCACTTACGCGTGGGATGGTAAAGAGTGGAAAATCTCTACCCACCACTCTTCTGCGATGCCAGAAGCATAAAAACGGGTAGATAGTCCGCCAGTATTTCAGTTGAAGCCTCCGCCATGCGGGGGCTTTTTCTTTGCGTGAACATTCTAAAATAATGAAAGATGAAAAGAATTTGCAACAAAGAAAAGAAATAAAGCTCTAATAATCAAAAATACTAACTCATTAATTTTCATATATATGTGAGTTGAAATTAAAGGAAGTGCAAAGAAAAATATAATTTAATTTATTTGCTTACATTTAGACGTAACTGGCACATCTATACTATAAATCTTATGACCGTTTGAATTGAGATATTCATCTCGCACATTGTTTATTTCTAGGATTTATCTCATGAATAATAAATCATCGACGCTATCAGGTGTTCTGGCAGGTGTAATTCTGCTGTCGACTTTTTCTATCAGCAATGCCAATGCCACTCAACAAGGCCAGCAACGCCGCGAAGCGCGCGACACTCGCCAGGATACTCGTGAGGGCTCTCGCCACGAGAAGCGTGAATGCGTTACCAGTAATGATAAAAGCAATCACGATTGCCGCCAGGACAAACGTCAGAATAAACAGGATGGTCGTGAAGAAGCTCGCGATATTAAATATTAAGCAGACCATTAACCATTCAGAATAGAATAATTACCAGGCGCAAAACATTGCGTATTTTTATGTCCAGGAGGACTCGCTTTTGAAAAAATATATCCCAGGTTTATTACTTTTAACCTTCGCATTTTCAGGCAATGTGTTTGCTATTGATAAAACATCTGGCGGTGCATTAGCAGGCGCTGCAATAGGTGCAGCAACAGGCAAAGACGTGAAAAGTACGGTAGGTGGTGCAGTTATCGGTGGCGGTACCGGAGCCATGTTTAAACACGGGAAAACAGGTAAGGCTGCTCGCACTGGAGGTGCTATTGGTGCCGCAGTGGGTGGTGTTGCTGCAGCGGCAACCGGCAACAGCGTGCTAAAAGGTGCAGCCGTGGGTGCTGGCGGTGGCGCTCTGATCGGCGAAGCGACGCATTAACCCATTGTTGGTCTAAGTGAATATTCAAAAAGCCCGGCATCTAACGATGCTGGGCTTTTTAGTTTCTTGTCTTTCCAGAAAGTTACTTTCGACCCGTCATATCAGGAATAATCAGATCCCCACGCAGCACGTTAGAACCCAGCGCGCTTTTGGTTTTCTCAGTCAGCCACGCAACAATTCTTGCCGCCATCGCATCCATGGAATACTCAATGGCTGGAATAGTCGGAATGCCAGGCAAATGCAGCGACCCGGCGAGGCTAAACACCATAATGTCTTTCGGGACTGATTTATTAAACGCCTGCAATTGCGGAATAATGCGCTGCGCTTCTTGCTCATCGGCCACAAGCAACGCGTTGAAATTCAGGGTGGTGCTGTTATTGAGCAGCACTTGCAGCGCAACCGATGAAGAGGTTGAGTCCATGAAAATCAGGTTGCGGTTAAACGGCAGGAAATTGTTTTCCAGTGCACGTTTGTAACCCAGAAGGATTTGGTCAACAGAACCGCATGAGTCAGGGTTAATCACTGCAATCTGCCTTCTCCCCTGTTTAATCAGGTAATTACAGGCCGTTTCCGCGGCGAATGCGTGATCAAACTGAATGCTGTTGCTGGAGTCGACATCCACACAATCCACCAGAATGACATTCTCATGGCTGATATTGAGTGGGAAACGCGCACCGATAACCAGCACGTCATCACACAGCCCGCAGGTCAGCTCGTCGAGTGCGTGCATGACTTCCGCTTTGCTGTTCGCAAAACGCAAAAGCAGGTGTTTTTGATGCTGGCTAAGGTGTTTCTCCAGCGCATACAGGTAACCCGTGGTTTGGTTAATATTATCCTGCGCACAAATCACGCCAATACAGCCCGTTGACTGGCTGAGTAAAGATTGCGCGATAACATTTGGCCGGTAATGCAGCTCTTCCACCGCTTTAAGCACAGCCAGACGGCTTGCTTCTTTCACCCCACGAGATCCACTCAATACCCGAGATACTGTGGCTTTAGACACCCCAGCCAAACGCGATACATCATTGATTGTAGACATCATTTTCCTTTATCAGGCTCTGGCTTATGCCTGTCATCCTAAATACAGCCCTGGCTCACATTCTAACCAGTTTTAAGTATAGTCGTTTCGCTTTTCTATGGAAACCGATTTTCCGCATGATGTCCAAACCGCACCTCAACCAGATAATTTTGTGATGACGATCCAATAAGCAAAGCCTATAAACGCTGGATATTGATGAGTATCACAGATCTGATGGCTGCGAATGGAAAACGGTTTCCATAAAGTATCAAATCATTTCCGCAATACTTTATTTACATTTTGAGGATGAGTGTTAATGGTCAAGATCATGTTGTGTTGTTCTGCCGGAATGTCCACCAGCCTGCTGGTCAGAAAGATGCTGAGCGTGGCAGAAGAACGAGGAATGCCTGTTGAAATAGAGGCTTACGGTGTCGCTGAATTTGATGTGCAGTTTCCGCGATACCAGGTGGTGCTGCTCGGGCCGCAAGTGAAATATATGTTAAGTACGCTCTCAGAAAAAACCGCCCCTCACGGCATTCCCGTTCAAGCCATCGACATGATGGATTACGGCATGCAACGTGGCGATAAGGTGTTGGATTATGCTTTGTCGCTTATCGAAGCGGCTCACTAAAAGGTGGTTCATATGAGTTCGCTATATCAATCAATGGTGACGGTGATTGAGCAATCCATCACTCCGCTGGCAGGTCGTCTGGGGCAACAAAAGTACGTTATCGCCATTCGTGATGGGTTCACCGCAGCCCTGCCGTTTATGATTATCGGCTCCTTTATGCTGGTATTTATTTTTCCACCGTTCTCGGCCGATACCACCCTTGGTTTTGCCCGCGCGTGGCTGGATTTTTCACAGACTTACCGTGAACAACTGATGTTGCCATTTAACTTGAGTATGGGCGTGATGACGTTCTTCATCTCAGTCGGAATTGGCGCAAGTCTGGGGCGGCAGTTTAATCTCGACCCGGTGATGTCAGGTTTGCTGGCCTTTATGGCGTTTTTACTGGTTGCCGCACCTTATGCAGATGGAAAAATCTCTACTCAGTACCTTTCAGGCCAGGGCATTTTCACCGCGCTGATTACGTCGATTTACTCCACGCGTATTTACGCCTGGCTTAAAGAGCACAAAGTCACGATTCGTCTGCCAAAAGAAGTGCCGACAGGCGTGGCGCGTTCATTTGAAATTCTGATCCCTGTCGTTGTCATTATCGGCACGCTGCACCCGCTGAATTTATTCATCGAAGCGCAAACCGGCATGATTATGCCGCAAGCAATTATGCACCTGCTGGAACCGCTGGTTTCCGCATCTGATTCCCTGCCCGCTATTTTATTGTCTGTTTTGCTGTGCCAGATTTTCTGGTTCTCTGGTATTCATGGTTCGCTGATTGTTACCGGCATCATGAGCCCGTTCTGGATGACAAATCTTGCTGCAAACCAGACTGCGCTTGCCGCTGGCGCTGCATTACCACACATTTACCTGCAAGGTTTCTGGGACCACTATTTATTGATTGGCGGCGTCGGCTCCACTCTGCCGTTAGCGTTCTTATTACTGCGCAGCAAAGCCACCCACTTACGCACCATAGGTAAAATGGGCATTGTGCCAAGCTTCTTTAATATCAACGAACCGATTCTGTTCGGTGCACCAATTATCATGAACCCGTTGTTGTTCATTCCATTCGTTTGCGTACCGATGGTCAACGCCGTTCTGGCTTATACCGCCACAAAACTGGGTTGGCTGGCGCAAGTCGTTTCCCTGACGCCATGGACGACCCCCGCACCAATTGGCGCTTCATGGGCAACAAACTGGGCCTTTAGCCCAGTGGTGATGTGTTTGATTTGTATGGTCGTTTCCACCTTAATTTATCTGCCATTCCTGCGTGCTTATGAGCGTTCATTACAGAAAACAGCCGTGGAAAATGAAACACGCTCTCCTCTGACAGAAACGGCTATCAGCAATTAATAATCGCCGTCTAATAAATCTGGGAAAAATGATGATCGAATTAGAAGAAGCAGTAATGGAAATTATTATGAATGCCGGGCAGTCACGTAGCCTTTGTTTTGAAGCACTGCATTCTGCACGTCAGGGAAATATTGAAGAGGCCAAGCTTTTATTACACGAAGCGGATGGTTACGCGCGTGAAGCTCACAAAATGCAGACCAAACTGATTGAGCAAGATGCTGGTGAAGCCAAACAGCCAATGACGTTAATTATGGTACACGCTCAGGACCATTTAATGACTTCAATGTTAGCACGTGAGTTGTCGAACGAAATTATCCATCTTTATCAACGCTAAGCATTACGTAAAAACAAAAACTATTTAACCTCTGGCACGGAGAAGTAATTACGTAAATAATTTTAATTAAGTCCAATCCGATGAAAGTATAAAAATATAAATATGCTTTGGCCATAGAGTCGCCTCTATTAATCCAGAGCAGGATATTTATTGTCTGAAAAATAAATTACTAAATTGAGATTACAATGAAATTAATTAAACAACTTCCATTAACAATGGCGGTAATCGCCGCGCTTTGCCCGATTTCTGTACTCGCACAAGAACCAATGACTCAAGAACAGATCGATCAAATAGTGGCGAAAGCGGTGGATAAAGCGCTGGCTGACCGCGATGCGAAAATAGAAGCGGCACGACTCAATAGAACCGATACCCTGGTTACGCCGCAAGTTCCCACTACGCCAGATAAGGCTGTTCCATTGGGGCTTAAATTCACCGGTTATGCGCGTTACGGGGCGCATTTCCAGGCAGGCGATCAAAAATACATTGGCGTTGACGGTTCCTATAACGGTTCCTCCGCAATTGGTCGTTTGGGTAACGAAGGCAACGGTGGCGAATTCCAGCTCACCAAAATCATAAAAGCCGATAACGGGGCCATCTGGGATATTGGCGTGATGATCGACCACTGGGGCGACGAAGTTAACCTGAAAAAGGCCTACGCGGGCGTCACCAATCTTTTTGAAGCACAGCCAAATGCCTATTTCTGGGCGGGTCGTGACTTCCACCAGCGTCCACAACAAGGCATCAACGACTACTTCTGGATGAACCACGACGGGCAAGGTGCGGGGGTGAAAAGCCTGGATCTGGGCTTTGCACAACTGGATATCGCAGCGGTTGCCGCCGTCGATCAGTGTAACCCTGAAATGATTGATGACGGCGATAACCCGTCGCGCATCTCATGTACCGGCGGCTCCGGTACCGGCGATAAAGGCAATTACGCGGCAACGTCAAAACTGCACGGCATCAAGTTTGGCCCGATTGATTTCGAGCTGTACGCCAACTACGGTTTTGATTCCAAAGCCATCGACAGCGACGAACGCTCCAAAGCCTGGCAGGCCGCCGTGGTGTTAAGCCATACTGGCGACAATGGCGTGAACAAAATTATCACCCGTTATTCTGACCACTCAGATAACAGCGTATATAACAAAACCAATGGGTTACACACTGTGTACGCCAGCTTCGAGGGGAACTACAAGTTTACTCAACAAGCACAGGTGGAATATCTGTTGGCCTTCCATGATTACGATAATGACGAACAAACGCAGGATAACCGCCGTAACTATGGCGCGATTGTTCGCCCGATGTATTTCTGGAACGACATCCATTCGACGTGGCTTGAAGCGGGTTATCAGCGCGTAGATTACGAAAACGACGGGGATAACAAAGGCTGGAAACTGACGCTGTCGCAGAATATTTCAATTGCGATGGGACCTGAGTTCCGCCCAATGCTGCGCTTCTACATGACTGGCGGCCAGGTGGAAAACAACCACACCACGCGTGTTACGGGTGAGCCAAACACCCAGTTGGATTCGTTCAATGTGGGCGCGATGTGGGAAGCCTGGTGGTAATCTGACCTGCACCATATCTGATCGAAGTAAAAAACCATCTGCATTGCAGATGGTTTTTATTCAGATATAAAAAAGCCTGACTTCTGTGATGTATCAGGCTTATTAATCATAGTTGGCAATTATCTCTACAACTGCACGTGCAGGTCCAAGCTCAACCTCCTCATTATTAAGGCGAAAAAAACGCGCAGCCATTTTAATGTGTTGAGTCACATTCTCGCCCAAATCATAACTTCTGGATTCATAGCTTGAAATGGTTTCAGCAGCCAGAGTGGTATTAAATACTACCGGCTTAGCAGGTACTCCCGCACCTCGCGGCTGATTTGACACATCTCCCCAAGCCAGTTGTACGCCATAACCTTTTGCCCCTGTTCCATCTAATGCAATAATCCCTTTGCTACTGTCTTTAATCTCAGTTCTGGGAACAACCTTAATATTTAACCCACTGTTTTTTATCGGGATCGACCTTGTACCAATCCCATTATCGCCCACTTTGGCTATGACCCCGCTTCCCCATGCTAGCGGGCATCTCAATGTGAAACTTGCATCTACCCACGAAGAAGCCGGATCAGGGATTGCTCCGTGATTATAGTGACCCAAGTACACACTTACATTGGTGAAAGTGCAGGTAGCTGGATAAAGATTTAACCCTCCCGTGAATGAAATATAGTTTGCCGTCCAACTGTTAGGTAGTGGGGCCGGGCCAGTACCTGCCCGGGAGTCCGGGCTTATGGTATCAGGCGGATAAACCATAATAGCCTGCACGTAACTTGGCCCCGTAAATGCCAGAACCCCATTGCTGTTAACTTCACCTAACGACCCAGGAATTCGCCATAATGTAACCATCGGTGTTGACCATTCCGGTGTACTTGTCGCCCCCGGATAAGTACGGCGAATATCAGGTGAAATGGCATTGAGCGAAGGCGTTGGGTTTGGGTCTCGGCCCGATAATGTGTCATTAAATGACATACCAATCCCACTCAATGATGTGGGAAAAATCAAATAATCAATACCACCATCTGAATGTCTAATCGGCTCCTGGCCATTAACAGGTATCGCATAATAAACAACACTCCATGGCCCTTTATTACATGCCAGCGTAACGCTCCCGGCGTTTATCGAATAATAGGTAAAAATCTTACTATATATTTTCCCACCGACAATCGTCCTGTCTCCATGATCATGGTATGGCAGTGTAATAGCGGTTGGGGCTTTTCCTCGCGAACAAGTAATCGCAGCGGCGTGGGCTTGCGCTGCGAAGACAATGCTGGCCAGAAGGAATATCATATATTTATACATAGACAATACCGGCAGAGATAATTAATGAAACCGCTAATAGAAAATGTGTGTAATTATAATATTTTCAGGCTCATAGCCTATAACAAAAGCATATCTACTGTATTTGAGATACTTACTCTTTTTAGTATGAAAATCTTATTCCTAATACCGAATATGTTTACCCGTACATTTATTCACTTATACATACCAAAAATAATTCGAGTTACAAGATAAAGGCTTTGGCATTTTGAACAGCCCATACGCTGACCTCAAGGGGCGAGGCCAGAGAGTAAGTAAACACAGCCAAAGCCCCCTTTCTCAGAAAAATTTAGCTGCGCATCGCGCTGTATATTGCCTGTTGAATTCGTGCCTCATCCGAGTTCATTACTTCAGCCTGTGTGCCCTGAGCTTTGGCTCCATCCTGACGCGTCTCCCAGGCAGCCTTGCGAAGCAGCGCTCTTTCCAACTCCTCTTTTTGCCGCTTGATAACATCCGGCGAGCTACAAAAGGTTTTCAAAAACTGTTTTCGCAGTGAAGTCAGACTTTGCCCGTCGTGCATCGCCTGACTCATGGTTCTGATCATGCGCCGGCATGGCCGGTCTTCATCCATCTGCGAACGATACTGCAGCAAAGTATTGAGCGCATCGCGGTAATCTCCCGCCAATGCCGATTCGGTGAAATAGACTTTCCAGTTCATCCCCCCTTGCATAAACAGCCGCACGACAGTGGTATCGCCGCGTTCGATTGCCGAGCGTAAGTTGCCTTCATCCCAAGTGATTCCGATATCTGCTAGCTTTTCGCGCGCGCTTTCTGTTTCCGGGAGAGAATCGATCATAGTGATTTTGACTGGCGTATTTTTCACAACGGCAGGTTTATTGGTGACATCACTCAGCAAGTACATACCAAAAATGGCGGCGCTAATCACAGCCACTCCCGCCATGCACCACATCAGCATCAACAACGTTTCGCCGGAGTCCTGCTTTCTTTTGGTATTACGCAACTCAGGCCGTTCGATAGCATCGCGCACCTCTTCGGTATCGCGTCCGGTTGCCTGGTATTTTTTCTGTGCCTGCATGAGCCAAGTCTGTAATTGCGAATCATCGGCAGCCAGAAGCATCGCCGGATTCACCTTCGTTCGCCCTTCATCGAATGCGCGCTGAATGGCGTCGCTACTTTCCTGATAGTAACTATCGAGCAAGGTGAGTTGTACGGAAGTGAGGGGCTGCTGTTGAACCAGATCATTGCGAATTTCACGCACATCGTTGAGAAACGTTTGCAGTGTTTTGCGCTGATCTATCAGTAAGCTTAGTTTCGAAGAGTGCTGGAATAGCCCGGCGTAATGGTTCGCGTACTCTTTTTTATCGACCACCATCAAGGCCAACTCGCTAAAGCGCATCCCACTTAGCACATCGCCACGTTCGCCATTTTTCAACCAACGACGGACGCAATCAGCACCAAACTGCGTTTTCAGCTTATGCACCAACTGTGATTGGCTGGCATAGCTTTTATCTACCAGACCTTTAAGCATCAGCTCCAGCGCACGCATCTGGCGTATCACTTTATGTTGCTGACTATTATCATTATTTTCTATTTCGGTGGAGTAGCCAAGCAAAGGCTGTTTTGCACGCACCAGCTCGAGATAACTCACAAAGCGTAATGCCGCGATTAGCTGGTTATGGCTGACTTCCTGGCCGCTTTCATACTGCGGCACCAGTTGCTGTAGATGACGTAGCAACAAAGTGAAATGTGAAATCTCAGCATCATTAAGATTTAATCGTTTTGCCACCGCCATCCAACTTCCCAGCGCCGGGCGAGCTTGCTCAAGCTGTTGAAAAAACCATTGCGGATCTTTGCCTTCACTGGCTTTGATGGTGAGAAGTGGCAGGATTTGCAATGACGCCTGGCGAATCACACTCAGGCAAGTCTCGAACTTTTCCCGCATCAGCAACTGTGCAGCGCTGGTCATGATTTTCCTTTCAATTAAAAACGCATATACGCCCGGCATGGGTATACAACGCCATGAGGCGCAATTTTATCTCAGATGGGTAACCGTCTATGGCTTTAAAAGAGTAGGAAAATTAACCATTTTCAAAAACATGGCCGATGATCTCGCCCATATTACGCAGCGCGGTTTCAGTCTCGGCATTGAACGGCAATGCATAATTCAGGCGCATACAGTTGCGATATTTCCCGGAAGCCGACAGCAACGACCCCACCGCAATGCGGATATTGTGCTGACGCAGCGTTTCGCTGATCGGTACGATATCAATGTGTTCCGGCAGCTCAATCCACATCAGAAAACCGCCCTGTGGCCGAGAAACACAGATGCCACATGGGAAATAGTGGCGCACCCAGCAGGTGAATACATCCAGGTTGCGCTGATAGTGCTGGCGCATGCGCCGTAGGTGGCGATGGTAATGACCGTTACGCACAAACTCCGCGACCGCCATTTGGGTAAAAGTGGTAGTGCTGCCGGTCACGATATATTTCATATGCATGGCGCGGTCGAAATAGCGCCCCGGCACAATCCAGCCCACGCGCAGCCCCGGTGCCAGCGTTTTTGAAAATGAGCTGCACAACAGCACCCGTCCATCCACATCCAGCGATTTAATCGTCATCGGGCGCGGGTATTCATACGCCAGTTCGCCGTAAACATCGTCTTCAATAATGGCGATATCAAAGCGTTGCGCGAGGTTCAGCACCGCTTTTTTACGCACATCTGGCATGATAAAACCGAGTGGGTTATTGCAGGTTGGAACCAGAATGACCGCTTTAATCGGCCACTGTTCGAGCGCCAGTTCCAGCGCTTCCACACTGATGCCCGTTTCGGAATCCGTTGGTATTTCAACCACTTTAATACCGAATGCGCGCAGCATTTGCATGGTGCCGTGGAAGCATGGCGATTCAACCGCCACAATGTCTCCTGCTTCGCACACGGCACGAATCGCAATCGACAATGCTTCATGGCAACCGGTGGTCACCACAATATCGTCTGGTGTGACGACACAGCCGCTGTCGAGCATCAAACGTGCGATTTGTTCGCGCAGCACCTGCTTACCGTTAATGCAGTCATAACCCAAAATTTCGGGTTCCTGATGCTGCACAATGCGGCTCATTTCACGCCATAGCGGTTTAATCGTTGCCTGGGTGACATCGGGAAAACCGCTGCCAAAAGCTATACTTCCGGCATCTTCTCTTCCGGTTAATTGTTCCAGCACCGCATCCCATTGGGTAATCTCTACCGGGCGCTGTGCCGGGCGAGTGAGAGGCGGAACGGGTGGCTGAGATTTTTTCGGCGCCACAAAGTAGCCAGAGCGCGGCTGCGGGGAGATGAGCTGGCGGTCTTCAAGAATATGATAGGCCTGCTGTACGGTGCTGATACTAACGCCGTGTTCGCTACTCAGGTTACGCACCGAAGGCAAGCGTTCGCCACTGCGATATAAGCCTTGTTCAATGCGTTCTGCCAGCAAAGTGGCAAGGTGTTGGTAACGCGTCATGCTGTATCCTCTTAATTCACCATACAGACAGAAAAAGCAGTACAGAGTGATGGCAAAACCACCATTCACATCTTGTTTTAGCGCGTCTGTATGTTAAATAAAAGTTATTTTTGAGTCTGCCTGCAAACTGTATGGCGGCGCATGATTGTTCCCATCAACACGATGAGGAGCAAGATCATGGGCTTTGAAGAGAACCGTCCGCATAAACCGTTTTATGGCTTTGTGATGATTTACCGTTATTTCCGCCAGAGATGGTTAAACCGCCAGACAGCACGCACACTGCAAGGATTGAGCAAGGAACAATTACGAGATATTGGGCTGACATGTGATGATTTATCCCACTGGAAGTAACCCTTAATAACGGCGCATAAATATGGCGCCGTTAATTTTTTGCTGATATCACTAAAGGAGCAAATACCACCTAAAAAAATAATAAGGATCAGCAATGCGTATTAACGACCTGCCGTTTAACACCACCGACTGGGCGACACTGAGCGCTACAGAACATCCAGGCATCACGGGTAACGCTCTATGGCGCACTCAGCAATTCGGGGAAATACGTGTTCGGATGGTGGAATACAGCCCTGGATATCTCGCTGATCACTGGTGCCAGAAAGGGCACATTCTGTTTTGCCTGGCGGGAGAATTACAAACTGAGCTGGAAGACGGGCGCGTATTTACTTTAAAGCCGGGAATGAGCTATCAGGTCGCCGATAATGCTGAACCGCATCGCTCCTCCACCGCTATTGGCGCAACTCTCTTTATCGTGGATTAAAAACCATGTTCCCACTTGTGACCTCCAGACTGAATTTAACCCAAATTACCGAGCAAGAATGGCCGTTCTTTTTACGCTTACAGCAAGATCCAGACGTGATGCGTTATGTTTCCGATGAACGTCGAGAAGCTGAGGTTCGACAGATTTTTAATTCACGCCTTGTACGCTGGGAAACGCATAGTCGACACTGGCTTTGCCTTGTCATGTGCGACAGACATAACGGCACGCCTATTGGCTTTACTGGGTTTGTGCGTGGAGATGATGAAATGGCAGAAGTGGGGTTTATTCTCGATCCCATTTTTCACGCGCAAGGCTACGGTTATGAATCGCTTCATGCCGTGTGCAAATTTGCCTTTGAGAAATGCGCGATCCGCAAACTGACAGCAACAGTCACGGTAGGGAATATCGGTTCGAAAAAAACGCTAGAAAAAGCCGGTTTTCAGCCGGAAGGGATACTGCGAGAAAACTATTTTCTTGCTGGAACCTGGCAGGATGACTGGATATTTGGTTTGTTACGCAGCGAGTTCAGATAAAACACGGGCCGCACAACGGCGGCCCATACAGCGTGAATTCTTAGTTATACATCTCGGCAACACCAAACACTTTGTTATCGCCACCAGCAGAAATGATGCGGATTGATTTCGCACCAGCCTGCTCAGCTTTTGCTTGCAGTTGTGCCTGTAGGCTATCGATATTCGCAGCACCGCTCACCGAAACTGTACCGATTTTCTGGCTTTCAACAGATTGAGTGGTTGCAGCAAAACTTGAGAATGAAGCAGCCAGAGTCATAACTACGGCAAAATATTTGATGCTTTTCATAATGTATATCCTTGAGCTTTTTTAAGTGAGAAAGCTTGTTCGCTTTCGATGTGATAAGAATAATGCCGTATCACAAATGGTGATAGTGGAATGATTCGCTCATATCATTCAGTATTTTTGACCAATATTTAACAGGCGAGAGTGAGATGAATATCACCCTCGCAAATGCCCTTTCTTATAAGAACATTCCACCGGAAACTTCAATGCGCTGCGCATTCATCCAGCGGCTTTCATCACTGAGCAGCACAGCAATTGCATCACCAATATCATCCGGCTGCCCGACACGCCCTAATGCCGTTTGCGCAGCAATGGCATTCGCCACCTGTTCGTTGTCACGCACTGCACCACCACCGAAATCAGTCGCAATTGCACCCGGTGCGATAATGTTCACCGAGATCCCACGCGCACCCAACTCTTTGGCCTGGTACTTCGTCAACACTTCCATCGCACCTTTCATTGCGGCATAAGCAGCTTTCCCTGGCAGCGCAAAACGCGTCAGGCCAGTCGAAACATTCAGGATACGACCGCCGTTTTTAATCAGCGGCAACAGTTGCTGCGTCAGGAAGAATGGCCCCTTCAAATGGATGTTCATTAAATCATCAAATTGTTCTTCTGTTGTTTTTTCGAACAGCGCATCCAGCCCGGTTCCGGCGTTGTTTAATAAATAATCAAACGAATCGCGCTGCCACACGTCATGCAACTGCTGCTTCACTTCTTTCGCAAATGCGCTAAATGAGGCGCTTTCGGCGACATTCAATTGAATTGCCACAGCTTTTACGCCAATTAGCTCAATTTCGCGAACAACATTTAGCGCCTCTTGCTGCTTACTGTTGTAGGTCAGAATAATATTCACGCCGCGCGCTGCCAGCTTCAATGCTGCGTTTTTACCTAATCCACGGCTGCCGCCGGTCACTAATGCGATTGTTTGACTCATGATTTGCCTCGTTGATAACTGTCCGGTGATTGAGATAGAGCTTATTAGATGCTACAAAATCAATAAAGACTGCCAATTGAGCATCACTGTTTCACCCACAACAACAATAAGGAAAAATAGTGGATAAAATACAAGCAATGCAGCTATTCATTAGAGTGGCTGAACTGGAGAGTTTTACTCGCGCAGCCGATTCTCTGGGCCTACCTAAAGGTAGCGTATCGCGTCAGATTCAGGCGCTAGAAGGGGTGCTAGGAACAAGGCTATTGCATCGCACCACGCGTCGGGTACAACTCACCCAGGATGGGATGGTCTATTACGAACGCTGCCGCGATTTACTCGCTAACCTGGACGAATTAGATGGGCTTTTTTTACACGATCCCAAAAGTGTCAGCGGGCGTTTGCGCGTGGATATGCCGGTCGGCGTGGCGAGAAATTTGGTTATTCCGAAACTGCCCGCATTCTTGCAGCAATATCCAGGTATCGAGCTGGAATTAAGTAGCAGCGATCGCATGGTCGATGTAGTGCGCGAAGGGTTCGATTGCGTTATTCGTGTTGGGCAGCTTAAAGATTCGGGACTGGTGGCGAGACCGCTTGGGAAACTGACTTTAATAAACTGTGCCAGCCCCGATTATCTGGCGCGCTTCGGTTATCCGGAGAACCTTGACGATCTCGCCTCTCACGCCGTGGTGCATTACGCACTCAATCTCGGCAACCGACCGCAAGGTTTTGAATTCATGGAAGACAAAAACACGCGCTGGGTAAAAACGGGTGGTGTGATAACGGTGAATAGCACCGAAACGTATCAGGCGGCATGCCTTGCCGGGCTTGGTATCATCCAGGTACCTCGTATCGGCGTAAAAGAGTTACTCAAGAGTAAAAAACTGGTGGAGATCCTGCCGCAATATCGCGCCGAACCGATGCCGGTTTCCCTGCTGTATCCACATCGTCGCAACCTTTCACGCCGGGTTCATTTGTTTATGGAGTGGCTGACTGGGCTGGTTAAAGGTTACGTCGACTAGCTCCAGGCTATAATTTCGTGAAGAGCTTGTTTTATCTAAAGGAAAAAATAACCTGATGACTACATCGGATAACAGCGAGAAACGCCCAACTGAATCGCTCGATTATGAGCCTGTCGCCAAATTTCAGACGCAACCCAAATCCGAACCAGTTGCGCCTGAGAAACCCGATGAATCGGAGCTGTTGGTCAATATCAAGACAAAAAATGAGACGGTTAATCATACGATTGCCAGTGTCAATAAAGCCGCGAAACGCCCGATGGTCGCGCATCTGTTACGTGCCACCGAACGGTTTAATGACCGCATGGGCAATCAGTTTGGCGCAGCTATCACCTATTTTTCGTTCCTGTCACTGATCCCGATTTTGATGGTGGCGTTTGCCGCCGCCGGTTATATCCTCGCCTCGCATCCCACACTGCTGGAAGAGATTTTCGATAAAATCCTCATCAACGTTAGTGAGCCAACGCTTGCTGCCACGCTGAAAAGCACCATCAATACTGCGGTGCAACAGCGTACAACCGTTGGCCTGGTCGGGCTGCTGATTGCACTCTATTCCGGTATCAACTGGATGGGGAATTTGCGTGAAGCGGTGCGTGCTCAGTCGCGCGATAAGTGGGAAAGGAATCCACAAGATCAGGAGAAGTTCTGGGTAAAGTATCTGCGTGATTTAGTGTCGCTAATTGGTTTGTTGGTGGCACTGATTGTGACGCTTTCAATCACGTCGGTTGCCGGTTCAGCCCAGGCATTCCTGATAACTCTTTTGCATCTCGACGGTATCGAATGGTTAAAACCGGTTTGGCATTTAGTCGGGTTAGCGATCTCTATTTTTGCTAACTACCTGCTGTTCTTCTGGATTTTCTGGCGTCTTCCACGCCACCGCCCACGCAAGAAAGCTCTGATTCGTGGCACGTTGATTGCGGCAATTGGTTTTGAGGTTATCAAAATCATTATGACCTACAGCTTGCCAGCGCTGATAAAATCCCCCTCCGGCGCAGCATTTGGCTCTGTTTTAGGTCTGATGGCCTTCTTCTATTTCTTCGCCCGCCTGACGCTGTTTTGTGCCGCGTGGATTGCCACCGCACAATACAAAGATGACCCGAGAATGCCGGGTAAAACCCATAGTTGATTGATAACAGGCTGGTACGAGATATTGTTTCAGCACATAAATCCAGCCTGTAACTTTTATTTAACCTAAAAGCAGTTTTATTCGCTGATTTTTTAAATATGAGAAGCACGACGTGGATATTTATTTTCTGGACTAAAAATTATCCTCTTATTGCGCGTTAATCGCACAGCGAAGGAGGCAACCGCGCGTTGAAATGCGCCTTTTGCTATGCGTAATATGGCTTTCGTTCGCTATAAATAAGAAAAATCTATGCAAGCCACCATCGCTGATTCAATCAATACCGAAACTGACGCCACACCCGTCAACTCACGCGGAAAAGTTGTCGTTGCCTCGCTTGTCGGCACCGCCATCGAATTCTTTGATTTCTATATTTACGCTACTGCTGCGGTCATTGTTTTCCCGCATATCTTCTTCCCGCAAGGTGACCCAACCGCTGCCACGCTACAGTCGCTGGCAACGTTCGCTATTGCCTTTGTTGCACGCCCAATTGGTTCCGCGCTATTTGGCCACTTTGGCGACCGCGTAGGCCGCAAAGTGACACTGGTGGCATCACTTCTGACAATGGGTGTTTCAACTGTCGTTATCGGCCTGCTGCCGAGCTACGAAACTATCGGTGTGCTGGCACCAATGTTGTTAGCACTGGCGCGTTTTGGGCAGGGCCTGGGTCTGGGTGGCGAATGGGGCGGAGCGGCATTGCTCGCAACCGAGAACGCACCACCACGCAAACGTGCGCTGTACGGCTCTTTCCCACAGTTGGGCGCCCCAATTGGCTTCTTCTTTGCCAACGGCACCTTCCTGCTGCTCTCATGGCTCTTAACCGACGAGCAGTTCATGTCCTGGGGCTGGCGCGTGCCGTTTATTCTTTCTGCGGTGCTGGTGATAATCGGCCTGTATGTGCGTGTTTCACTGCACGAAACACCGGTATTCGCCAAAATTGCCAAAGCGGGCAAGCAGGTGAAAATACCGCTCGGCACACTTCTGACAAAGCATTTAAAAGCGACCGTTATCGGCACCTTTATTATGCTGGCGACTTACACACTGTTTTACATCATGACGGTCTATTCAATGACGTTCAGCACTGCGGCGGTGCCAAAAGGCCTCGGTTTCTCGCGCAACGATGTGTTGTGGATGCTGATGATGGCGGTAATTGGTTTTGGCGTGATGGTGCCGATCGCGGGCTATCTGGCGGATAAATTTGGCCGCCGTAAGTGCATGATTGTGATCACCAGCCTGATGATTGTGTTCGCATTAGCGGTGTTCCAGCCGCTGTTGGGTTCCGGAAACCCGACGCTGGTGATGGTGTTCCTGCTGATTGGTCTGAGCCTGATGGGATTAACTTTCGGACCGATGGGTGCACTGCTGCCAGAGCTGTTCCCAACCGAAGTGCGTTATACCGGGGCATCGTTCTCGTATAATGTGGCGTCGATTCTGGGTGCGTCTGTAGCGCCGTATATCGCGACCTGGTTGCAGGCAAATTACGGTCTGTTCTATGTCGGCTTGTATCTGGCAGCGATGTCAGCGATTACGCTGATTGCGCTGTTGGTGTCGAAAGAGACGCGTCATTTGTCGCTTTAGGTTTTTCACCCTCCCCACTAAAGGCTTTCTCTTATAACCATCTCGCTCTGGCAATCTATCGGGGCGAGATCTGTAAGATGAGAGGTTTTTCCGTTCACCCGAACGTCTGGCGACTTCTGCAACCATTGTTAACGGTGAACGTATCAAGGAGAGAACGCCCTCTCCTTGATAATCCTGGCGCCCGGTCATTAAATTGCCGCTCCGCGGTAAACCCCAGCTTATCCCCAACGTTCAGGGTCGTTCGCGACTCGCTCCCGGCGATCGCTCTCTTTCGCTGCTCCCGGCAGCTCAACCCTGACTTATGGGTAACGCTGGGGCAATTTATACCGGGAACAAGGTCAAAACCGGCTCGGCTTTAGACTTTGACCTTCGCTTTTGATTTTGACCTTTGAGTCCGGCATAAATCGCCTCCGTTTTGACTGTAAGGCCGGGTCGAGCCGTCGGGAACGGCGAGAGGTTGTGATCGCCGGGAGCGAGTCACAACCGACCCTGGGACTGAAAGGAAAAACGGAGGTTTACCGCAAAGCGGCGATTTAAACGCCGGGAGCCGGGATTGCCAAGGGTGCTGCGGTAGCACCCTTGGCTCGTTCACCGGTTCGGTGGCTTTATAAATCACAGAACAGTAAGTGAACGGAACCTTCGCATGGCTCACATAGATATGTTTAAGAGCCAGCCTTGGCGGTGACAACCGGAGGAGGGCCTCACTTCTTCATCTGCCCCAAAATACGGCTGCACTGATTGTCACCGCCCTCGGACGGCGAGATCAGCGCCAACAGAGCCGCGGCTGGTGTCACCAACGTCGCCAGAGCTGCCGCTACCGCGCCACGCGCAATTAGCGGCCCGGCTTTCACGCCTGCATCCGGATTCTTAAAGGTGCCGCGCACATAGAGCGGCGAACGCAGCGTGATAATACGAATCCCTTTGCTTTCAGGATCGATGGTTAAATCGAGCCGTTCGCTGGCAAAGTTGGTAGTCCCTGTAACGTTAATCAACGCGTTTTCAGTATCAAAGGCGAATATTCTCGGCGTCGCGACTCCACCACGTAAATCAAGGTTTGCCGCCGCACAGTTAATCCGCACCTCGTCATCACCAAAGATTTGCCCAACAATATAGTTCCCGACGTTTAAGCCGACGATTTCCATCAGGTTGCGGCTGATTAACCCGTCGTTCATCAGCAGTTTCAGGTTGCCGTCGCTGCTGCCCAGCAACTCAGCAATAGAGTTGCCACGGCCCCGTAATTCCGCATCGCCGTTTAACTCACCGAGCGTTTTCTGCATCGACTCCACTTTTGGCATCAACTGTTTGAGCTGCAAACGCCGCGCCTGAATATCCGCTCTCCCCTGCATCGGCTTTTTGTCGCCTTCCAGGTGGATATTGGCGCTGATGGTGCCGTTCGCCATGCCAAATTTCAGCGGCTGGAGCCGCAGGTCAGCGTTCTTCAAAATCACATGCGTGGATAAGTTACTCAGTGGCAGCGTGCCGCTGTGTTCGATACGGCCGCCTTTAAAGCGCACATCGGCGTCCATCACATCCCATTTGTCGGTTTCGAAGCGGTCATACGGCAGCACTTTGTCGGCGGGCTGATTCGTTTTCTCGCCTTTCGCCTGCTCTGACTTTTTGCTTTGCTGCGCGCCTTTGCCGGAGTCCACGCCAATTAACGGGCCGAGATCCGCAAGACGGAGCTGTTTAGATTCGAGATCGCCTTCCAGTTTCGGGCGCGGTTTGCCTTGCGAGTAGGTCAGCGAGCCGTGAATGTCGCTGTCGCCAATGCGTCCGTTAAAGTTTTGGTAGCGGAATACCGAGCCTTTTTCAGTGTCGATTTTTGCCAGCAGGTGCCCATCCGTTTCAAACGGTGGCGTATCTGGCAGCAACACGCCGGTTAAATCGTAGAGATTACCCAGCGAATCGCCGGAGAATTTAAGCTGCAGATCGACGCCGCCCATTTTCATCGGGTCGTTAACCGTGCCGATAAACGCCACGCGGGAATTACCGGAACGCACATCCGCCTGCACCGGGAAGGCGGTGTCGCCTTCGCTACGCAGCGCTAACATGCCGCCGATTTTGCCGCTGCCTTCGAGCGGCGCACCGTTATAACGGCCTTTCATTTTCAGGCCAAAGACATAATCCCCGGCTTTCGCGGCGTCTTTGCCTTTGGGTTTACTGCCTTCGATTTCACTAAATGGCAGCGGCTTGCCGAGCGGGTCGACGAGGATTTCAATATCCGCTTTGGTGACCTTGTCGTTAACGGCGATGCGGCCTTTATCAAACAGAATATTGTCCATTCTGAATGACCAGGCAGACGGCGACTGGTTGGGATCTTTTGTCCCATCGCTGGCAAGTTTAAACGTCCAGTTGTTGTTTTTTTCTGACAGTCGAATAATCCGCGCATCAGGTTGCACCAGCTTAATCCATGGGATATAGACGGTTTTGGTCAGCAGCGCGAGCGGTGCCAGGGTGGCGTCAACACGCGGTAGATGCACCATCGTGATTTCAGGAATATCAGGCGGGTTACCAAGAATAATATCTTCGGCATGAACATGCGGCCAGGGCACCCAACTGCGCCAGCCCGTCTCTTCTTTGTTACGTTCCCAAACCACACCTAAATCGCCACGAATAGCGAATGGCCGGTTCAGTTCTGTCGAGACTTTTTGGTTGATGGTCGGTTTGAGCCGATTCCAGTCAAACGTCGCAATCACAATGATTGCCACCACAACCAACAACAATAAAACCCCGACAACACCGCTTACAATTTTTCCAGTTTTAGTCATGCCTTGCCCCCTTTCCTGATGTGGCTCGCTTTAACTAAAGATAGTTGAGCGGGGCCAAAACGGCATCAGGAGAGGCGAATCAGCACATTCTCCAACTGTTCAAAAGGAATGGGCCGTGAGAGAAAATAACCTTGCGCGGCATAGGCGGGCGAGCGTTGGACATCACGCCATTCATCTTCAGTTTCAACACCTTCAACGATGACACCCTTGCAGTAGCGGTTCATCAATTGCAGCAGCATGGTGAATAAATTGCGACCTTCATCGGTGGTGCGCAGCATGATAAACAACTCACGCGCGACTTTGATGTAGTCATAGTGCATCTCACTTAATGCGGAGAAATTCGCAACACCTGTACCGAAATCATCAAGCCACAACGGGCCAAATTCCTGCATCCCAGCAAGCGTCACAGCCTGTGGTTGGGTGATGTGCTCAACCAGCTCAAAACGCACCCACGGCATTTTATTGATAAGCGTAAGAATCGGCTGGTGCTGTTTCATCGCCATCAATGTCGGGCCATCAACATTTACCGAGGCTAAAATTTTATAGCCAAGGAAGATGGATTCCCACTCAGCCAGCAGGCTAAGTTGCTCTTCGATAACCATCAGTCGCGTACGGTAAGAGACAGATGTGAAGTAACGATCGGGTGGAATACGAATTTCTGGCTCATCCGGGTGAGTCACCACCGTCAGCAGCTCTATCGCCATTAAATGGCCGTCGATTTTATAAATCGGCTGGAAGGTGTACTGCCGCTGGCATTGCAGCCAGAACCGCCGCTCCTGCAAACTTTCGACACTCGCCTCAAGCGTATTCAGCCGGTGAGTGATCTGCTTAAACTTCATCATGTACGTCCTGTTTACCTTGATAACTCAGATGGCTCATCGAGAAGTTATCGGCGTGGCGCATGAGAACTTTATGTTCGCTTTCAGTACAACCTCAATCAATGCGAGTTATCTAACATCGGCAATAAACTGCCTTAGCTCAAAGTTTTCCGAAACATCGTTTTAAATTGTTTGACTCGTTTTTAGCCGACCAGCAAACTAGTGCCAATTTCATTAATTCAGGTTTACTGCTATGCCAACGCGCAAAATCGCCGTTATCGGTGAATGTATGATTGAACTGTCGCAAAAAGGTGCGGAAGTTAGCCGCGGCTTTGGTGGCGATACCCTAAACACTTCCGTTTATATCGCACGTCAGGTTGACGCAGCCGATCTTGAAGTCCATTACGTTACAGCACTGGGTGAAGATAACTTCAGCCAGCAAATGCTCGACGCATGGCAGCAAGAAAACGTTCACACCGAACTGACACAGCGCCTGGAGCACCGTTTGCCGGGCCTGTACTACATCGAGACTGACTCTACCGGTGAGCGCACGTTCTATTACTGGCGCAACGAAGCCGCAGCCCGTTTCTGGCTGGAGAGCGATCAAGCTCAGGCTATTTGCGCAGAACTGGCACAGTTCGACTACCTGTATCTGAGCGGTATCAGTCTGGCTATCCTCAACGCGGCTAGCCGTGAAAAGCTGATGGCTCTGCTGACTCAGTGCCGTGCGAACGGTTGCAAGGTTATCTTCGATAACAACTACCGTCCGCGCCTGTGGGCAAGCCGTGAAGAGACGCAACAGGTCTATCAGCAAATGCTGACCTGCACCGACATCGCGTTCCTGACGCTGGATGACGAAGATTTGCTGTGGGGCGAGAAGCCTGTTGAAGAAGTGATTCACCGTACTCAGGCAGCTGGTGTGCGTGAAGTGGTTATCAAGCGTGGCGCTGATTCTTGCTTGGTAGCGATTCAGGGTGAGTCAACATTAGAAGTGCCAGCGGTGAAATTACCGAAAGAAAAAGTTATCGATACTACGGCTGCTGGTGACTCTTTCAGCGCGGGCTATCTGGCGGTGCGTTTGACCGGTGGCAATGCAGAAGAAGCAGCAAAACGCGGGCATTTGACCGCGAGCACCGTGATTCAGTATCGCGGCGCGATCATTCCTAAAGAAGCGATGCCAAAGTAATAAGGGCGTCAAAAAGGCGCCGAAAGGCTAATGCCGATCGTTTAAGGATCAGTTGACCGATCCGGTGGCTCGTGTAAAAAGGGTTCATGCACAACATGGACCCTTTTTAAATGGAACTTTCACAAGCTCTCGGTATTATCAATCTCACTGCCCCCGATGAAG